>WQYW01000010.1 GCA_009781045.1 Alphaproteobacteria bacterium
GAAGGATATGGCCTTTCATAAGAAGTGCCATCTCTCGGTTGAGGAGATGTGTGAAAGTCAAGCGATCTACGATACGCTCCGTAACTTCCGCGCCGGCATAGAGGCCAACATTTCTTGTCTGAATTGTGATGCGGGGAGCGAACTCCTGGAGACAATGTCCAGTCGGTAATGTAATCCATTTACATATCGATGGTTCCCGCCTAATTGTGGCGGGCCCAGGGGTTGCCGGCAGCCAGTCCAGGGCGAAACCGGTGATGTTCTGGAAGGGGAGGAAAGGCATGAAGGGGTTCATTCGACGACTGGAATTGGTCCTCCTTGTGGTGGCGACAGTTGGCTTCGCGATGCCTGCGAGCGGTCGCATGGTGGTCGATTCCGCAGGCCGCCACGTTGATGTGCCCGAGAATATCACCCGGGTCTATGCTGCCGGTCCTCCGGCCGACATCTTCCTCTATGTCATGGCCCCGGAAAGGATGCTGGGCTGGGTCCGTCCGCCGCGTGATGAAGACAAGCCCTTCCTGCTGCCGATCGTGCGCGAACTGCCGAGGCTTGGCCGGCTGACCGGGCGCGGCGACACCATGAACATCGAACGGCTGATTGCCATGAAGCCCGATATCATTGTCGATTTCGGGTCCATGAACGAGACCTATCGCTCCCTCGCCGATCGCGTCCAGGCTCAGACCGGCATCCCCTATGTGCTGATCGACGGCAGCTTTCCGGCGACGCCCGGTTCGTTGCGGCTCTTCGCCGATATTCTTAAGGTGCCCGAGCGCGGTGAGGCGCTGGCCCGAACGGCGGAGCAGATTTTCACCCGCGTCGATCGGGTGATTGCCTCGGTGCCTGCGGCTTCACGTCCCCGGGTCTATTTCGCACGCGGCAGTGACGGGTTCCAGACCGGGGCGCGTGGCTCGATCAATACCGAAATCATCGAACGGGTCGGCGCGGTCAATGTTGTCGAGGGGTTCCTCAAAGAGGGCGGGATGGCGCGGGTGTCGGCCGAACAGGTCATCAACTGGGCGCCGGACACCATCGTGACCATCGATACCGAAGCGCGGCGGGCGGTGCTGGAAAATCCGGAATGGAAGCCGGTTCCGGCAGTGCAGAACAGGCGCGTGCTGCTGCCGCCAAGCCGCCCCTTTGGCAGTGTCGACTCGCCCCCCTCGGTGAGCCGGCTGATCGGGCTGCCGATCCTGATCTCCGCCTTTTACGATGGCGAGGCCAGGGCCGATCTGCGCGCCGAGATGCGCTCCTTCTATAAGCTGTTCTACCAGATCGATGTCAGCGACGCCGATCTTGATTCGCTGCTTGAAGGCATGGAGAAGTGAGGTGGCGAGCGTCAGGATCGCGCCGGTCATCATTGGTCTGTCGCTGGTCCTGATCCTGGTTGTGGTGGCCGCGGCCGGAATCGGTCCCTATGCCATTCCGCTGCAGGAGGTGGTCAGCGCGATGTCAGCGCGCATCACCGGCGGGGTCGGTGACGAACGCGTGGCCATCGTCCTGTTTGATGTCCGCCTGCCGCGCATTGTGGCCGGGATCTGTGTCGGGGCGGCGCTGTCAGCGGCCGGTGCCACCTACCAGAATCTGTTCCGCAACCCGCTGGTCTCGCCCGACATTCTCGGGGTATCGGCCGGTGCCGGGCTTGGCGCGGTGATCGGGATCCTGTTCTCCCTGCCGGTGATGATGATCCAGCTGCTCGGCTTCGTCACCGGCTCCGTGACCGTGATCCTGGTCGCGGGCCTGGCCTGGTCGTTGCGCGGGCAGGGCGGCATCCTGGTCCTGGTGCTGGCCGGCATCGTCGTCGGTGCTATTGCAAGCGCAGCCATTGCGCTGATCAAGATCATCGCCGACCCCTATGCTCAGCTGCCGGTCATCACCTACTGGCTGCTCGGCAGCCTCGCTTCCGTGCGCCCGGAGGACATAAGTGTGGTGGCACCAACCGTTGCCATCGGCCTCATCCCCTTGTTCCTGTTCCGCTGGCGCATCGGCGTCCTGTCCTGCGGTGACGACGACGCCCGCGTGCTTGGCGTCAATGTGCGCCAGACCCGCCAGATCGTCATTGCCGCCGCCACTCTGATCACGGCGAGCGTGGTCGCCATTTCCGGCGTCATCGGCTGGGTCGGGCTGATGGTGCCGCATATTGCGCGCCTCCTGGTTGGTCCGCGCTTTGACCGTCTGCTGCCGACATCAATGCTGATCGGTGCCTCCTTCATGGTCGCGGTCGACACGCTGGCCCGCACCATGGCGCGGATCGAAATTCCAATCGGGATCCTTACCGCCATTGTCGGTGGCAGCCTGTTTGTCTGGCTGATGACACGGCGCGTTGCGCAAGCCTGGAGGCGGACATGAGCACCAGTCTGGCGCTTGAGGGGGTCAGTATCGGCTATGACGGCGAGGAACTGGTAGGCGGCATTGATCTCGAACTGAGGAAGGGCAGCATCACCTGCCTGATGGGGCCGAACGGCGTCGGCAAGACCACATTGTTCAAGACTATTCTTGGCCTGCTGCCGCCCCTGCGCGGACGCGTGCTGGTCGAGGGCTGCGACTTCACCCGGATGAGCTGCGAGAAAATCGCCCGCAGCATCGCCCACGTGCCGCAGGCCTATCAGGGCGACCCCACCCATACGGTGGTCGACATCGTGGTCATGGGCCGCACTGCCCATCTCGGCCTGTTCGGCACGCCACAGCGGAGAGACTATGCCGCCGCACATCACGCTCTGGAGGAGCTGGGCATCGCCGGGCTTGCGGCACGCACGGTGGACCGCATTTCCGGGGGGCAGCGCCAGCTGATGCTGATTGCCCGCGCATTGACCCAGGAAACCCCGGTCATCCTCATGGATGAGCCCGCCGCCAGCCTCGATCTCGGCAACCGGCTGGCGCTGCTCGATCGGGTGCGGGCGCTCGCGGCCAGGGGGCTGTCGCTGCTGGTATCGACCCACGAGCCGGAACACGCCTTTGAAATCGCCGACCGGGTGGCGGTGATGGGGTGCGAGCGGCATTTTGAGGTCGGCACGGTGGAGGGCATTCTGACCCCCTGCCGTCTCGGTGAACTCTATGGAATCGGTCTTGCGCTTGAGACCACGCCATCGGGGCGCCGGGTGGTCACCCGTGCCGCAACTGTGTCCAACATCCCAGAATGTGTGTGCTGATCACGGAGAGCAGAAACATGGCCATTTTCCCAGTCGGCGTTGTTGTTCATGTCAAAGAGGATCCCCTCGAAGAAGTGCTGGCGGCGGCCTGCCGGCGCATCGGCGCTCTTGCCGGAGTGCGGCTCGGCGGTCTGGTGCCGCGCCATGGCCGCCAGCATCTCAACGGCCGGCTTTCGATGTGGCTCGACGATATCATTCGCGGTGACAGCATCGCGCTGTCGCAGGAACTCGGTGCCGGCGCGGCGAGCTGCATCCTCAACCCCGACGGGCTGGCACAAGCGCGTGTGCGGCTCGCGCAAGCCGTGGCGGCGCGCCCCGACATTGTTTTCTTCGGGCGCTTTGCCAAAGAGGAACTCGCCGGCCGCGGCATCCGCGAAGAGATCGGCCTGGCGGTTGGCGATGGCATTCCGGCCCTGGTCGCGGTCGACGAGTCCATGCTCCCCGGGTGGATCGAATTTGCCGGCGACGAATGGACCCGCCTTTCAGTTAGCGTGGATGCAATCGTGGCGTGGTTCACCGCCATCATGGCGGCGCGGCAGACTGAACTGGAGAGGGCATGAGGATGCGGGGTTCTGCTGCGCAACAGGTGTATTTCCTCCCCATCCAGGGGGGCCAGAGGGTGGAGGGGCCGACGCTGGGCCCGCTGGCCGACGACATTGCCTATCAGGTCCGGCAGGTGCAAAGCGTGATCTTTCGGGATCAGCAGATCGCGCTGGATCAGCTTGAAGCGACGCCCGGTGAGTTCGGCGTGCTCACTCTGATCGAGGTCAATCCAGGCATAAGTCAGGTTGACCTCGCGGGGCTGTGCCGGCTCGATACGTCGACGCTTTCGGCGGTGGTGACGCGGGTGGTCAGGCGTGGTCTGGTCCGGCGCTGGAAGAGCCGCGAGGATGCCCGCTGCTCCACCTTGTGGTTGAGCCGCCCCGGCACCGCCCTGCTCCGGCGTATGCGCCTGTGCATGGAGGAGCGCAGACAGCTGATGGAAACGGTGCTGCAGCCCGGCGAACGCCGCCAGCTCCTCGACATTCTGGGTCGGATCTCGGTTGCACTTGAGCGCTGAGCGGATGGCTGCGGGATCGGGACCCGGTTCACCGCGCAGATCTGAGGGGATGGTTGTCTGTGATCTGTGACGGTTCCATCAGCGGAACAGCCGGCGGCTGAAAAGTGCAAAAGCGGGGCGTTTCGGGCCGGCGCAGGCAAAGCGGGTTCCCCAGGGCGCGGCTCTGCGGCAAGCCGCGCCTCACTGGCGCGGCATCGGCTGCTGTTGCGAACGCCAGCCGAAAAGTGGCTATATGGCACGCCAGCATCGCCACGGGTACAGATGGGCGTTTTTCAGCATCGCAGGCCTGACCCTTTGCGATCCTTGGCGCCGCTTGCGGCCTTTTCCGCCGTGGTTCCATGGCTTAGGTTGTGTGCCCAAAAGGAATCTCAAAGGCAGTCTCAAGCGCAATTTCCGGGTGCAGTCATGACCGAAGACAGGATCGACGCCTATCTGGTGCTGCGCAGCGGCG
This sequence comes from Alphaproteobacteria bacterium, assembly GCA_009781045.1. Lineage (GTDB taxonomy): Bacteria > Pseudomonadota > Alphaproteobacteria > Rhizobiales > Xanthobacteraceae > Bradyrhizobium. Next base: position 4,655 of record WQYW01000010.1, read on the forward strand.
GTCGTCTGCTGGCTGGTCGCGATCGCATCCACCTGCTCGAAGCGGTGATCGAGCATGGCAGCATCACCAAGGCGGCCAAGGCGGTGGACGCCAGCTATAAGACTGCGTGGGATGCGGTTGACGCCATCAACAACCTGTTGCCGACCCCGGCCTTCATCACCCGGGTCGGCGGTCGCGCTGGCGGGTCGGTCGAGGTCACGGAGGCCGGGCGCCGCCTGATCGCAACCTTCCACCACATCGAAGATCGACTGACCCGGCTGTCGTCCCTGATTGCCGAAGAGGGTCTGGAGGATATTGACGACACCCTGTTCTGGGCAACCAGTCTCAAGATCTCCGCCCGCAATATCTTCCGCACCGAGGTGATGGCGATTCGCCGCTGGCCGGTCGATGTCGAGGTCTCCCTGAAAGTCTCGGAGACGAGCACGATCCATGCCGTGGTGACCAATGCCGCCGCAGATGATCTCGATCTCAAGCCGGATCACCGCGTATTGGCGTTGATCAAAGCGCCATTTGTTCACCTGCTGCGGCCGAACCAGGCAGCCGGCGTGCGCCGCAATCTGTTCCGTGGCCCGGTCAAGCGTCGTGTTGATGCGGAGGTCAACTCCGAGATCCATCTCGATATCGGAGACGGCAAGACCATGGTGGCCGTGATCCCGCGCCTTGAGGCCGAAGACCTCGGCATCGCCAAAGGGCTGGAGATCGCCGCCACCTTCGACGCCAATCATGTGATACTTGCGGTCTGAACCAGGAAGGTTTCCACCAGTTCCGGCCGGCCGGCTTCAAACCAGACCAGACCGGGACCGGCTGTCAGGGAGGATCCATCGGCCGGAAAATCGATGCTGTACAAGGGACAGGAAGAGGTCACTCCCGGGATTTTGCTCCGGCAAAGCCGGTGTCGTCCGGCATTTGTTCCAGCCAGCGAGTTCCCGTGAACCGGCAAATACCGTTGAAACGTCGGGTTTTTCTGGTGGGCGGTGAGGGGATCGAACCCCCGACACCCGGTGTGTAAAACCGATGCTCTTCCGCTGAGCTAACCGCCCGGTTGTCCTGTCGCTGGTTCCTGCAGCTGCCGCGTTTGCTGTCGTCATGGCAGAACACTGAAAGACGCCGTATCGATCAGGCCGATCCCTCAAGCTGGCCAAAGCCGACGTGCGGGAATGTCGCCTTGTAGCCCTGCAGGCGGCGGGTCGGCAAGGAGGAAAGGCCTTGCAGCCCCCGGCAGGACGTGATGCCGGGGCTGGACCTCCAGGGCAACTTCAGCCAGAGTTAAGTCAAATGCGCACGAGCTTTCCCCTGGGTAAGGGGCAGGCAAGGGGACTGGTCTGGAGGTTGTCGACAGTGGTGGAAGTGGCAGGCGGGCATCCGGCGAACGCAGATCAGGCGGCATACTGGAACGGTCCGGGTGGCCAGCGCTGGGCCGATTGTCATGGCACGCAGGAGATCATGCTGGAGCCAATCGCGCAGATTCTGTTGCGCCGGGCGGTGCCGCGAGCGGGGGAACATGTGCTCGATATCGGCTGTGGTGCCGGCGCCACCACGGTGGCGGCGGCACGCGCGGTTTCGCCCGGTGGCTCTGTGCTCGGCATCGATATCTCGGAGCCGATGCTGGCCTATGCGCGCAGGAACGCACAAGGTGATCTGCCACTCGATTTTGTGCTGGGGGATGCCACGGTCCACAGCTTCGAGCCTTTGAGCTTTGATCTTCTGATCTCGCGTTTCGGGGTGATGTTCTTTGCCGACCCGGTGGCCTCGTTTGCCAATCTGCGCCATGCGCTGAAATCTTCGGGACGCATGGTCTTCACCTGCTGGCGCGAGCCGCGCGCCAATCCCTGGATGATGGTGCCGCTGCAGGCGGTCTATCAGCACGTTGCCAAAATGGCACCGGTGGGGCCGGAGGATCCGGGACCCTTTGCCTTTGCCCGCCAGGAGCGGGTGGAACAGATCCTGGGCGATGCCGGGTTCAGGGGGGTGACGGTCGAGAGGACCGAAGTCATCATGGATCTCGCTATCGGCGAGGGGCTGGAGATGGGCGTGGAGCGGGCTTTGCAGGTTGGCCCCGCCAGCCTTGCGATCGAAGGGCAGAGCGCCGGGCTGCGTGAGGCCGCGAGGAATACGGTGCGCGAGGCGCTGCGGCCTTTTGTCCGCGACCGCTCGGTGGCGATGCCGGGCTCCATGTGGCTGGTCAGCGCTTTCGTCTGAGCCCGATTGGTGATTGGCCGTCACCCTGCATTGGCACCGGATGCTGTGGCAGACGATGTGGCGCGCTGTTGCTTCGAAAAAAGGGAAAGCCCGATTGCCGTCCGTGTTCAGCTCTCGCCAGCGATTGTCGGGGGAACGTCTTCTGCCGTCTGGGGCCGCAGGGCAGGCGCCACTGCTGCACTGCGATCAGTCCCCGGAAAACTGCCACTCTCTGGCGACAAAGGGATTGCGGGACTGGCGATGGCTCCACCAGGCGGCACCATCCGGATCTTCCGGCAGGCACATCGGCAGGAACTGATCGGTGCCTTTCCAGATGCCAAAGCCGTTACCGACCGCCCGGATGCCGGATCGCGACCATGTCAAAGGATATTGGTGGATCCAGCCCAGATCAACAAAGACGGCAACCGCCACCGGGCCGAGATAGGCCTCTTCGTCTTCGGTGACGCGATGCGGGCGGTGGCTCAGGTTCTCTTCCTTTGAGCGATCCGTTGCCGTTTTTTCGTGGGGCTTTTGATCACTGGCGCAATCATAGGCGGGCGCGAAAGAGCGTCAAGACGGGCCTGCCGGGAAGCTCCGGATGTAGAGCGGTGCTCGCGAGGGGCGCGGATCGGGCAAGGCATAGTTGGCTGACGATGTCGGTGGATGCGGGGCCTCGCCTCGTGGTCCCGGCACCTGTGGGGATCGGTTCCAGTTTCGGGAAGGCGCGAACGGCGGCGGCACCACCGGCGACAGACAGGCGCCATGCCATGAGAGGGGCGGCACAGGGGAGCCTGCACGCGCGTCTTGCAATCGCTCAGCGCAGCCTGCGTTGACAGGCTGCACTGAGCGCGCTGAGGACAAGAATCGCGGCCGAGACGTTGAGCGCGTAAGAGAGGCTGCCGAGGGCGTCGGTGATGGCTCCGATGGCGATGGGGCCGAGCATCTGGCCGAGACTGAAGGCGACGGTCAGCGCTGCGATCACCTGTGGCCAGGCCTGGGGTGGATAGTTGAAGCGCACGAAGGCGGTGGTCGATGCCGCGACCGCGAAAAACGCGGTTCCGAAGACAAAAGCCGAGGCCGCCATCCACGCGGTCGAATGGCTGAGCACCGGCATGGCAGCCCCGAGCGCGTTGGCGCCAACCAGGATTGCAGCGGAGAGGCCGCCGCGATCAAGCGCCAGCACGCCGCGGCAGACCCAGGGGGTGACGAAGGCACTGAGGCCGATCAGGGTCCATAACAGCGCCTGCGTCGGCGCGCCGGCGCCAGTATCGCGCACGAAGGCGATCAGGAAGGTCATATAGGCGATGTAGCCAGCCCCGAACAGGAAGTAGCCGGCGAGATAGATCCGGATCGGCCGTATCGGAAAGGAGGTCTGCGCCTGCGCGGCAAAGCGCGTGCGGCTTTCAATGCGGGTGAGGAACACCGGGAGGATCAGGATGACGGAGAGCAGAGCCAGCACCCACCACACCATCTGCCACGACCCCGGACCGAGCCATTGCAGGGTGAAGGGCGCGATCAGTCCGGAAAGAAGAATGCCAAGACCGGGCCCGGAATAGAACAAAGCGAGCAGGAGACTGGCGCGCGCGGGATGGGAATGACCGATTTCGGCCGTGAGCGCTCCGCCAGCAACGAAGGCGGCTGCGGCACCGAGGCCCGCGATCAGCCGCGCCAGACTGAGGACGAAAAAATTGCCGGAGAGGGCGCACAGTACCAGGGAGGCGAGGCAGGCCAGAGTGCCGCCGCGGATGGCGGCGGACCAGCCGACCTTGCGGATCAGCGCGGCCGCCGTGAGGGCCCCGACAAGATAGCCGATGGCGTTGATGGTGTTCATGAAACCCGCCGCCGACCAGGACCAGGCGAGATCCTCTCGCATGTCGGGCAGCACCAGGGCATAGGCAAAGCGGGCGATGCCGATGCCGACCGTGACCGCCATGGCCAGCGTCAGGACCGAGCGAATCGGGTGTTGATGAAAAGGCAGGGGATCCGTTCTGTCCAAAGGGCTGCTCCGGCGGCGGCGATGCTGGTATGCCACATTGACCTGCCGAAGTGGGGTTGCCAATTGCAGGAAGCGCAGGCGTGTCGCTTTCTGCTGCGGGGATCGTATTCATTTCGCCCTGGTGTCAACGAACCTGTGTGCGCCTGTGAGCTATCGCATTGCAAAAATGCGCGTTCTGGTCCCGGCGGGGAAGCGGAGGTCCGGAAGGATCGGTTCAGAGCTGGTTGTATGCGTTCCCTCTGCTTCAAATTGGCTTTGCGAGGGGGGGGGCGGGTTTGCAAAAGGCGTGGCGCAGCGTGCTGGAGGCCGCGCGTGGCAGGTGGCGAGCTGGAGGCGAGATGCAACTCGCCTCCGTCCCGGCGCTGCGTTCTTCCTCCCCTTGCACGATGTCGCGAGTCATGCCGGGGCGGGCTGTTGCCGGTCGAAGCGGTGCTGGCGGGCGAGCCGGCGCTGTGGTTGCAATTGGGTCTGTTTGTTGCCCGCGAAGATCAAAGGCGTGTGCCGCGCCAGATCAGAGCACCGACCTGGGATGGGGGCAAAGAGGCAGAGATTCCCGATCGTCAACGCCTATGCGATCTGCTGGAACAATATGCGCCCGGGCTGCGCGGGAAGATCATTGCACGCGCGCTGCGATCTGGAGCGGGAAAACCCTTCCCTGATCAGCGGCGACAATCCGGCGGGGCCATCGCCTCGATCAGAATTTTCTCTTCCCCCCGTGGTGGTCGGGCGGCGTCAGAGGGACGCCAGGATCGGCTTCTCCAGCATTGTCGACAAAGCCATGAAAGGCGAGTTTGTGACCATCACCCGTCACGGCAAGCCCGTTGCTGTTTTGGTGTCCATCGAAGCTGCTGACATCGCGCGAGAGGCGCTGGGACGCAGGCGCCCCCGGCCTTGTCGGCTATCTGCGAACTTTCCCCGGTGGCATGTTTGAGCGCAATGGTGCGCCCTCGCTGGCGAGAGGTGGAGCTTTGATGATACCAATGTTGTCCTGATGCCGGCGCCTGCGCGAGGTGCTGCTTCGGCAACGTTTCTGGCCTGGCTGAAGCAGATGGACAAGGGCGGCCGTCGGTTCCTCTCTGTCGTCATCATCCATGAGATCGAGAAGGGGGCCGCTCCTCAAAGCTCAGGGGGGCACCGCCAAAGCGGCGGGTCTGCGCGTCTGGTGCACCGGCCTCATCGCCACCTGGGGCACCCAGGGTGACAAGATCCCAGATTTTGACGGTTCCCCGGCTGCGATCGCCGGCCAGCTGGAAGCCGTGGCCATCGTTGCAGGACACGCGCCAGGCATGGCCGGTGCGCTCATCGCTGGAATCGCGAGGGCCAATGAACTCTGGCAAGCTCTGCGCCGGATCCCGTTTTTGCGGGGAAACCCGCATCACGGATTGCGGTTTTCCAGATTTGTCGCCAGATCCTGCTGGCTCAGGACAACCTCAACTGACCGGTTGCGGCTCACCTGTTCGTGGCGAAGCATGCTGCTGGATTCGCTGCGACAATCAGAGGCGGAAGATCCGGAACAGCCAGTGATCATCCTGCCGTCGCGGATCCCGGCTGGCGCGCGCCTCATGGACCAGGCTACAGGCAATAGCCGGTGAGCGTTGTACGTTGTGCCGTCGGACAGCCACGTGCGCGTGCACGGAGAATTTCAGAACTTGAGAGAACTGAGCATTGAGCCAGCGGTGATCGCGTGAGGAGATGGAAGGATTGGTATCCCTGATGGTGACGCAATAACATTGATCCGGTCCCGGATGGTGGGCGGCGGGCGAATCCCCGCCCTCAAGGGGGGCGGGGAGGACGGACCCTGGATGGGATCAGGGCTTCGACAGCATGGCCTCGATGCTCCTTGCTCGGTGCTCCATGTCGTCGGCGGCAAAGTATTTCTTGTCGGCGGCGGCCTTGCGGTACCACATCGCTGCCTGGGGCAGGTCGATTGGAATTCCGGTGCCCTTTTCGTACATCCTGGCCAGATAGTCGGCGGCGGTGGTATAGCCCTGGTCTGCGGCCCTGCGATACCACAGTACAGCCTGGGGACCGTCCGCCGGGATGAAGAAGCCGGAGCGGTAGCGATGACCAAGTTCGGTCTGGGAAGGAGAATATCCCTGTTCGGCCGCCTTGCGATACCACATCATTGCAGCCGCGTGGTCGGTTGGAACGCCATAATTTCCTTCGTCATATATTTTGGCCAGTCGGTGCTGGGCAAGGGGGAAGCCATGGTCGGCGGCCTTGCGATACCATTCCGTCGCCAGTTCCGGATTCTTGGGGTAGGTGTCGATCGTAAAGCCGAATTGGTATGCCTCGGCGATTACGAATTCTGCAGCAGGGTAGCCCTGATCGGCTGCCTTGCGAAACCACGAATAGGCCTCGACGCGATCGAGCCGGGGAGCGCCGAAGTTGACTCTTTCGAACATGGCGCCGACACTGTACTGAGCGGCGGCAACGCCCCGCTCGGCGGCGATCCTGGTCTGTTGATAGGTCGCGGCAGAGATCTCGCTCGGCGGCGTGCCGAACAGGGTTTCGGTCCCTTCGGTACCGGTAACAGCGAAGGAATGAAGCACCGGAGCCGGCGAGACGGCTACCGGCATACCGGCCACGCTTGTTGTCCGCGGCACCGGGCCTGGCGCAGTGGCTGTCGGGGCTGTGGCCTCTCCGGCCGCGCGGCGGAACCACATCGCGGCCTGTGCATCATCCTTGGGCACGCCGCGGCCGGTGGCGTACATGCGCCCCAGACTGGTCTGCGCCGGGGCGTAGCCCTGGTCGGCGGCCTTGCGATAGTAGGACAGTGCCTGCGCGAAATCCTGGGTGACGCCCTTTCCTTCCTCGTACATCACTCCGAGATTATGCTGGGCGACAGGATCTCCGACGCCCTGGGCCAGCAGCGGCTGTGTGCAGCCAAGAGACAAAGCAAGGGCAAGGATACAGGCGGATCGTTTCATAAAGACATACTCCAGTTGGCGCGCGGCAACGCCTGGCAGTTCGCCTTTCGCATTCCGTCGCGGTTGGGTTCGGGTTTCCAGGATGTGCCCTTTTGCCGGGTGCGAAGGGCAGGCCTCAGCTGAAGGGAGACGAAAGGCAGCCCCGCAGTGTCGAAGCGCAGGCTTCGCAGTTTCGTGGGAGCGGCGGACCGAACTGTTGACGAAGCGGGGATCCTGCGCTCTCTCAACCGCACAGCATTGCTTTCCGGTCGGATGCAGATCCTGACAATTTGGTGTTCCATCCGGATTCACGTCTCCTGATCACCTGTCCGCATCGCCCAGTGGACCCGAACGATGCAATATCGGCTTGCGGCAATCCGGTCCAATGAACCATTTGTGAAGTGGGGCGGGGATGGACATGTGCGGGGGCCTTCTCCGTCGCAGCCGAATTCGGCGAGCGATGGACCGCACGGCTCCCCGGGTCCTTTTCAACAGTGCGGGCAGCGGCTCATTTTCAACCGCAGCGATACTATTCCAGCAACCACAACTGGTGGTCTGTCGAGGAAGGAGGATCCGGCCCGTTCCGATACCCGGCTTCAATCCCACAAGGAGCGCTGCCGGATCGAAAAGCTGGCGAAGGCCCCGATCATCGACCTGCGCCTGTCCTGTTGTGGTGATAAGCTGCCAGTCGGATGGCACGTGCTGACCTGGATCAGCGATCATCTGACCATCGCGGAGAATGCGGTCGAACTGCGGTTCGCCTGGAGCGCACGACGGTGCCATGCACGAAGGGGTCGCAGATCCGGACCCCGGTTTCGCGTGTCAAGGAACGCGAAACGCGCAATAGTGATATGTTACAGTGCTGGAAATTCCACACGCGCAATAGTGATATGTTACAGTGCTGGAAATTCCACGGCGGATCTTACTGCCAGGCAAGAGAAATCGGGGGTCTGGTCAACGGGACCCGCAGGCGGCACCACTTCCGTGTAGTCGCGCGCTGCCTGGTTGCCTTTACGGAGGCTGCAGGGCTTGAGAAGGGACGGGAGGCGTTGGGGGCGGACGGCGCGTTGGCACAGAATGACGGGAAGCAATTTGGGCGATCGCTGAACTCGGTGTCCATTCGTCGCAATCCACCTTCGTCATGACTCCGATTCCTGCGAGGTGCCAGCCGCAGGACGTTTGACAGATCCGCTGAGGCGGGGCCCTCGCCTGTCTGCGAAAGAACCGGTTGACCTTGTCCGCTCTCCCTCCTCCTGACAAAGCTTCGGCTTCAGTTGGCAAACACCATCTCGATCGGGTTATAGTCGGGCGAATATTGCGGGAAATATTCGAGCTTCGAGCATGGCGCCTGCATCCCTTGCGACCCGCCGATGGAAGCTGCTGCCAGGGAGGGCGGGGCGGCAAATGACGTCTCAGCAGCGCGAATTGCAGGGAGGACGCCGGCCATCGGAGGTGCGTTCGAGGTTTCTGGACGCTCCCTTTTGTCGGATTGCAGGACGTGAAAAGGGGCGGTTGCAGGCTTCAGGTGGTAGGAAAGGCAGGAGCCTGTCGAGGTGCCGGTCCTGTCAGCGGCAGAGCGGACCGTTCATGGCCCATTCGGGCCATGCACAGGCGTAGCCTATTTGGGCTATGCGCAGGCGTGATCCATTTGCAGCATGTGCGGGCATGGCCCATTTGCGCCACATGCAGCATAGCCCATTTGGATCATGACGTTGGGTATGCTCCGAACTACTTAAACATTTCGTCATGTTGTCATGCTGGTTCGACGTTGTGCTGCTGACGGCAACCTGAACTGGCATTGCGGTGAGAACGACGCAGTGCCGCTGAAATGCTTGGCGTGAGCAGGGACTCATTGTGCAGTCTTTCTGCCCGCGAGAATAGTTGTGCCATGGGGAGAGCTGCGTTTACCCTTCGCCCGGGTTTCATACCAGGTTTCACAGAACGGGAATGTGTCCGGGGTGGGGCGGCATCCGAAAGTGTGGACGACACTCCTCGTGCGATCCGTATCGGTGCCGAGCAGAACGGCGTGACCGGCGTTCGGATTTCTGCCCTGCCTTACGCAAGTGGGCGCGGCAAGCGGCAGGATAATGTGCAGGCTTCCCCTGGGTTTCGCGGGGCTGGTCGCGGCACAATATGCCTGAAGGGTCGCGGCATCCGCAGTTGGACGCCGAGGTTGTCGGGTATTGCCGCTCTGCCAGCGCGAAGGCGGCACGGCGCCAACCGCGACCAACGACATCGATCAACATCTTTGAACCGCGAGCCTCTGACATTCGCTGTGACCAACGAGCCAGAGCTTCAGATGGTCTTGCCCGGAAAAAATGAGCTGCGCGATGTCCGCGCGCGCAGTTCACCAGCGCCATACCTGGCAGGAACTCTCGGGGGAGCCCGGCACTCAGCCACTCAACCTATCCCATCCCCGGGGACCATTGAAATTCGTGCGCTGCTGGACATGTCGAATGTGCGATCCAGACCCTGACAAGCTCGCTGAAGCCTGGCTCAGGTTGGGTGAGGCAGCCGTCAATCCCCTGGCCTGGCCTGCAGTGATGGAGCGCATTTACGCGGCCGTTGGCGCCCAGGGAGCCCTGCGAATTTCTGTCCGATCCGTTTTCTGCAGACGGATGTTCCGGCAGCGGACGTTCCCCGTACCGAATCGATCAACGACGTTGTGAACCTCTATTTTCGCGATGGCTGGCACTGCCGGGACACGCGGGTGGAGCGCGCGGTGCCCCTCATGCAGCAGGGAAGAAGGGTTCTTACCGACCACGACATTTTCACCGAGGAGGAGCTGACGTCGGAGCCGATCCTGCGTGAATTCACCATCCCCAATGGATTCCGATGGGGCGCCTATGTCGGCTTCACTGCCGGTTCGATGCTTTGGGGGCTCTGCCTGCGACGGACGGCCAAACATGCGCCCTTCGATGCCAGGGCTGTGCAACTGCTTGGGACACTGCCGGACCGGCTGTCGGAAGTTGCAACGCTGTCGACCGCGGTCGGCCGGGTGGGGCTGACGGGCGTAACCCATGCGCTTGGTCTGGTTCGCTGCGCTGCCATCGCGGTGGACCGCTTCGGGGTGGTGCTTGACGCCAATGAGGAAGCGCACCGGTTTTTCGATGACGATCTCAACGTCCGGTGTCGCCGCCTGACGACAACGGACCGGGAAGCCGCGGCTTGCCTGAAAAGCCTGATGGACCGTTTCCTCATCGTCCGGGAGCATGCGCCGCTTCTGACCAGGCCGATCATTGTCCGGCGGAAATACGGAGGGGCGATCGTGATCCACGTTCTGCCGGTGCCGCCTGCTGCACGCAACCCCTTCCTTGGCGCGCGCGCCCTTCTGACTTTTGCGGCCATCGGCGAACGGCCGCGCCTGGACATCAGTCTGATCGGACGTATCTTTGGGTTGACGCCAGCAGAGGCACGTCTCGCGGCTCTTTTGGCGCAAGGGCTTTCGCTGGAGGCCGCAGCCGAGAAGCTCGGCGTCAAGATTCAGACTGTACGCAACCAGCTCAAGGCGATCTTCGCCAAGACCGACACCAATCGCCAGGCTCAGCTGGTTTCGCTTCTTGCAGGTTTCAGTCTTTCGCGACGCGAGCCGTAAATCATCGACAGATGCGGATGGTCGCGGGCATTCATGCCGAAGAGGCCCACCTCCGCCAGCGTGGCCGATGCTCCCGAAATCGCGCGGCAGCCATGGAGATGCGCCAGCAGGCGGTGGCGATCTTCCATGCTCGAGCGGCGGATGGTCGAAAATGCACTCGCTATCCTTGATTGATGAAGTCGTCGCTCACGTCGACAGGAAATCCCCGATCAGGATCTCCGACGACAGGAAGGTGGACCTTATCAACAGTCTCCGGGCTGTCATGACGGGAGAGAAGGAATCGCAACCCGTGGTCGGCGCCAGAGGTCAGCATGCCGTCCTTGGAGCAGGTCAGAATGCGGGACCCGTCGGGAGAATAGGAAGCGCAGGTGAGGCCCGCCGTGGGGCCGGTGAGCGTGAACGATATCTGTCCCGTAGCGAGGTCCCAGACGCGTGCAATACCGTCGTCGGAGGCTGCGACCATGTGAGCGTTGTCCGGAGAGACTGCGACAGCAGAAATCGGCAACGGATTGTCGAGGGAATGGATCCTGGTCCGGGTGGCGATATCCCAGATTTCAGCGCTTGATCCGACCGCACGGACCAGGAGCGTCGAATCCGCAGACAGGGCGCCATGACAGGAGAGAATCTCGACGATCGGGGGCGTCAGCCCACGCGGTGTGGACCACAGCGTCTTCCCGGTCGAGGGATCCAGGAAGGCGGTGGCGTCACTGCGGAAAGCAACAAGATAGGCCCCATCGGAGGTGAAGGCGATCAACACCGTGGCGCTGGAGCTGTCGTTTGGTATCTCAAATATCCGGGTGGCAAGTGTCGGATCGAATTCATAAATATTGTTGAGTTGTGCGAAGGCCACTCTCGTTCCGTCGGGCGAGAACGCGGCGGTGCAGTTCGCCATGTCCCCCCTGGCTGGAGCCGCTCCAACCCGCTGTTTTGAGTGAACGTCGACGACGATGAACTCACGGTCGGTACAGCCGGCAAGAAATTGTCCGTCGGGCGATAACGCAGGTACGCCGGGCAAGGCCTGGCGTCCACGGGAAGTCTCATGGAAAGTCTGTCGTTCTCTCAGTTCGTTGCGGGCAATGAACAATTCGCGTTGGAGCTGTCCCGGAACGGGCATGCCGAATTTCCGGAGATCGGAAATCGCATCAAGGGCCAGCGCCAGCCCGGTTCCGAAGTCGTCCAACTGGTTGAATTGCGATGCCATCGCGCCAAACATCTGAACGCGGCCATTGATCGCCGCATTCCTCTGGGCAATCACGGTTTGTTCGTTTCGCTGCGCCGTTTCTGTCGCTTTCCTCCAGTTCCAGCCCGATGCACCTGCGATCAGCGCCAGCACGGCCATGACAGCGGCAGCTGCGATCGCCATCTGCGTCCGCCTTCTCTGGGCGTGTGCGGTCGCGATGCGCTGGCGGGCTTCTTCCGCGGCGGCCTTCTGCGCGCAAGCAATCGAGGCATCGGCGAAGCCGCGGGCGAGCGGCGACAGGGTGACGCGGGCGGCTTTGAGCAGACTTTCCGTCTCGGCCACGCGCGGTCCGGCCGGGATCAGAAAGGCGGCGGAGCGATGCTCCTGCTGCCATTTTGCCGCCTCGGTCTCGACCAGGTCGCGCAGGCCGATGTCACGCTGGTGCGATTTGAACAGGGCGTCGGCGCGGGTCCAGTGGGTCAGCACAGCTTCGTGGGCAACCCTGGTGCGGCCCTCATCATCCAGGGTGACGAGGCGGGCGCGTCGCAGCGCCTCGAGCACCTCCTGGCGGTCGGATGAAACAGAGTCGGCGTCGGAGAGCCGCGCCACCACAGCGCCGGTTTCGGGCTCGAGGCGGCCGAGATCGAGGATGACCTGGTCGATCACGCCTTCTGCGATTCCGGAGGCAATCACATCCTGCGCGGTGTTCTCGGCCCACTGGCCGATGGCACCTTCGAGCCGGCCCAGGCGGACATAGGTTGCAAAGGTCAGATCCCCTCCGGCACCATCGACCGCGAACATGCGTGCCAGCACGAACTGCAGCAGCGGCAGACTGTCGGGGGCAGCGGCGGCGGCATTGACCAGAACCTCGGCAAGCGCCTGGCTGGAAGGGTCGCAACCTTCCAGACGGAGCCTTGCTGCCGCCGCGGGACGGCGGATGATGTCGCGAAGCTCGGTCCGCGAGGGACGCTCCAGCCAGTACATGCGGTCGTCCGAACACAGTCGGGACAGAGCCGGGCTGTCCTTGATCCGTGCCAGCAGATCGGAGCGCAATGTCGCCACCACCCAGACCGCGCCGCACGCCGCGAGTGCGGCAATCGTCTCCGCGAAGACCTCACGCTGTTCACTGCTGTCACCAACCAGCAATTCCTCGAGCTGGTCGATCACCAGCAGAAGCTTGCAGCTCTTGCTCCGGCCAACGGCGGCGAGCGCCTGGCGGACGACGCCTGCGAGATTGGAAGGCGTGCCGTCAAACAGGGTCGCAGCCTCCGGCAGCGCGTCTGCCAGGGCCGTGATCAGGTTGGGAAGGGGATCGCTTCCTCCGAGCCCGGGTGAGAGGATGCAGTTTCGCCACTTATCGGCTTCGGCGGCCTGGATGGCGACATCGCCGACCAGACCGGCGCGGACCAGGGAGGACTTGCCCGAACCGCTGCGGCCATGGATCAGCAGGAAGGCGAACTCGCCTCCCGCGGCGCTGCGGAGCCGTTTCAGTGCCTCTTCACGGGCCTTGTCGCGACCGAAGAAGACCTCGCGATGCCAGGGCTGGAACGCTTCCAGACCGGGGAAGGGGGAGCCCGACCAGGCGGTTCCCGCCGCGTCTGCTGCGAGCGCGATCGCGGGGAGATCAAGCTTGCGCAGGACATCGACCACTGTCCCGGCTTCGATGATCTCGACCCCGAGGTCGAGCAGGCTCTGGCGCAGTGCATCACCTGGCTCATTCGCATTCCCGGCCGGGAAAGGCGACGATGACCCGCTCGCCGGCTGCGGCCGCAGCACTCAGCAGTGGCAGCGATGTGGTAAGCTTGCGGGCGAGATAGCCGATTTCGTCAACCGAGAGATCGTCGCTGCGCACGGTGCCGGTTGCCCACAGCGTGGTCGTGGCCGCGTGTTCTCCATCGCCGAGACGATCGCAGGCGAGCAGCGCATGGGCGGAAAAAATGCCCAGTTGCCAGCTCGATCCGGCGTCGATCCTGGCCGAGACCTCCGTGCGGAAGGCGCGGCTGTCGCCAAACAGGCGTTGAATGATGCCGCTCTTTCGGGCGACGAAGGCATCATAGCCCCGACTGATCCCGGCATCCGCGGTGGAATTTCCGAGCGTCACCTGGGAGCGCCGCATCGCCGGACTTTCGCGACGCAGCCAGAGGATTTCCACCGGGCCTTCGCTGGTGCCGATCAGGACCCGTGCCCGTGTCAGGGAAGTCATCGCGATACCACTCCTCTCATGGCCCGGCATCGGGATCCGGCCAGGCTTTCGATTTCGGGGGCTCCGGGATCGAGGATCACCACGTCAGCCACATTGTCGAAACCCATCCTGAAAGAATGATTTTCCCGTCGCAGGAAAATGCCAGTGAATTGAGGATTTGCTGGCAAACTGCGGCTTGTGGAGAAAAACAGGAAACGCCTCCTGGTGCCCAACTTCCATCGCAGCAGTCCGGATTCAATGAGGGACTTGCGAGAGGGCGTGGTTACATGACTCATTGGACCTCGCAGAGCCGTGAGTGCATTGTCCCTCATGTCACAGCTCCATGCAATTTTTCAGCGGTGCCGGACGGGCCCCTGGGCGCTGGGCTGGCACTGCGATGGAGGCCGGGAAGGAGGAAGACCATATCCGGCTGGCGCCAGGAGGCTGGGAAGGATACTGCCGGCCCGCAGGTGCAGGGCACGGAGATGGCCGCCACCATAGCCACTACGGCGAGGATGAATTTCTGCATCGACCTTCTCTCCGGACCCGTCATCCGGCTATCCGTTCACCCCCTTGAGAGCCCGCGGGGCATTTGAAGACCCGGGAGGTGCCCTGGCTGAACCGGCATCTTTCGGCTCGTGTCAGGATTGGCGCTCCGATACCGGTCCGGGCTGGGATCTGGTCGTTTCCCCCAAGGCCCGGTGCCTGGCAGTAACCGGGTTACCCAGGGGCAGAAGATCACCAGCGGGGGCGCCGGCAGGAGGATAACCTGGGGCGCTGGCACAAAGATGACCTGGGCCATGGCGGCGGAAGCCGTGGTCAGGGTTGCGGCAGCGATCCGGCTCGCGATAAGGATCCTGCGCATTCTCTTTCCCGTTTTTCAGTTTCCCAACCGGACTTGGCCGCTGCGGTGTCTTGGCCGCTGGGTGTCTTGGCCGCTGGGTGTCTTGGCCGCTGGGGTGTTGATGGGTCTTCCGAAATATTTTTTTGATGCCATGTCCGAGGGACAGAGCGAGGGGCGCCTTACGGATGGGCGAAATTGAGACCGATACATCTGCCGCTGTTCCCGCCCTCAGCCATGCTGCGGTTCTGGCGGCATTGCAGAGGCTGACGGTGCGACAGAAGGCGACGGTGATGGCCTGTGCAAAAACGTTGGCACAGAAATACCGCAATCCTTCCTTGGCCGAGGACCTGATCCAGGAGGCCTATACCCGCGCCTTGTCCGGTGATCGCAGCTGGCGCTGCGACCTGACAGTGGAGAATTTTCTCATGGGCTGCATGCGCAGCATTGTTTCGGGCTGGCACAAAAAAGCGCGCCGGGAACGCCCGATCAAGGACGACGAGGACTTCCCCGACAACAGGAACCCGTCTGAGAGCCAGGAGGCGGGGCAGGACATTGCCAGGATCCTTGCCCTGTTTGACGACGATCCGGTGGCCGTGACGATTGTCAAGGCCATGGCCGAGGGAAGGGAGGGCGCGGAAATCCAGGCTATTTGCGGACTCAGCGGGCAGAAATATGATTCCAGGCGCCGGAAGATTCGTCGTCGCATCAACACCTTCCTGGGGCAGAAGGAAGAGGAGGGCGAGGCATGAGCCGCTCCGCGCACCCATTGACCAATCTGGCCACAGGCCTCGATCTTCCACTGGAGGCAATCGAACTCGCCGCTCTCCCGGTTGACGCCGAATTGGACAGCGCAGAACTCCAAGCTCTCGCCGCCGAGTTTGACCGTTACACAGATCTGATCCTGGCACAGTACCTCGCGCCAGCCCCGAGCCCTGAACAGGTCTCGGTCTTAAAGCAATATATTGCCGGCGCCAGCCCGGGCGTGGAGATCCGTGCCCTGCTCAAGACCAGCGCTGCTCTGCGGGCGGCCCTGCACGGCATGATCGCCGAACTGGTGACGGGGCCCCCGGGCTTCACCCTGGCGCCGGTGGCGGCGGCAAGCGAGGGCGAACTTGACCAGCGGCGCTTCGACGGCGGCATGGTGACGCTGGCGCCGGCAACCGGCCATGCGACGCAGATCTATCTGGTCATCGATTACGACGATCCCAGGACGCCGGCCCGCACTGCAATCCAGTATGCCGAGGATGGCAGTGACATCGCCCGGCTCACGCTGGATGACCGCTTCGAGCAGGTGGAAGACGGGGTGATCCAGCGCCTTCTTGACCTCACTGATCCCGAGGTGGAGCATTTCGTGGCGCTGTTGCGAGACCCGACCAGCCGGGGGAAGCTGTCGCGATGAGCCGCCCGGTCAGCTCCGGGTCGTGATCGGCTCGATCGGCGCCACGGAGGTGCCGGTCAAGCCGCCTGGGTTATGTGTTGCGTCGGCAGAGCCCGGCGCTCCGGTGTCCCAGGTCCGGTGTCCCAGGTCCGGTGCTTCATTGTGGCACGCCAGGGGTACCCTGCGGTTGCAACGTTTTCGTTGCGCACAGGAGGGAGGAGCTGGATCATTCAGGATTCAAGGCCTGTCCAATGATTACCGAGCCTTTCGCGCTGTCTCCTGGAATTGATGCCGGATGCCGGATCACGATCGCGCCGTGCAGTGGCAGGGGCCGCACAGCACGGTTGGCGGCGTCAACCGCAGCGCCCATGCCGCCTTCAACCGTCAACTGCCAGCCCATCCCATGCAACCCACCCTCAAGCTTCAAGAACTCCGGCTTCGGCTTTGACCAGAAATGCGGCGGTACCCTGCTCTCTGCGTTTTTCAATGCCCGGCAGGCAGCCGTCCAGAGCCCCGGAAAATTCACGATGTGATCGAACAGATTGTCATGTCGTCGCGGCATGATGCACATTGAGCGAGCCGCCGATCTGCCGCCCGATCTCATTGAGTGAGCGTGAATCATGCTCATTGCCGCGCCGATCCAGCATCCGTGAGGTCATCAGCGCGGGGGAGCAGGAAGCGGAGCTTTCCGATCCCGAGATTTCCCTGTCTCAGATACGGCCCGAGATTGTGCAGTAGTCATTGGCCGCCTCCATGAGACCTTCGAGGATGTCGGGCGCCGCGCCATGGATTCGATGCCGTAGATTCGATTCTCAAGCGTGAATTTGTGCCCCTGGGGAATTTCTCTGTCGAAGGCAGGCGGAGCAGGAAGGGATAATGCGCCGCCGCATTGTCTGCGACAAACCGCCAACTTGCGCCGGCTTGAACCTGACGGAAGCGGCAAATGGATCCGCTCCGGGGCCAGTGGCTTGGAACTACATTATACCAAGGTTGCTTTTGCCGTGGAAGGGGGTCGAGTGGCCTGGCATTCGACGTGAATGCCTCACCCAGGTTGGCGATCTCCGGATCGTCGGAGAGGAATCCTTGGAACTCAGAGAAATGAGCCTGCGGTGATCGCGCGAGGAGGTTCAAAAAAAAGGGTCTCGATAGGGCACCGAGCAGCGGTGAGGCGAGGCAGGCCAGCGTTCCGCCGCGGATGGCGGCCGACCAGCCGATCCTTCGGATCATGTGCGACGCTGTCAGAGCGCCGCCAAGATAGCCGATGGCGTTGATGGTGTTCATGAAGCCCGCCGCCGACCAGGACCAGGCGAGGTCATCGCGCATGTCGGGCAGCACCAGGGCACAGGCGAAGCGGGCGATGCTGATTCCGACCGTGACCGCCATGGCCAGCGTCAGGACCGAGCG
Organism: Alphaproteobacteria bacterium; assembly: GCA_009781045.1. Classification (GTDB taxonomy): domain Bacteria; phylum Pseudomonadota; class Alphaproteobacteria; order Rhizobiales; family Xanthobacteraceae; genus Bradyrhizobium. The sequence goes on from WQYW01000010.1 coordinate 22,321, forward strand.
AATCGGGTGCGCATGAAAAGGCAGGCGATCCGTATCGTCCAAAGGGCTGCTCCCGCGATGCTGGTATGCCACCGTGAACTGCCGAACCGGGCTTGCCAAGTGCCGCAAGTGCAGGTGCGGTGCTTTTTGCGGCGGTGATCGCCGGAAATCCGCCCCCGTGCGCCGCTGACAATGGGAGATTGCGCGCCATCGCGGTGCATAAACCGGTGGGGCTGTGGTCCTGCTGGGTCAGCGCAGGTCTGAAAGGGGGCCGGTTTTGAGTTCGTTGCGCTCGGCCCCTCGCTTCTGATTCCTGCGTGACCATCGCCTCATCATAGCGGAAAATGGCCGACAGCAGGACAGCAGACAGCAGGGGGTCAACTGACCGGTCGAAGCCAGCGTGTGCAGGAATTGCGGCAGTTCAGAGAGGGACAAAGAAGGCAGCCTGCGACGAGGCTGTGCAGGCGGTTGAGGACCGCTGTCCTCCGTGCTGCCGCGAAAACATCTGCAGGCAGGTCCTGGACGCGGGATGAGCGCGCGAAAGAGTCCCCGGCCCCCAGGAGGGCGGGGAGGATTGCCGTTTTGAGTTTTGAGGCGATCAGGGCTTTGCCAGCATGGCTTCGATGCTCCTTGCCCGGTGTTCCATCTCGTCTGCTCTGAAGTATTTCTTGTCGGCGGCGGCCTTGCGGTACCACATCGCTGCCTGCTGCAGGTCGACTGGAATTCCGATGCCCTTTTCATACATCAGGCCGAGATAGTCGGCTGCTCTGGTATAGCCCTGGTCTGCGGCCTTGCGATACCACAGGACCGCCTGGGGACCGTCCGCCTGGATGAAGAATCCGGAACGGTAGCGATGACCAAGTTCGGTTTGGGAAGGAGAATAACCCTGTTCGGCGGCCTTGCGGTACCACATCATTGCAGCCGCATGGTCGGTCGGAACGCCAAAATTTCCTTCGTCATATCTCTTGGCCAGTCGGTGCTGGGCAAGGGGGAAGCCATGGTCGGCGGCCTTGCGATACCATTCCGTCGCCTGTTCCTTATTCTTCGGATAAAGATCGGTTTCCCTGCCAAAATCGATTGCCTCAGCGATGGTGAATTCCGCTTCAGGATAGCCCTGATCGGCGGCCTTGCGATACCAGGAGAAGGCCTGCACAGGGTCCATCCGCGGAGCGCCGATGCTTCTTTCGTGCATCACGCCGAGATGATACTGGGCGACAACATTGCCCTGTTCGGCGGCGTCCTTCGTCTGCTGAAATGTCGCGCCAGAGATGTCGCGCTGTGTCGGTCCGAGCAGGAGTTCGGCGTCTTCGAGAGCGGCAACACCATAGGAATGCAGCACCAGGCCCGGCGACACGGCTACCGGCATACCGGCCACGCTGGCGGTCTGCGGCACCGGGCCCGACGCAGTGGCGGCCGGGGCTGCGGCCTCTCCGGCAGCGCGACGGAACCACATTGCCGCCTGGGCGTCGTCCCTGGCGACGCCACGGCCGGCGGCGTACATGCGACCGAGGCTGGTCTGTGCCGGGGCATAGCCCTGGTCGGCGGCCTTGCGATAGTAGGACAGTGCCTGCGCGAAATCCTGTGTTACACCCTTGCCCTCCTCATACATGACGCCAAGATTGTGCTGGGCCACAGGATCTCCGGCGCCCTGCGCGAACAGGTGCTGCGTGCAGCCAAGAGACAGGGCGAGGGCAAGGATACAGGCAGATCGTTTCATAAAGACATACTCCATGTGGCGATGGAATGTTTCGCGATTTCATCGCGTGCATTCAGTCGTGGTTCCGTTCGAGGTTTGCGGATGTCCCGCAATGCCGGTTGCGAGGCGAAGAGGAGGCTGCAGTCGTGTGTGATGCCAGGAGGCAGGGGACTGCCAGGGTGCAGGTCCCGGTGCGTCATGGGAGCGGCGGAACGGAGTGTTCCCGAAGAGCGATCATGCGTTTTCCCACCGGGAAGTGTTGTTTTCCGGCGGGATGCCGATCCGCGACACTGCTGTTCCATCCGGATTTACGTCTCCTGAGCAGATGCTGGCATCCGCGCAAGCGTGGGCATTGGGCTTGTCGGCCCGATCGCAGCAGTATCGGCTTGCGGCAGTCGGGTCCAATGAACTCTTTGTGAAGTGCAGACCCGATTGACACGCCCGCTGCCGGCACTTCGCAGGGAGCCGGGCGTCGGTCCCTCGGGCCTTTCCAGTATGGGGATGGGGAGCCTTTTCAACTGCAGCGATACTATCCCTGCAGCTGCAAATGGAAGATCCAGAGAGGAAGATGCGATCAGACGATTCAGGACAGCCATCTCCAGCACGCCTTTTCGCTCACGCAACTGACAACCTCTCGCGGTCCGGATGAGGGAAGGGCTTTCACCGGGAGCCTCGGGCTCGATCTCCTGCTGTGATTTTCTCACCCCGTCGAAAGACAGCCAGAGAGGGAACGGAGAATGCCCATCAACTCCGCCCCGGGTGCGCCTGGCGTGATCCGTCATCTGAAATCCTGAAAAATCCGATATCGGCGGCCCGGCGCTTCGCCCTTGGCCCCAAGGTGAAGCGGTGGCTATTTGGGGTGAAGCGTCCGCGCGACCCGGAACCCGACGGTGGCTTCGCGGGTGCCGGCGGCCAACATGCCGCGCCTTGCCGCGCGCAGGAACGTCGAGTTGGCCCAGGAACCTCCGCGAAGCGCCCGGGTCTCGCAGGCCGCCGACATCCAGGCAGAGCCGTCCGCAGAAGCACGATTATAGTTACGGTGGTAACAGTCCTCCACCCACGACCATGCGTTGCCGAGCATGTCGCAGAGTCCAAAGCCATTTGTGGCGAAGCTCCCGGGCGGCGCTGTGTAGGCGTACCCGTCCGAGCACGCAATACCTGCCCGGCCAGACAATCCTGGAATCTGTTGCTGTGCGGTCCGGTCAAGCCCGTTGCCGTAGCGGCATATCTCTGCCTTCTCGTCACCGAAGAAAATCTGCCCGCTGCTCCCGGCTCGCGCGGCATATTCATATTCAGATTCGCTCAGAAGACGATAATTTCTCCCGGTCTCGCGCGAGAGCCAGGCCGCATAGGCCTTTGCATCTTTCCAGTTCAGACAGACCGCTGGATGCCTCCCATCCTGCGCGAATCCTGGGTTCTTCCACGAAAGCCCTTTCTGCGCGATCCATTCGCCTCCATCCTGCATGCTGCAGACGGACCCGGCATCATGACCCGTTGCGGCGACGAATCCCGCGAACTGATCGACGGTCACAGGGAATCTTCCGACCGCAAACGGTTCCGGGATGGTCACCCGATGTTGCGGCCCTTCGATAAAGTCTCGACCTTCCTCGCTCTCAGGAGAGCCCATGGTGGAAGCCCCCGCCGGCACCTCCACCATATCCGGGCAGCCCTTGTCGCGCTCCCTGAACACGTCCTTTGGCTCTTGAGCGCGCGTTCCTCCGCCGCCGACAACGGACACGGTGCACGCGCGGAAAACGATATGGTTGTCGCACCACTCACGCAAGGTGCGGCGGGTCCTGGCGGTCCTGGCATCTGGCATCGACGGTGTCACAGTTGGGCCCACTGGCGGCATCGCGGCAGCAAGCTGTGTCGTCTCCCTGAGGTCGTTGAGCCGCGCCTGCGCCAGACTGGCGCAGAAGCTGTCGCGATAGCGGCGGATGAATTCCTCAAAGACGTTGACGTGAGTGGTATCTTTGATCAGCATCCAGGCATCCCTGGCCGCATCCTGCACCACGATCGGCTGTCCGGGCGTCCGGACCGATGTGTCAGGGTGGGACGCCGGGGGCACAAGCATGATCTCCGCGCCGCCAAGGGATCCGACGATCGTCGGCTCCTGCCGCCGCCTGCGTCTTCTCCAGAACCTCGTCGCGCACCCGACCCATCGCCATCCGGATCTCCAGCCCCGGTGTCGCCAGACTATGGAGCAAGGCCGTCGTATAGGGACTGTTTGCTCCTTCGCCATCCTCTGCCGTCGATCCAGGTTTTGCCGCAAAGGCAACCAGCGTGTCACCGGTCGGGATATCGACCTTGCCGAGGCCTCGGCTGATCGAACGGCTGGCGCTGGTGCGCCGGATTTTGATGGGAAAGGGATTGTCCCGGCAGGCATCAAGGAGAATCAGGCGCAGGCGTCGGGCGGGTTCCAGGATTTCGCCGACGCGTTCGAGCGACACGGCCTCGTCGACGACATCGATATCACGCTGCAGCATTTGCATCGGTCGGAATCAGATAATTGCTGCCGTTCATCTCGATCCCGTGAGCGGCAAAGAAGAGCACCGCAATATCGGCATCAAAAACCGCTTCAGAAAAATCGCGCAGCGCCCTGCGCAAGCCCGGCTGATCCAGATCCGTCCTTACATCGACGCGGCCAAATTCCGTCCGCCGGAACAGTTCGCCCATCGCGGCCGCATCCCGCGCCCCGGGTTTGGCAGCACTGGAACTTTCTGGTAGCTGCTGTTGCCGATCACCAGCGCCAGGCGCTTGCCGGCTTGCGCAGAAGCGAGACCGAGCCAGAGTGTCGTCAGGGCAGCCACCATGACCACCGCAAACCGCATTGACGCCCCCGTCGCTCCTGCCCACCATCCCAACCTATAGGACCGCCGAAGTGGAAAGAAGGGGGCCGGCCCGGCCCGGCATGAACCGGGCCAACACAAACATGTGACCAGGGTGTTGCTGCCGATTCCGGTTTTTGCGGGACGGGATACGGAGATGATGGCGGCAGTGTCGGCCATGGAGGTCGAGGCCGGGTCGGACGATTTCCCGGCTCCACCAGCCCGCGAACCCGGTGTCAGGGTCAGGCGGGGCGAGCTGGGGCAACGCCCCTTCATCCGGAGGCTGTCATCTCCCGGCGTCGGGCCGCTGCCAGGCATCTGTCTTCTTTGTCTCTGCGGAGGTCGGCAGTGGTTCCCCGTCTCGGATCCGGATGGGTCGGTTCGATTTGGGGGCTGGCTGGCTGTCGCCCAACCCAGGCCTCCATCAAGGTGACGGGGGGAGGTCAAAGGCGCGACAGGATGGGCGGGCAAAACTCTCCATCTGGGCGCCAGGACCTGTGGAGGCGCGGGTCGGTGAGTCGCCTGCACGGCTTCATCAAAGCCGGTTTTCAGGTCTTTTCAAAATAGTGGGAGAGGTTCGGGGGAGATGTGCCGTCCTGAGGGCAGCCAGTCTGGTGCCAGGCTGCCGGTGTCATGGGTTATGGGGCAGCGGGCCCAAGGGGGCAGGGGCAGGCCGTTCGTCAAGGCAGGGTGCGACCTGGCCCGACCCGACCTGGCCGAGATGTCTCTTTGGAGCGTCGCGGTCGATCTGACGGCTCGCCCCCTGCGCCGGATGGCGGGCATTACCAAGCTGGCATTTAAGGGGAGGGAGTGAAACCGCACCGGATAAGGTCTCAAGGGACCGGGCATGGCGGGGGAGGTGGCGCGAGAGACGGGGCTCGAACCCGCGACCTCCGGCGTGACAGGCCGGCGCTCTAACCAACTGAGCTACTCCCGCACTGCGCTATTCCTGCGGTATGGCGGGGACTTAAAGGCGCCACCTGGTGAAGTCAAGGGATCTTGAGCAGATGCGCAGATGAGAGCGGATGCCCGACCGGGCCTAACCCGACTGGCGGGCGCTGCCCACGTCCCTGGCCGCGGTCAGGTTGGTGTCGCTCACCACGGACTGGATGGCAGTGGTGGCAATGCCGGTCTCAAAGGTGGCGCGATGATCGCCAGCGGCATGGGCGGTGAATGCCAGAACGATACTGGCCATGACGGCGAGGCCCAGGATTTTCAGGTGGGTGGTGCTGTCAGCGAAACAGATGGAGTGGTTCATGGGAGCCTGCAACTGAAACTTGGCACCGAAACTTTGGAACCGAACTGGCACCGAAACTTTGGAACCGGACCTGACACCAGACTGTGGTGTCGTTGGCTCCAGTCCTAGCGGCCATCTGTTGCGATCCGGTTTCCAGGTTTATTCCAATACCTCTGAGAGTTTTGCTGCAATTTGTCTTCAAGGCTGCCGATACCGGCAAAAAGTCGTGAGGGAACAGAGTGCTGGCCCGCTGCCAAGGGGGGCGTCGGCAGGGCGCAGCTCGCCCGAACCGGGATCTGGGAGGTGTGGTTGCGCCAGGGAGCGTGGCTGTCCGGCAACGGTTCGCAGGCGGCCGGGGAAGTTCTCCACAGGCGACGGGAGAGCTGCAAAAGAATGAATTTGAATCAGATTCCACCGTTGCATTCGGGGGTGTGGTCGCCCGGCGAAACGCGCAATCGCAGAAAGATCATGGGGCTATCGGGGCCTTGCCGACCTCCGTCTGCACCTGTGGTGACTTTCTCGGGAGGCGTTCGTCGTGCCAGCGCGTGCGGGTGCGCGCCCCCGCGTCGGCAGCGACAGGAACAATCGGGAAGACGGATCCCGGGGCGCAACGCCCCCGGCGAACGATCAAGAACAATACTGCAAGAGGTTGGCATCCGCCGCCCCTGCTTTCACGTCTTTGGGAGGCTGTGACCAGTGGAAGCTCTTGCTGCGTGAGCCGATCTGCTCCATACCAGCGGGCGCGATTCCAGCATTCGGGGGCCGGTCGTCACGGGGAACAGAAGCGTATCTTGCACCTCCAGGGGGGCTGCGCTAAGGCTCGCACAGATTTTGAAATTATTGGGTTCTGTCGGCGTGCTGGGTGCCGCTGGAGCCGAATTCGAAAAAGAACAAGGGCTCTTCTGGAATGAGCATCCTTCAGGAATATCTTCCGCTCGTCGTCTTCATCGCCCTGGCCGCCGTCATCGGGATTGTGTTGCTGATCGCGCCGTTCCTGGTGGCGTATAAAAAGCCTGACCCGGAAAAACTGTCGGCCTATGAATGCGGCTTCAATGCTTTCGATGACGCCCGGATGAAATTCGATGTCCGTTTTTACCTGGTCGCCATCCTCTTCATCATCTTCGATCTTGAGGTTGCGTTCCTGTTCCCCTGGGCGGTTGCCTTCGGCAAGCTCGGTGCGGCGGGCTTCTGGTCGATGATGGTGTTCCTTGCCGTGCTCACGGTGGGGTTTGCCTATGAATGGAAGAAAGGGGCGCTGGAATGGGATTGAACCCCGAAACCCAGCCCATCGTTGCGCCGGCACCGAAGGGCATTCTTGATCCGTCGACCGGTCAGCCGGTCGGTGCCAATGACCCGTTTTTCGTTGGCGTCAATCGGGAACTCTCGGACAAGGGCTTCTTCCTCGCGGTGGCCGACGACCTCATCACCTGGGCCCGTACCGGCTCGCTGATGTGGATGACCTTCGGGCTGGCCTGTTGCGCGGTCGAGATGATGCAGGCCTCAATGCCGCGTTACGATGTCGAGCGCCTCGGCTTTGCCCCCCGCGGCTCGCCGCGGCAGTCCGATGTCATGATCGTGGCCGGCACCCTGACCAACAAAATGGCCCCGGCTTTGCGCAAGGTCTACGACCAGATGCCGGAGCCGCGTTACGTCATCTCGATGGGCTCCTGTGCCAACGGTGGCGGCTTCTACCACTATTCCTATTCGGTCGTGCGCGGCTGCGATCGCGTGGTGCCTGTGGACGTCTATGTGCCGGGCTGCCCGCCGACTGCGGAGGCCCTGGTTTACGGCGTCTTCCTGCTGCAGAAGAAGATCCGGCGCACCGGGACCATCGAACGATAAGGTTTTGATTATGGATGACGGCAGGCTCGATTCCCTGGGACAGACCATCGTCAGCGCGCTTCCCGGCGCCGCTCTCGATCACATGGTGGCCTTCAGCCAGCTCACCGTGGAGGTTGCGGCGGACAAGATCGTCGAGGTGGCGACCTTTCTGCGCGACGACCCCAGGCTGCGCTTTGTCAATATCACCGACGTGACCGCGGTGGATTATCCAGGGCGCGACAAGCGCTTCGACGTGGTCTACCACTTTCTGTCGCCGACCCTGAACACACGGATAAGGCTGCGTCTCAGGGCCGATGAAAACACCCAGGTGCCGTCCCTGATCGCTGTCTTTCCCGGCGTCGACTGGTTCGAGCGGGAAACCTGGGATCTCTATGGGGTGATTTTTGTCGGTCATCCCGACATGCGGCGCATCCTGACCGATTACGGTTTCGAGGGCCATCCGCTGCGCAAGGACTTCCCCACCACCGGTTTCGTCGAGGTGCGTTACGACGACCAGGAGAAGCGGGTAGTCTATGAGCCGGTGCGGCTCAACCAGGAATTCCGCAGATTTGATTTCCTCTCGCCGTGGGAAGGGGCGGATTATCCCCTGCCGGGTGACGAGAAAGCGGGGCCGAAAGTCGGATCATGAACGAGCAGAGCCAGCGCAATTTCACCATCAATTTCGGACCGCAGCATCCGGCGGCACATGGCGTGCTGCGTCTGGTGCTGGAGCTGGACGGCGAGGTGGTTGAACGTGTCGATCCCCATGTCGGCCTGCTGCATCGCGGCACCGAAAAGCTGATCGAGCAGAAGACCTATCAGCAGGCGATACCCTATTTCGACCGGCTCGACTATGTCGCGCCGATGAACCAGGAACATGCCTTCTGTCTGGCGGCGGAAAAGCTTTTAGGGCTGACGGTGCCGCGCCGCGGCCAGCTGATCCGGGTGCTGTTCAGCGAAATCGGGCGCATCCTGTCGCATCTTCTCAACATCACCACCCAGGCGCTCGACGTCGGTGCCCTGACCCCGCCGCTGTGGGGTTTCGAGGAACGCGAGAAGCTGATGATGTTCTACGAGCGCGCTTCGGGAGCGCGCATGCACGCGGCCTATTTCCGTGTTGGCGGCGTGCATCAGGACCTGACGCCGGAACTGATCGACGATATCGAGGCCTGGTGCGACCCCTTCCTCAAGGTTGTGGACGATCTCGACGGTCTGCTGACCGCCAACCGCATCTTCAAGCAGCGCAATGTCGATATCGGTCTGGTGCCGCTCAGTGAAGCCTGGGTGTGGGGCTTTACCGGCGTCATGGTGCGCGGCTCAGGCGCCGCCTGGGATCTGCGCAAAGCGCAGCCCTATGAATGCTATGACGAAATGGAATTCGACATCCCGATCGGAAAGAACGGCGACTGTTATGACCGTTATCTGATCCGCATGGAAGAGATGCGCCAGGCTGTGCGCATCATGAAACAATGCGTGACCAAATTGCGCGCCGCCGACGGCAGCGGGCCGGTTGCGGTCGAGAACCGCAAGGTATTCCCGCCGCGGCGTGCCGAGATGAAGTCTTCGATGGAGGCGCTGATCCACCACTTCAAGCTCTATACCGAGGGTGTCCATGTCCCCGCCGGCGAGGTCTATGCCGCGGTCGAGGCGCCCAAGGGCGAGTTCGGGGTGTTCCTGGTCTCCGACGGCAGCAACAAACCCTATAAGTGCAAGATCCGGGCTCCGGGCTTTGCCCATCTTCAGGCCATGCATCATATCTGCAGGGGACATCTGCTGGCCGACGTTTCCGCCATCCTGGGTTCCCTCGACATCGTGTTTGGAGAGGTGGACCGGTGAAGACAGCGCGATCCTCCGGGGCTGAGGCGATGAGGCCTGGTCCATTATTTCCGGCACCGCGTGCCGCATTCGGTGCGGGCTGCTCCGCCCTGGAATGCCAGGACCGCAGAGCCCATGCAGTGAGAGATTGAACCGATGTCCGTGCGCCGACTTGCCCCGAAGGAAGTGCAGCCCGAAAGCTTTGCCTTTACCAGTGAGAATCTGGCTTTCGCGGGCCAGCAGATCAGGAAATACCCGCCAGGGCGGCAGGCTTCGGCGGTGATCGCGATATTGTGGCGGGCCCAGGAACAGCAGGGCTGGGTCTGCGAGGCAGCGATAAGGGTGGTCGCCGACATGCTCGGCATGGCCTATATCCGCGTGCTTGAGGTCGCGACCTTCTACACCATGTTCCAGCTCGCGCCGGTGGGCCGCAAGGCCCATGTCCAGGTCTGCGGCACCACGCCGTGCCGGCTGCGCGGCGCCGACGACCTGATCAAAACCTGCCAGAAACGCATCCATCATCACCCTTCCGAATTGTCGCCGGACGGCGATTTCAGCTGGGAGGAAGTGGAATGCCTGGGGGCCTGTGTGAATGCACCGATGGTGCAGATCGGCAAGGACACCAATGAGGACCTGACCACCGAGAGCTTCGGCAGGGTGCTCGACGGCTTCGCCAGCGGCAGTCCGCCGCGCCCTGGTCCGCAGAACGGCCGCCAGTTCTCGGCGCCGGTCACCGGTCCGACCACACTCAAGGAGACCAGCTGATGGCACTTGCAGTGAGGGAGGGGTCGGATGCCGAAATGGGCCTATATCACCATGCATGCGCTGGTGGCGGGAGTTTTCTTCTTCCTGCTGGAGCGTCTGTATTTCGACGCCTCGGTGGAGCAAAGCCTGCTGTGGGCGCTGCCTATGGCCGGCGTGGCCGCCGGGCTTGCCCATATGCAGGCCAATCGTTGATCGGAAAGCACTGACATGCTCGAGGACAAGGACCGCATTTTCAGGAATCTCTATGGTCTCCACGACTGGGGGCTTGAGGGCGCGCGCCGCCGCGGCGTGTGGGACGACACCAAATCCCTGCTTGACAAAGGCCGGGACTGGATCGTCAGCGAGATGAAGGCCTCCGGTCTGCGCGGGCGCGGCGGGGCCGGATTCCCGACCGGTCTGAAATGGTCCTTCATGCCCAGGGAATCGACCGACGGGCGGCCGAGCTATCTCGTGGTCAATGCCGACGAGTCCGAGCCCGGCACCTGCAAGGATCGCGAAATCCTGCGCCATGACCCGCATCTCCTGGTCGAGGGCTGTCTGGTGGCGAGTTTCGCCATGGGCGCGCATGCCTGCTATATCTATGTCCGCGGCGAGTTCATCCGTGAGCGCGAGCGGCTGCAGGCGGCGATCGACCAGGCCTATGAGGCGCGGCTGATCGGCAAGGACAATGTCAACGGCTGGCCCTTTGATGTCTATGTCGCTCATGGTGCCGGGGCCTATGTCTGCGGCGAGGAGACGGCGCTGCTCGAGAGCCTGGAGGGCAAGAAGGGGCAGCCGCGGCTCAAACCCCCGTTCCCCGCCAATGTCGGCCTCTACGGCTGTCCGACCACTGTGAATAATGTCGAATCAATCGCGGTGGCGCCAACCATCCTGCGCCGGGGGGCCTCGTGGTTTTCCGCCATCGGCCGGCCCAATAATGTCGGCACCAAGCTGTTCTGCATCTCCGGACATGTGGAGCGCCCCTGCAATGTCGAAGAAGCCATGGGCATTCCGTTCCGCGAGCTGATCGAGAAACATTGCGGTGGCATCCGCGGCGGCTGGGACAATCTCAAGGCGGTGATCCCAGGCGGCTCCTCGGTGCGCATGGTGCCGGCCGAACAGATCATCGACACCCCGATGGATTTCGACAGTCTGGGCAAATTGCGTTCCGGCCTCGGCACCGCGGCGGTGATCGTGATGGACAAGTCCACCGACCTGATCCGTGCCATCGCCCGCATCTCCTATTTCTACAAGCATGAGAGCTGCGGCCAGTGCACACCCTGCCGGGAAGGCACCGGCTGGATGTGGCGGGTCCTGACCCGGATGGCGGAAGGCCGGGCCGAGAAGCGTGAGATCGATATGCTCCTGGAAGTAACGCGTCAGGTTGAGGGCCACACCATCTGTGCCCTTGGCGACGCCGCCTCCTGGCCGGTACAGGGTCTGATCACCCATTTCCGGCACGAGATTGAAGCCCGCATTGATCAGTATTCGCACAAAGCCAATGGCGATGGCGCCGCTCACCGGGTCGCGGCGGAGTAGGAAGAATGACAAAGCTCATCATCGATGGCAAAGAGGTCGATGTCCCCGCGGACTACACCCTGCTGCAGGCCTGCGAGAGCGCCGGCGTCGAGATCCCGCGCTTCTGCTACCACGAGCGGCTGTCGATCGCGGGCAATTGCCGGATGTGCCTGGTCGAGGTCAAGGGCAGCCCGAAGCCGGTGGCGAGCTGTGCCTGGGGAGTGCGGGACTGCCGTCCGGGGCCCAACGGCGAGCCGCCGGTGATCTCGACCCGCTCGCCAATGGTAAAAAAAGCGCGCGAAGGGGTGATGGAATTCATCCTCATCAACCATCCCCTCGATTGCCCGATCTGCGACCAGGGTGGCGAATGCGACCTGCAGGACCAGGCCATGGGCTATGGCATCGGTTCGGGCCGCTTCACCGAGAACAAGCGCGCGGTCGAGGATCGCTACCTCGGGGTCCTGATCAGGACGGCGATGAGCCGCTGCATAAAATGCACCCGCTGCGTGCGCTTCTCCGCCGAAATCGCCGGCGTCCCGGAAATGGGGGCGATCGGTCGCGGCGAGGATGTCGAGATAACCACCTATCTGCAGCATGCCCTGAGTTCCGAGCTGCAGGGCAATCTGGTCGATGTCTGTCCGGTCGGCGCTTTGACCTCGAAGCCCTACGCCTATACCGCACGGCCCTGGGAGCTGAGCAAGACCCAGTCGATCGATGTCATGGACGGTGTCGGTTCGGCGATCCGGGTCGATGCCCGCGGCCGTGAGGTCATGCGCATCCTGCCGCGCCTCAATGAGGCGGTGAACGAGGAGTGGATCTCCGACAAGACCCGTCACATCGTCGATGGTCTGCGTACCCAGCGGCTCGACCGGCCCTTCATCCGGGACAATGGCCGCCTGCGCCCCGCAAGCTGGAGCGAGGCCTTCGCCGCCATTGCCGCCAAAGCAGGAGCGACTTCCGGTGCGCTGATCGGGGCCATCGCTGGCGATCTCGCCGCCATCGAGGAGATGTTCGCGCTCAAGGCGCTGCTCGCCGGACTGAACGCCACTGCAATGGCGGTCCAGGGCGGCGATGCCTTTGATCCCGGACTGGGACGCGGTTCCTATATTTTCAATCCGACGCTTGCCGGGATTGAAGAGGCCGACGCGCTGCTGCTGGTTGGCACCAATCCACGCCGCGAGGCTGCGGTCTTCAATGCCAGGATCCGCAAGCGCTGGCGCGAAGGCGGCTTCCCGATCGGTCTGATCGGAGCCCGAGCCGATCTGACCTATGGCTATGAGCATCTTGGTCCCGGTGCCGAAACTCTGGCGGGACTGGCAGGTGCCGGTCTGCCCTTCCTTGATGTGCTGAAAAATTCTGCCCGTCCGGTGGTGATGGTGGGGTCCGCGGCGACCTCGCGGCGCGACGGCGCCATGCTGACGGCGCTTTCGGCGCGGCTGGCACTGGAGGCCGGTGCGGTCAAGGACGGCTGGAACGGTTTCGGTGTGCTCCACGATTCGGCGGCCCGGGTCGGCGCGCTTGATATCGGCTTTGCCACCATGAGTGTGGCCCAGATGGTGGTGCCCGGTGCACTTGATCTTCTGTTCCTGCTCGGCGCCGACGAGGTCAACATCCCCGAGGGCGCCTTTGTGGTCTATATCGGCAGCCATGGCGATCGCGGTGCCCACCGCGCCGATGTGATCCTGCCGGGAGCGGCCTACACCGAGAAATCGGCACTTTATGTCAATACGGAGGGCAGGGTGCAGATGACCGGGCGGGCCACCTTCGCTCCTGGAGATGCCCGCGAGGACTGGGCGATTCTGCGCGCCTTGTCCGAGGTGCTGGGCTGCAAACTGCCCTTTGATTCGCTTGGCGCTCTGCGCCAGGCCGTTTTCGCGGCGCGGCCCCATCTCGCCCGTGTTGACGACATCGCGCCCGGCAGCCTGGAACAGGTCAAGGCGCTGGCGGCGCGTTCCGGGGGCGCCACCGACAGGGCCCCGTTCGCGGCGCCGATCGAAGACTTCTATCTGACCAACCCAATCGCGCGTGCTTCCGCCGTGATGGCGGAGTGCTCGCGTCTCGCCTCCGGGCAAATGCTGACCGCAGCGGAGTGAGCCTGACGTGATGGAATTTTTTGAGAGCGCATTCTGGACCGGCTTCCTGTGGCCACTGATCATTATCGTGGCGGAGAGCCTCCTGGTGCTGGTCGTGCTGCTGGTGGCGATTGCCTTCATCCTGCTGGCGGACCGCAAGATCTGGGCGGCGGTGCAGATCCGCCGCGGACCCAATGTCGTCGGCCCCTGGGGTCTGTTTCAGTCCTTCGCCGACTTCATCAAATTCGTGGTCAAGGAGCCGGTGGTGCCGGCCGGTTCCAACAAGGGCCTGTTCCTGCTGGCGCCGCTGGTGTCCTGCGTGCTGGCGCTGTCGGCCTGGGCGGTGATCCCTTCGGCCAAAGGCTGGGTGGTGTCCGACATCAATGTCGGCATCCTGTATATTTTTGCCATCTCATCCCTGTCGATTTACGGCATCGTCATGGGGGGCTGGGCCTCCAATTCCAAATACCCCTTCCTCGCCGCGCTCCGCTCCGCGGCGCAGATGGTGTCCTATGAAGTGTCGATCGGCTTCGTCATCATCACTGTGCTCCTGTGTGCCGGCACGCTCAATCTCTCGGCGGTGGTCGAAGCCCAGCATGCCCGCGGCTTTGCCAGCCTGATCGGGCTGCCCTCGCTGACCGTGCTGAACTGGTATGTGTGGCCGCTCCTGCCGATGTTCGTGGTGTTCTACGTCTCGGCGCTGGCGGAAACCAACCGTCCGCCTTTCGATCTGGTGGAAGCCGAGTCCGAACTGGTGGCCGGCTTCATGGTCGAATACGGCTCCACCCCCTATCTTCTGTTCATGCTCGGGGAATATGTCGCCATCACCACGATGTGTGCGCTGGCGACCATCCTGTTCCTCGGCGGCTGGCTGCCACCCTTCGATTTCGCGCCCTTCACCTGGGTGCCGGGCATCGTGTGGTTCTCGATCAAGCTGCTGTTCATGTTTTTCCTGATCTCGATGGCGAAGGCGATCGTGCCGCGCTACCGCTACGACCAGCTGATGCGGCTGGGCTGGAAGGTTTTCCTGCCCCTGTCGCTGGCGATGGTGGTGGTGGTGGCCGGTGTGCTGCACTTTGCCGACATCGCGCCGAAGTGAGGTCGCCCGTGGGAATCAATGTCAAGGCCACCGCTCAATCGCTTCTGCTGAAGGAATTCCTTTCGGCGTTCTGGCTTGCCATGCGCTATTTCTTTCAGCCCAAGCCGACGATCAATTATCCTTTTGAAAAGAACCCGATCTCCCCGCGGTTTCGCGGCGAACATGCGCTGCGACGCTATCCCAACGGGGAGGAGCGCTGTATCGCCTGTAAATTATGTGAGGCCACCTGTCCGACCCAGGCCATCACCATCGAGGCCGGGCCGCGCCGCAACGACGGCACACGGCGATCGCTGCGCTATGACATCGACATGGTGAAGTGCATCTATTGCGGTTTCTGCCAGGAAGCCTGCCCGGTCGATGCCATTGTCGAGGGGCCGAATTTTGAATTCGCGACCGAGACCCGCGAGGAGCTTTATTATGACAAGGCCAGGCTGCTCGCCAACGGCGATCGCTGGGAACGCGAGATCGCAAAAGCGATCGCGCTTGACGCGCCCTACCGGTGAGGTGAGGACATGATCCTTTCCGCCCTCTTCTTCTATCTCTTCGCCGCCGTCTGCATCGGCTCGGCGATGATGGTGATCCTGTCGCGCAATCCGGTTCATTGCGTGCTCTATCTGATCCTTGCCTTCGTCAACGCCGCGGGCCTCATGGTGCTGATGGGGGCCGAGTTCCTGGCCATGATCCTGATCGTGGTCTATGTCGGCGCGGTCGCGGTGCTGTTTCTGTTCGTGATCATGATGCTCGATGTCGATTTCATCGAGATGCGCGAAGGCTTCATGAAATATCTGCCGATCGGGCTTGTCATCGGCGGCATCTTCGTGGTCGAGCTGATTCTGGCGCTTGAGTTCTGGGTCATTGATCCAGCTGCGCTCAAGACCATTTCGGCACCGATTCCGAGCCATGTTTCCAACACCGAGGCGCTGGGGCTGGTGCTCTATACCAGCTATGTCCATTACTTCCAGCTCGCCGGCATGGTGCTGCTGGTGGCAATGATCGGTGCCATCGTTCTGACCTTGCGCCACAAGCCCAATGTCAAGCGGCAGGATATCAACGTGCAGAATGCGCGCACGCCGGAGATGTCGATGGCGATGCGCAAGGTGGCCTCGGGTGAGGGGCTGAAAGATTCCGATTCCGGGGAGTGGGTGCGATGATCATCGGACTTGGACATTACCTCGCGGTCGGGGCCATTCTGTTCACGCTCGGAATTCTCGGGATTTTCCTCAACCGCAAGAGCATCATCATCATCCTGATGTCGATCGAGCTGATCCTGCTCGCGGTCAATATCAACTTCGTGGCGTTTTCGACCTTCCTTGGCGACATCATAGGCCAGGTCTTCGCGCTTCTGGTGCTGACGGTGGCGGCCGCCGAGGCCGCCATCGGTCTTGCCATCCTTGTGGTCTATTTCCGCACCCGTGGTTCGATCGAGGTCGAGGACGTCAACATGATGAAGGGCTGACCCCTCATGCTTCGGAACCGGGAATACAGGTTTTTGCCCGCAACAGACGCGACCTGCGTCTGTGCGGCGATCATGCGCAAAGAGAAATAAGCTATGGTTCAGGCGATAGTTTTTCTGCCATTGCTGGGCGCCCTGGTCGCCGGTCTGATCGCCCTTATCGGCGCCCATGCCCGCAACCCCAGTGGCGACGTGCTTGAGCATCACCATGATGACGCCCATGCGGGACATCATGCCGCCCATGCCGATGACGGCCATCACCCATCCGAGCCCGCGGCTGCGGGCACGCTGGCCGCCGAGATCCTCACCACGGCGCTGCTCTTCATTGCCGCAGCCCTGTCCTGGATGGCCCTGTTCCAGGTTGGTTTCGGCCATCAGGATCTGCACCTCCCGCTGCTGCCCTGGATCGATTCCGGCGATCTCAAGGTCGAATGGGCGCTCCGGGTCGACACGCTGACCGCGGTGATGCTGGTGGTGGTGACATCCGTGTCCTCGCTGGTCCATCTCTATTCGATCGGCTATATGGACGAGGATCCGCATCGGCCGCGCTTCTTCGCCTATCTGTCGCTCTTTACCTTCGCCATGCTGATGCTGGTGACCTCCGACAATCTGGTGCAGCTGTTCTTCGGCTGGGAAGGTGTCGGTCTCGCCTCCTATCTCCTGATCGGTTTCTGGTATCAGAAACCCTCGGCCTGTGCCGCCGCGATCAAGGCCTTCATTGTCAACCGGGTCGGCGATTTCGGCTTTGCGCTCGGCATCTTCGCCGTCTTCATGCTGGTCGGCTCGACCGATTTCGACGTGATTTTCCGCGCCGCGCCGGGTCTCGCCGGCAAGAGCATGGAATTCCTGGGGTGGCATTTTGATGCCCTGACACTGTCCTGTCTGCTCCTGTTCATGGGCGCGATGGGCAAATCGGCCCAGTTCCTGCTCCATACCTGGCTGCCGGATGCGATGGAGGGCCCGACCCCGGTGTCGGCGCTGATCCACGCCGCCACCATGGTGACCGCGGGTGTGTTCATGGTGGCGCGGCTGTCGCCACTGTTCGAACAGGCACCGACCGCGCAGGGCGTGGTGATGTTCATCGGTGCCACCACGGCCTTCTTCGCCGCCACCATCGGTCTGGTGCAGAACGACATCAAGCGCATCGTCGCCTATTCGACCTGCTCGCAGCTCGGCTACATGTTCGTGGCCATGGGGGCAGGGGCCTATTCGGTCGGCATGTTTCACCTCTTCACCCATGCCTTCTTCAAGGCCCTGCTGTTTCTGGGCTCCGGTTCGGTGATCTATGCCATGCATCACGAGCAGGATATCCGCCGCATGGGTGGCCTGTGGAAGAAGATCCCCTTCACCTATGTCACCATGGTGATCGGCACCCTGGCCTTGACCGGCTTCCCGCTGACGGCCGGCTATTTCTCCAAGGATGCCATCATCGAGTCGGCCTATGCCTCGCATACCGGCTTTGCTTTTTACGGCTTCGTTCTCACCGTGATCGCCGCCGGTCTGACCTCGTTCTATTCCTGGCGCCTGATCTTCAAGACCTTCCATGGCGAGGCCCATAACGAGAAACATCGCGACAGCGCCCATGAGAGCCCGATCTGGATGCGGCTGGCGCTGTTTGTGCTCGCGATCGGTTCGCTGGGAGCGGGATTTGCCTTCAGGGACGTGTTCGCCGGCCACGGCATCGAAGAATTCTTCCGCGAGTCGGTGAAGATGAACCCGCATATCATTCACGAGATGCATGAGATCCCGCTCGCGATCGGCCTGCTTCCCACCGTGATGATGGCCGGTGGCCTCCTGGTCTCGCTGTGGTTCTATATCTACCGCCGCGACCTGCCGGGGCGGCTCGCCAGGGCCATGCCCGGGCTCTACGGATTCCTGCTCAACAAGTGGTATTTCGACGAGCTCTATGAAGTCCTGCTGGTGCGCCCGGCAAAATGGCTCGGCTGGCAGTTGTGGAAGAAGGGGGACGGCACGGTCATCGACGGTCTCGGTCCGGACGGTGTGGCCGTCACCGTTGCCGACATCACCCGTGGCGTGGTCCGGCTGCAGAGCGGATATCTCTATCATTATGCCTTTGCCATGCTGATCGGGGTTGCCGCCCTGATCACCTGGTTCATGTTCGGCTTCGGAGGCCATTGAGATGACATCCTGGCCCATTCTTTCGGTCGTTACCTTCCTGCCGCTCCTGGGCGCCGGGCTGGTTTATCTCGCCCGCGGCGAGGATGACGGCGCCAGGCGTGCTGCGCGCTGGATCGCGTTATGGTCCACGCTGGTCACCTTCGCGGTGTCGATGGTCCTGGTATGGAATTTTGATCCTTCCAGCACCGCCTTCCAGTTCGAAGAGCAGGCCTCCTGGATCGGCACCGGCATCACCTATCACATGGGTGTGGACGGCATCTCGCTGCCCTTCATCATCCTGACCACGGCCCTGATGCCCTTCTGCATTATCGCCTCCTGGCGCCCGATCCAGAACCGTGTCCGCGAATATATGATGGCGTTTCTGATCCTGGAAACGCTGATGATCGGCACTTTCTCGGCGCTTGATCTGATTGTCTTCTATCTGTTCTTTGAAGGCGGTCTGATCCCGATGTTCCTGATCATCGGGGTCTGGGGCGGTCCGCGCCGGGTCTATGCCTCGTTCAAATTCTTCCTCTATACGCTGCTTGGCTCGGTGCTGATGCTGCTCGCCATCATGGCGCTGTACTGGAACGGCAACACCACCGACATCCCGACCCTGATGCACACCGACCTGCCGCGTCATCTGCAGAAATGGGCGTGGCTGGCCTTCTTCGCCTCCTTTGCAGTGAAAATGCCGATGTGGCCGGTCCATACCTGGCTGCCCGACGCCCATGTCGAGGCCCCGACTGCGGGCTCGGTGATTCTGGCCGCGATCCTGCTCAAGATGGGCGGCTATGGTTTCCTGCGTTTCTCGCTGCCGATGTTCCCGCTGGCCTCGGAAGCCTTCACGCCTTTGATCTTCACCCTCTCGGTGGTCGCCATCATCTACACTTCGCTGGTGGCCCTGATGCAGGAGGATATGAAGAAGCTGATCGCCTATTCCTCGGTGGCGCATATGGGCTTCGTCACCATGGGTATTTTCGCCGGAACCATGCAGGGCGTGGCCGGTGGCGTGTTCCAGATGATCTCCCACGGCATCGTCTCCGGCGCCCTCTTCCTCTGCGTCGGCGTGGTCTATGACCGTGTCCACAGCCGCGAGATCGCGGTCTATGGCGGACTCGTCAACCGTATGCCGCTTTACGCACTGGTCTTTATGGTCTTCACCATGGCCAATGTCGGGCTGCCCGGCACGTCGGGCTTTGTCGGCGAATTCATGACCCTGATCGGCACTTTCAAGGTCTCGACTCCGGCTGCCTTCTTTGCCTCCACCGGCGTCATCCTGTCGGCGGCCTATGCACTGTGGCTCTACCGCAAGGTGGTGTTCGGACCGCTGGTCAAGCCGTCGCTGATGGGCATCAAGGACCTGACCTGGCGGGAAGGTCTGACGCTGTTTCCGCTGATCGCGCTGACCATCCTGTTCGGCGTCTATCCGAAGCCGGTGCTGGATATGTCGGCGGCCTCGGTCCAGCAGCTCGTCAATAACTACAACACCGCGGTCACGGCTGTGAAAGCCGCCGCCCTCCTGCACTGATAATGCGAAGGTCAGGATATCGTCATGAGCTTTGAACTCGCGAGTTTTCAACTGGTGCTGCCGGAGCTGGTGCTGGCAGTGGGCGCGATGGCGCTTCTGATGCTGGGGGCCTTCCGCGGTCCGGCGATGACCCGGACCATCATTTTCGGTGCCGCCGTGCTTCTGGTGGTCACCGCCGTCCTGATCCTGATGCTGCCGGAGGGGCGCCACACCGCCTTCAACGACAGTTTCGTGGTTGATGATTTTGCCCGCTATCTCAAGGTTCTGGCCCTGGTCGGCGGGCTTGGCACGCTGATCCTGTCGATCGAATTTCTGTCCGATCCGTCGCGCCACATCTTCGAATATGCGATTCTGGTGCTGTTATCGTCGCTCGGCATGATGGTGCTGATCTCGGCGGGCGATCTGATCCTGCTCTATCTCGGCCTCGAACTGATGTCGCTGGCGCTTTACGTTGTGGCGACCTCGCACCGTGACAACATCAGGTCCAACGAAGCCGGCCTGAAATATTTCGTTCTGGGAGCTCTGTCCTCGGGCATGCTGCTCTATGGCATCTCGCTGATCTACGGGTTCACCGGCACGATCAATTTTGCGGTTCTCGCCAGGGTGGCGAGTTCCGGTGGCGGCAATATCGGGCTGGTCTTCGGCCTCGTCTTCCTGCTCGCCGGCCTCTGTTTCAAGATCTCGGCGGTGCCCTTCCACATGTGGACGCCCGACGTCTATGAGGGGGCGCCGACGCCGGTCACCGCATTCTTCGCCTCGGCGCCGAAGGTGGCGGCGCTGGCGGTTTTTGTCCGCGTCACCATCACCGCCTTTCCCAATGCGTTTGATCACTGGCGCCAGATCGTGGTCTTCGTCGCCGTCGCCTCGATGGCGCTGGGCTCCTTCGCCGGTATCGGACAGAAGAATAGCAAACGCCTGATGGCCTATTCCTCGATCGGCCATATGGGCTTCGCCCTGGTCGGGCTGGTGTCGAATTCCCAGGAAGGCACCCAGGGTGTGCTGGTCTATATCGCCATCTATGTGGCGATGACGCTGGGTTCCTTTGCCGTCATCCTGTCGATGAAGCGCAAGGGGCGCAACGTCGAGAAGATCAGCGATTTCGCCGGCCTGTCGCGCACCAACCCGATGGTGGCCTTCATCTTCGCCATGCTGCTGTTTTCGCTCGCGGGCGTGCCGCCGCTGGCCGGCTTCTTTGCCAAATGGTACGTTTTCGCCGCCGCCATGAAATCGGGTCTGGTGGCGCTGTCGGTGATCGGTGTCCTGACCAGTGTGATCGGCGCCTTCTATTATCTGGCGGTCGTCAAGACCATGTATTTCGACGAGCCGCTTGAGAAGCTGGATCCGGTGCGCATGGAACTGCGGGCGGTGCTGGCGGTGGCGGGGCTGGCGAATATCCTGTTCTTCATCTATCCGACGCCGCTGGTGGACATGGCCAATGCGGCGGCAAAGTCGCTGTTCTGACCCTCAAAGATCAAGGGGCCAGCCTGTGTAAAGTGGCGAACGGCACGGGGTCCCACGCAGGCCGTCGCCCGGAGCGGGGCCTCGCGGCTTACGACTTCTCACCCCGTCGCGCTGACTTTCCATCGCGATGGCACTGTCTGTAATGGTTATGCCTGCGAGACCCAACTCTGCGACGCCCGGATCTGCAGCAGGCAGGTCTGGAAAGCCAATGTCTGCGCTCTCACGATGAATCAGGATTTTGCCCTCGGGCGGCGCGCCGCCGATGCTGGTGCGCGCCTCCTCATTTTCGATACGGTCGGCTCCACCAATGCTGCGGCAATGCAGTGCGCCCGTGAGGGCGAGTGCGGCCCGTTATGGCTGGTGACGGGCAATCAGAGCGACGGCCATGGCAGGCGCAGCCGGGCCTGGATCTCCCCTCCCGGCAATCTCGCCGCCAGCATGCTGGAAGTGATGGATGTGCCGATGCCGGTGGTGGCAACCTTGGGCTTTGCCGCCGGTCTGGCGGCGCATGCCGCCTTGCGTCAGGTGGCGGTTGAGGCGGCTGCCATGGCCGGTGCCGAGACCGGGGCCATGAGCGCAGTGCCGGATTTCGTGCTCAAATGGCCCAATGACGTCCTGGTCGGGGGCCGCAAGATTGCCGGTATCAATCTGGAGGTCGAATCGCGCGGGGATGCCGTTGCGGTGGTGGTCGGGATCGGCATCAATGTGGTGGCTGCACCCCAGGACAGCACGCTGGCGGCCGTGTCGCTTGCCGAACTCGGGGTTGCGGCGAGTGCGCAAAGCGTCTTTGCCGCTCTGTCGGACGCCTGGGCCTGTTGGCGCCCGCTGTGGGACCGCGGTCGTGGTTTTCCGCTGGTGCGCTCGCAATGGCTTGGTGCCGCCACCGGGCTCGGCTCAAAAGTGGCAATCCGCACCGGAGCCAGTCTGACCGAGGGGATCTTCGCCGGCATTGATGACCAGGGCTGCCTGATCCTGGACACCGGGGAGCGCCTGGTGGGAATCGCCGCTGGTGACGTCTATTTCGGCGATGTCGCCTCACGTGGAGCCGGCGCATGAAGGATGAGATCGTCTTCGCGCCGCTTGGGGGAGTTGGCGAGATCGGCATGAATCTCGCGCTCTACGGTTTCGGCAACCGGCAGCGGCGGTCCTGGCTTGCGGTCGATCTCGGGGTCTTTTTCGGCGACGAGGAGCGTCTGCCGGGCATCGATCTGATCATGCCCGATATCGGCTTTCTTGAATCCGAGCGCAGAAATCTCGCCGGGCTGGTGTTGACCCATGCCCATGAGGACCATTTCGGCGCGATCATGGATCTGTGGCCGCGGCTCAAATGCCCGATCTATGCCACGCGGTTTTCCGCCGCACTGTTTGAGGCCAAATGCGCCGCCGAGCGCACACCGCCGCGGATTCCGATTCATGTGGTTCCCTCCGGGGGCCGGGTCGATATCGGCCCCTTCAATGTCGAATTCATCCCCGTCGCCCATTCGATCCCCGAATCGCACGCACTGGCGATTTCGACCGAGGTTGGCACGGTGCTCCATACCGGCGACTGGAAGATTGATCCGACGCCGATGATCGGGGTGCCGACCGATGAAAAGCGCCTGCGCGAACTGGGCGAGGCAGGCCTTCTGGCGGTGATCGGCGACTCGACCAATGCGGTGCGCGACGGCTGCTCGCCGTCGGAGACCGATGTGGCGAAGACCATCATCGATCTGGTAGCCGAGGCCAAAGGGCGGGTGGCAGTGACCACCTTCGCCTCCAATGTTGCGCGCATCAGGGCGGTGGGCCAGGCGGCCGCGGCGGCGCGGCGCGAGGTCGTGGTGGTGGGCCGCGCCATGGCCCGGGTGGTACAGGTGGCCCGGGAATGCGGCTATCTCGACGATGTCCCGAACTTCCGCTCCGCGGACGTTTTCCATTCCCTGGCGCGCAACAGGGCGCTGATTCTGTGTACTGGAAGCCAGGGGGAGGCGAGAGCGGCGCTGGCGCGGATTGCCGGACAGAGCCATCCCGAGGTCGCACTGGTCAAGGGGGACCGTGTCATCTTCTCATCGCGCACCATCCCGGGCAACGAAAAGTCGGTCGGGGCCATCGTCGGCAACCTGATCTCGCAGGGGATCGAGGTCATCACCGACCGCAGCCATCTGGTTCATGTTTCCGGCCATCCGCGCCGGGACGAACTGCGTCAGATGATCAGCTGGACGCGCCCGCCGCTGCTGATTCCGGCCCATGGCGAAGCCCTGCACCTGCATGAACATGCCCGTGTGGCCCGCGAGGCGGGCGTGAAACGGGTGGTGACGTGCAGGAACGGCGATGTGATCAAGCTCGGTCCGGGGGAACCCGGGCTGGTCGGCACGGTGCCGTCGGGGCGGATCTACAAGGACGGTCTCATTCTCGAGGACTCCGGTTCGCGCGCCGTGGCGGATCGCCGCCGCCTGGCGTGGTCGGGAGCTGTCTTCATCACCATCGCCCTCACTGCCGAGGGTGAACTGAGTGAACCGCCGAAACTGTTCCTGACCGGGATACCGAACCGCAACCAGGACGGTGAGGAAATCTCGGCCATCGTCCGTGCCACACTGCTGGAGACCCTGAAAAGCCTGCCGCGGGCGCGTCGGCGCAATCCCGACACGGTTGCTGAATCGCTCCGGCGCGCGGTCCGGGCGATGCTCAGCGAGGTCTGGGGCAAGAAACCGGCCTGCGCCGTGCATGTGGTCACAGTGTAGCGCTCTCAAATTGGTACTCCCGCAGCAGGACTGCGATATGCTATTGCTGGGTTGAGGCGCAGTGCGCCTTTCGCGGGTTGCGGCGACCTTCCCGGTCATCCCGAAGCCTGCAAAGGGATGCGGCAAAATCAGCTGTGAGAGGAAGAGGCATGTCAGGGCGTTTGAACCATGTCGCGATTGCGACCCGGGATGCAGTGGCTTCGGCACGGATTTATGGTGCCGCGTTCGGCGTGGAGATCTCAGAGCCTCTGGCTGTGCCCGAGCATGGCGTGACTACGGTGTTTGTCACCCTGCCCAATACCAAGATCGAATTCATCGAGCCTCTGGGCGAGAACTCGCCGCTCACCGGATTTCTTGAGCGCAATGCCAATGGCGGCATCCACCATATCTGTTATGATGTCGACGACATCATCGCCGCGCGTGATCTCCTCAGGCGCGAGGGGGCGCGGGTGCTGGGCGACGGCGAGCCGAAGATCGGTGCCCATGGCAAACCGGTGCTGTTTCTGCACCCGAAGGATTTTTCCGGAGCTCTGGTCGAGATCGAGCAGGCCTGAGGCCTTGCGTTCCTGGCGTGCGCCCTCCCCGTGAGAGCGGGATCCGCAAATTCGCGGCGGGCAAATTCGCGGCGGGAAGGCGTCGGGTGCCTTGGATAAAGGCCCGCAGATCAGGGGGGGGGGAGCCTTGAGAAAGAGCCCTTCCAGAAAGAAAAATGAGCGGGGCCATGCCCCGCCCAGAATTCCAGACCCCGATTTATCCCGCTGTTTCTGAGGATTTGAATTCGTTGTGCGGGTGATGCGCGTTTTTGCGCATCAGGGGCTCCTCCCGAGACTTGGACCCACCAGGCGTCAGCTTTATGCTGAGCCTGTGCAGTGATGCTAGAGCAAGTTTTACGTGTTGTCACCAGATTCAGCAACGATCGTTCAAAAGTTGTCGCTGCAACGCAATAAAAGAACCGGGCCAGATGTCGCTGCGGTGCGGGATCGTGATGTGGCCATGGCAGCACAGGCGGCCACCGGCCTGTTGCGCCAAGGCGTTGAAAAATCGTGGAAATATAACTCCGGGGAAAAGATCGGTGCGCGGGCGCGGAGGGGGCCTGCCCCCCGCGCACGCCCCCCCGAATCGGCACTGACCTGACTTGCTCTGCCCTGACTTTGCGCAGGGCAGATTTGGCAATCCGGACCCTGTGGAATGGAGGTTTCTGATCCGGCTTTCCTCCCGGTGAAGGTCTGCAGCTCCGGATCCGTCCTCAGGGCTGTTGCGAAAAAGAGGGGGGCCGACTTCGGCGGCAGGGAAAACGGAAAACGGAAAACCGCAAGATCCCGCTTGCCAGAGCTTCCCTGAGGCGGGAACGTGGGCTTTGACTTCAACAGCGACGAAAAGGAGTTCTGTGGATGAAGACAGCATTGATGCGCCTTGTGCCTGTGGCGCTGCTCGCGATCGCCTGTGTGGCGCCGGCTGGTGCCGCGGAGGTCCAGAGCGGCGATATCGTCATCACCACGCCCTGGGCGCGGGCCACGCCCAATGGTGCCAGGACCGCGGCTGCCTATCTCACCCTGGAAAACAGGGGTGCTGCACCGGATCGCCTGATCGGCGGCACCAGCGAGGTGGCGGGCAAGGTGGATGTCCATGACATGACGATGGAGGACGGCGTCATGAAGATGCGCACCCTGGATGGTCTCACGCTTGAGCCCGGCAAGACGGTCACGCTGGCTCCCGGAGGCATGCATCTGATGTTCATCGACCTCAACAGCCCCCTCAAGGAAGGGGCCCAGGTCAAGATAACGCTGCAATTTGAGAAGGCGCCCAGGCTTGAGGTCGAGTTCCCGATCAAGGCGATCGGCGCCAGGGATTCGGGCAGCGCCGACAAGGGTGATCACATGCATATGGACCACGATCACCACTGAAACCGCCTTTGACGAAGGGGGGGATCGCAAGGCCGATCACCCCGTCGGGCGCGCCTGGGGAGACTTCCGGGCGCTTCCCCGGATGGCAGAAAGCCGGGGAAAAAATATCCCGATTCCTGCTGAGGGGCGCGGATGCAGAGGACTCTGCCGGACATTCACGTCCTGGCGGGGCCATGGGGGCGATGATTTTTCTTCACCTCTGCCAGGCTCGCGATCCGCCAGGGGATGGGAGCAAAGGAGGCGGGAAACCCCTCTTTTTCGAAAAAAGTTCCACACCGGCGTACCGCCGACCCCCTTGAATGAAACCCGATCCCTCGCACCGCCATACCCGGACCTGGCGCCAGTTCCTTTCCAGGTAACTGCCCAGGTCGGACAAGAGGCAGCTCGCACCCAGCTCGAAATCCGGGAAAAATTGCGTTTCTCCAGCCGGGATGGTCATCCATTTGCCACGAATCACCTCGCTTGTGAAAAGCGTCTGTGCCTCGACAACGTGAAAAAGGGGCACAGTCAGTCGTTCCAGAAATGGGACGTGAGTGGGAACGAAAAAAGCTGCTGCCCGCCCTCTCAAAGGTGGGCGCCGGCCGCAACCTGCCTGCGGCTGGAAGAAATCCAGGTCTGCAAGAGCCCGGTCAGTCAGACAGCGGCAGGGCGAGTGCGCCTGCTCGTCGCAGCACGCCCGTGGTCCCCCAGGGGGATCACGGGCACTTGAGGAGGGCGGTTTTCCCGTGAGTCGGGGGGTTTTACGCAGTGGCGGCCTTGAATTTTTGCGTTCAATCCGCTTTCACTGCCATCATCACTGATTCCCTTTAGGTGCATGGATGCGGTTGTCCCGGTTTTTTCTCCCGATTCTGAAGGAAAACCCGAAAGAGGCAGAAATTGTCTCGCATCGGCTGATGCTGCGGGCTGGCATGATCCGCCAGGAGGCAGCGGGAATATATTCCTGGCTGCCGCTGGGATTTCGGGTGCTGAAGAAAATCGAGCAGATCGTGCGCGAGGAACAGGATCGCGCCGGTGCCATCGAGCTTCTGATGCCGACCCTGCAGCTTGCCGATCTGTGGCGCGAGAGCGGGCGCTATGAGGCCTATGGTCCCGAGATGCTGCGCATCTGTGACCGCCACTCGCGCGATCTGCTCTATGGGCCGACCAATGAGGAGATGATCACCGGGATCTTCCGCGCCGCTGTGCGGTCCTACAAGAACCTGCCGCTCAATCTTTACCATATCCAGTGGAAGTTCCGTGACGAGCAGCGGCCCCGCTTCGGCGTCATGCGTGGTCGCGAATTCCTGATGAAGGATGCCTATTCCTTCGATCTCACCGAGGCGGCGGCGCGGCTGTCCTATAACCGGATGTTCGTGGCCTATCTGCGCACCTTCGCGCGCATGGGGCTCAAGGCGATCCCGATGCGCGCCGAGACCGGGCCGATCGGCGGCGACCTCAGCCATGAGTTCATCGTGCTGGCCCAGACCGGTGAATCGGCGGTCTATTGTGACAGGGAGGTGCTGGAACTGCCGGTGCCGGGCGAGGATGTCGATTATGACGGCGATCTCTCGCCCATCATCCGGCAGTGGACTTCCCTCTATGCCGCCACCGAGGATGTTCACGAGCCGGCTCGCTTTGACAGCGAGGTCGCTGCGGAGCGTCGACTGACCACCAGAGGCATCGAGGTCGGCCAGATCTTCTATTTCGGGACCAAATATTCGGACGCCATGAAGGCGCTGGTCACCGGCCCGGATGGCAGCGAAACTGCGATCCATGGCGGCTCCTACGGGGTTGGTGTTTCGCGTCTGGTCGGGGCCATCATCGAGGCCTGCCATGACGATGCCGGCATCCAATGGCCGGAAGCCGTGGCGCCGTTCAAGGCTGTCCTCCTCAATCTCAAACAGGGCGATGCGGCATGCGACGGGGCCTGCGAAAAGCTCTACCGCGAACTCTCCGCTGCGGGCGTCGAGGTGCTGTATGACGACAGCGAACAGCGCGCCGGAGCCAAATTCGCCGCGGCGGACCTGATCGGGGTTCCATGGCAGATCATGATCGGTCCCAAGGGGCTCGAGCAGGGCAGGGTCGAACTCAAGGAACGTGCCACTGGCGCCCGTCACAGCCTGTCGCCGGCTGAGGCCCTGGCCCGGCTGGTGTGAGGCGCCTCTGCGGGGGCGCTGTCGCCATCCGGCGGGGCACGGCAGATCTGGAGTCAGGGGACGACGGGGCAGGACCCCGGAGGTGTCCCCGTAAGGAGGAAAATGAGCGAGGCGGCGCTGGAATCCGGTTCAGAGCGGGATGATGCGGTGAAAAGGGAGAAGACCGCCCTGTTCGCGCGTTTCGCTGGGCTGGCGTGCCAGAGCGGCTTCCTTGTGGGGATGGCGGGCTTTGCGGTGGTCGGCATCGTCCCAGGTGTGGCGACGCCGATGGGGGGCGTCCGGCGAATCAGGGGCGATCCTGTCGCTGCGGTTGCTGAGATCGGCATCACGGAATATGACGCCGGCCCGGTTCGGGTGCCCGCTGCAGAGGCGCAAGGTTATTTCGACCCTCCCGATGGCGGTGTCCGCGCGATTGCGGTTTTTGTCGGTGGGCCCGACGATGTGGGTGCGATGCATGCGCCGATCACTGCCGCGGCCGCAGGGCCCCTCACCGTGGCCGACTGGCGCCGATGCAGCGCCGCAGGCCCTGATGAGCTGCAGATCGGGCGCAGGGAGATGTTTCGGATCCGAAGCCGGTCGGCTGCGGTGGCTGCGCTGATTGTGCTCCAGGCGATCGTGGTGGTGGCGTTGCGGTCGGGGACGAATGTGGAACAATCCGGCCTGAGTCCAGGCAGAGCGGGTTTCTTGCGAGGAAAAAGATGAGCGACACGGTGCAGGACCGCGATATCGCCGATCCCGGATCGGAAAGCGCCGGTTCAGAGGCGGGCAGGGATGCGGCCGGGGCCAGCATCCGGCCGAAAAAAACGGTCCTGTTCGCGCGCTTCGAGTGGATGCTGGCGGGGCGCTATCTGCGGGCGCGGCGCAAGGAAGGCTTCATTTCGGTGATCGCCGGCTTTTCCTTCCTCGGCATCATGCTCGGGGTGGCGACGCTGATCATTGTCATGGCGGTGATGAACGGCTTCCGCAAGGAACTGCTTGACAAGATTCTCGGAGTGAATGGCCATATCTTTGTGCAGCCCCTGGAATCGCCGATGACGGACTGGAAGGAAGTGGCCGATCGCATCTCGGGCGTGCCCGGGGTGCGCTTCGCCGCCCCGGTGGTCGACGGCGAGGCCCTGGGGTCGTCGCCGTTCGGCTCCGGTGGCGTATTGGTGCGCGGCATGCGCCTTGATGACATCAATCGCCTGGTGTCGGTGGCGGGCAACGTCAAACAGGGCTCACTGGAGCGTTTTGATGACGGCGACGGGGTGGCGATCGGTTCAAGGCTCGCCGAACAGCTGATGATTCATGCCGGTGACACGATTACGCTGACCGCGCCCCGGGGCGCCGTGACGCCGATGGGGGTGACGCCGCGGATCAAGAGCTATCGGGTCGCCGCCGTGTTTCAGGTCGGGATGTCGGAATATGACGCCCGCTTCGTATTCATGCCGATCAGCCAGGCCCAGGCCTATTTCAATCATAACAGCGATGTCAGTGCGATCGAGGTCTTCATCAGCTCGCCCGACCGCGTCGATGCCCTGCGCGGGCCGATCACCACGGCCGCCGACCGCCCGATCTTCCTGGTTGACTGGCGCCAGCGCAACGCCACCTTTTTCAGCGCCCTTCAGGTCGAGCGCAACGTCATGTTCCTGATCCTGACCCTGATCGTGCTGGTGGCGGCGCTTAACATCATTTCCGGGCTGATCATGCTGGTGAAGGACAAGGGCAGCGACATCGCGATTCTGCGCACCATGGGGGCGTCGCAGGGCGCCATCATGAGGGTATTCCTGATCACCGGGGCATCGATCGGGGTGGTCGGGACCCTGGTCGGCTTCCTGGTCGGGCTGACGATCTGTCTCAATATCGAGTCGATCCGGCAATTCCTGTCCTGGGTCGCCAACAGCGAGCTTTTCCCTCCGACACTCTATTTTCTGTCGAAGATGCCCGCCGAGATCGACTTGAACGAGACCGCGGCGGTCCTCATCATGGCGATGTCGCTGTCGTTTCTGGCCACACTCTATCCGTCCTGGCGTGCTGCACGGCTCGATCCGGTCGAAGCCCTGCGTTACGAGTGAGGTGAAAGTCATGGAGCCGGAGACCGCGAAC
Organism: Alphaproteobacteria bacterium; assembly: GCA_009781045.1. Taxonomy (GTDB): domain Bacteria; phylum Pseudomonadota; class Alphaproteobacteria; order Rhizobiales; family Xanthobacteraceae; genus Bradyrhizobium. The sequence goes on from WQYW01000010.1 coordinate 52,534, forward strand.
AAGCCGGTGGTGCATCTGCGCCGGATCAAGCGTCAATATATGCAGGGCGAGGTGCCGCTGACGATTCTCGACGGCGCCAGCCTGTCGCTATGGGCCGGACAGTCGGTGGCGCTGGTGGCGCCCTCGGGGGCGGGCAAGTCGACGCTCCTGCATATTGCCGGGCTGCTTGAGAGCCCGGATGAGGGCGAGGTTTTTGTCGCCGGGGTGCCGACCTCGCGCATGGCGGATATCGAACGCACCCAGATCCGCTGTACCGAAATCGGCTTCATCTACCAGTCGCATCGCCTGCTGCCGGAATTCAGCGCGCTGGAGAATGTCATCCTGCCGCAGATGATCCGGGGTCTCAAACGTTCCGAAAGCGCCAAACGCGCCCAGGAGATCCTGTCCTATCTTGGACTCGCCGAGCGCGTCAGCCACCGGCCGGCGGAATTGTCGGGTGGTGAGCAGCAGCGGGTGGCGATTGCGCGCGCCGTCGTCAATACGCCCCGGGTGCTGCTGGCGGATGAACCGACCGGCAATCTCGATCCTGGTACTGCGGAGCATGTGTTCCGGGCGTTGATGCAGCTGGTCAAGGCGACCCATGTGGCGATGCTGATCGCGACCCATAATATGGAACTGGCCGGCCGCATGGATCGGCGCGTGTCTCTGGCCAACGGCCAGGTCGTCGAACTCGATTGACTGGAACTGCCCAGGGCGGACAAGGGGCCGTTCGGGACCCGGTTCGAATCCAGCGAAAAATTGCGCCTCTCCAACCGGGATGGTCATCCGTCTGCCACGGATCACCTCCAGCATGAAAGCTGACCGGGTCTCGACAACGCTCCAGGATGCAGCACCGTCCGTCGCCTGCAGAAATGGAACGTGGGCAGCCACGATTTGCTCTCTGCGCTTCCTGTGGCGGGACGAGGCGGCCAGATCCCAAGGGGAATAGGTCGGGGACGGGCATCCGGGCGGGTCTTTCAGCGCACCCCCGCGCGCTCCGCCTCGCCAAAGCGGCGCATCCTTCACTTTTCGCACCTGGCGCAGCGCTGGCGGCATCGTCGCTTCCAGCTTCTTCAGCCGCTCGTGCGGGACGTGCTGTGAAAATTGTTGTCGCTGTCGTCCCTCAAAGCGGTCTGCTCGCGCCTTTCTCCTTTCTCCGCATCCTGACGGTCGTCAATGTGCGAGGGATGCTGCGAAACGCCGGATCCGGCGATCTCAAGCGCCGGGCTTTGACGCAAGCTTCTGGAAAAGCCTCGCGAAAACCTCCTTGCCGGAGTCGTCTCGCGCACGCGCGCTTTGCCTTTGCGGACATCCGGGACAGACGGAAACTTCGCCCACAGGAGCGCGCGCAATACACAGGGCGTGAGCTGGCCACAGGGCTGCAGTCGGTCCCTGCCCTCTGATAACCTGCCTCTTGTGGCTGGGCTCGACCCGGGGGGCGGGCGCAGCATTATGGGGGACTTCAGATGACAAGGCAGATGTTGCTGGCTTCCGCCAGCCTGGTCGCTGTTGCCTGGCTGCTCCGCAACCGGCGGCTGACGGGAGTGTGCTTTCCTGCGGAGAGTCAGGAATAGCGCTTGTGGCGCCGATCTCAGACCCAAAGCGCCTTGCCGTTCCGGCACAATGGCGACAAGCGGGTTTGTCGGGAATATCTGTTGCGCCAGCTTGCGCTGTCGCGGGCCTTGCGGTTGGGCGCTCCAGGCATGAGTCCGTCAGGCCGGGGGATCTCGGGGCGAAAGGGCAGGTCTTTCAAAGGGCAGGTCTTTCAAAGGGCAGGTCTTTCAAAGGGTAGCTCTTTCAAAGGGTAGCTCTCAGTGCCAGGGGTGCGGTGCCAGGGCGACGATCAGGCTCGTGTCATGCCCGGAAAGACGGCAAAGCGTTGGGCCTCCTCACCGGCCAGGCCCCACAGCCGATGGAATCGACACGACATTCGACCCGGGTCAGATATCGACATTCTCAAAGCGGGTCTGCCCCAACTGCAAGGTCTGTGCGCACAGCCGTGTGAGGTTCGCACAAATGACGGGACCCTGTGGTGTCACAACAGAGTGACCGGAGGCGAAACGACGCCTGACGCGATTGGTTGTCTGATTGTGTCGGTCGTGCCGCCGCCTGCCGAAGAGAGTGGCCTTCGATGGCCTATGGCAAGCCATTGTGAATAAAGAAACTTTCGTCATTCTCGCAAGGCTTCGCACCGAGGGGCGTTTGAAGGCTTTCGGGAACGCTGGCGGCGACGTCCTTGCGCGGCGTCGCAGGATCTGCACTTCGCGTCTGCGAAAGCTGCGGTCATTGAATCAATTGAGTTTTCCAGAAAGTTGACGGTATTTAGGGAAGGGTGTTGCGGAAAGGATACGGACATTTCCGGACAATTTGATACATTCCTGCCAAGGCGATTCGGTCGACCCGGGGGGGTCGTCGATCACATCTTAATGGGGGATTACCTATGAAAAAGAGCCTGCTGCTGGCGTCCGTCAGCGTTGCTGCCTGGTGCCTGGTTTCTCCGGCCGTGGCTGCCGATATGCGCGCTCCCGCGCCCTCCTACAAGGCCCCGATGCCGATGGTGTCTGCGATCTATGACTGGAGCGGCCTCTATCTCGGCATCAATGGCGGCGGTGGCGAGAGCCGATGGCATGGCGACGATTCGGGCGGGGCCAGTGGCGGTACCGTCGGTGGTCAGGTCGGTTATCGCTGGCAGGCCACCAACTGGGTATTCGGACTTGAGGCGCAGGGCAACTGGGCCAATTTCAGCCGGACCTGGGACTATGGTGGCGGTGATTATGACACCATCAAGACCGACGCTTTCGGTCTCTTCACCGGCCAGGTCGGCTATGCCTGGAACAATGTCCTGCTCTATGTGAAGGGCGGCGGGGCTGTGGTGAGCAACAAGGCTGAAGAAGTGTATCTTGGGGTCTACGATTCGGCCAGCCAGACCCGCTGGGGCGGCACCATCGGTGTCGGTCTCGACGTCGGTTTCTCGCCGAACTGGACCGTCGGCCTTGAATATAACCACCTCTTCCTTGGCAGCAAGGATGACGTGCGCCAGGATGTCGATGTCGGCCTGGTCCGTCTGAACTACAGGTTCGGTGGTCCGGTGGTGGCGCGCTGGTGATCGGCTGGTCTGATCCGATACCTCTGATTCCATGATAAGATACGGAGAAGCCCGGGCCTGGCCCGGGCTTCTCCTGTTTCATCTGCGGAACCTGTCGGGAGGGCGGATCGGCAGTGTTTCCTCCTGGGTTGCGCTCCTGGCGGCGCGACCGCTGTCAGCACAACAGATTTGCGCCTGCCGGGGCGAAGGCTCTTCCCTCCATGACCGTCCGGTGCCGTAAGGTGGGAGGCTGGGACGGCAAGCCGCGCAGCATCTTCGGATCATGGCGCTGCCGTTGTCGTCACAGGTGAGAGTTTAACTCCGATCCGCCGTGAACAGAGAAATCGCTCCAGTTGGCGTGCTGTTTTGCGGGATTGCTCAAGCGGTGCCGCGTATCTGCCGCGCGTGAGCGACAGGCACAATTTTCCGGCTCCTGGTTGCGAGCAGTCAAGCTGTGTTTCACAGGCGACAGAAGCGATTGCCGCGCGCCGCGCCGGCAGGGCTGGCGAGCGCGCGGGGCGAATCCTCAAACGACAGGTCTGTGCAGATTGTGAAAGGCGTGCGCGCAGATCACGGATGGTCCGTCGACCCGGGGGGGGGCGTTGACGGCGCATCAATAGGGCATGAGCCATGAGAACGAGCCTGCGGTTGGCCGGTGCCAGCCTTTTTGCCTGTGGCCTGGTCTGTCCGGGACAGGCTGCCGATCTGCGCGCGCCGGCGCCCGCCTACAAGGCGCCGATGCCGATGGTGGCGGCGATCGCAGACTGGAGCGGCCTTTATCTCGGCATCAACGGCGGCGGTGGCGAGAGCCGATTGCAGGACAGCGGCCTTGGCGGGGCCAGCGGGGGCACCGTGGGAGGCCAGGTCGGCTATCGCTGGCAGGCGACGAACTGGGTGTTCGGACTGGAGGCCCAGGGCAACTGGGCCGGTTTCAAGCGGACGCTGGAACTCGCTGTGCCGCCGGTTTCAGCCAGCGTGAGAACCAACGCGTTCGGTCTCTTCACCGGGCAGGTCGGCTATGCCTGGAACAAGGTTCTGCTTTATGTGAAGGGCGGCGGCGCTGTCGTCAGCAACCGGGCGGAAGTCGATGTGATCGGGGTGGGCAGTGTGTCGAAAAGCGAAACCCGCTGGGGCGGCACAGTCGGGGTCGGTCTTGACTTCGCTTTCGCTCCCAGCTGGAGCCTGGGGCTTGAATATGACCACCTCTTCCCTGGCAAGAGAGATGACATGCGCCAGGATGTCGATGTCGGTCTGGCCCGCCTGAACTACAGATTCGGCGGCCCGCTGGTGGCGCGCTACGGATTGCCCGGGCGATTTCGGTTGTGAGAGAAGGAGAAGCGCCCCAGGCGTTGGCCGCGGGGCTTCTCCTTCTCAAATGGGGTGAGGGCTGGCAACCCGGCAGGTCGGCAGCGCGGATGAGACCGCAGTGCCGCGCGGCTGTTGTCAGGCGGGGTGGTGTTCGGTTCCGGGGGCGAAGGCCTCTCCCATCCGCGCCAGTTCGGCGCGCGCCAGACCCGCCTGCCAGGTCCGGTTGAAGTCACCGAACAGCATTTCGAGATCGCGGCTCTCGATGGCGGCTTTGCTGCTCACACGCAGAGTGTTGCCGGTAGTGAGGATGAACTGGTGTTTCGCAGCGACATAGGCGATGCCGCTGAAGCGCCCGGGTCTGGGAGATGGAGCGGGGAAATCCCTCGACAGGTCGACAAGGATGGCGAAGGGCACCGATGTTCCGTTGATCCACATGGTCTTGATACTGGTGGAGGTGATCGCGCGCCATGGCATGGGCGAGGGAAGGTTGCCGAACCGCAGGCCGTCCGCTGTCAGGGTCATGAAGCGCCGGTTGCGCTGGCGCCAGGTGGTGACAGTGAATGCCAGGAACAGCAATGTGAGAGCCCAGCACAGGGCGACCATCCATGCGGCCACGGATGGCCCGGATCGGGCGGCAATCGCAGTACCAGACGCACATATCAGGGCGATCGCAGCCGTGGCGATGATCTGTTTAGCAGAGCCCTTATAGAGCACGAGCCGCTCCACCCCTTGTGCGGCCACTTGGCGCAAGTCCTTGAGCTTTACATCGCGCTTCACTGCGGCGATCTCGCGGAACTCCGACTCCACGGTGGAACGGATGTCGGCCGCCGTGCTCTGCGCTGTATTTTCGGTGTTTTCCGGTCCTGCGGCTTCCAGTCCGAACTGCTCAAGCAAAGGCCCCGGGGCC
>WQYW01000011.1 GCA_009781045.1 Alphaproteobacteria bacterium
AGGTCCTTATACGCTTCGACCGCTTCCTGTGCATCGAGCGTCTTCGAAGATACGCTGGTGCGGATGACGTAGATTCCATCGAGGCGCTCCTCTTCCTCAATCTCCCGCAGACGCCGCTTCCAGAAAATCCTCCCATCCTCGATCTTCACCTTGAAGTGTTTGGCCATCCTTCTTCGGTAAAGGATCGCACCAACCGCTTTGCCGATCTCAGCGGCCGTCTTGAGCGATTGAGGGCCCTTCCGATTGACCCTCGCCTCGATTCGCTTGAGATCGCGCTCGGTCGCGTCGAGCAATTCATTGCGGTTATATTCGGATGGAAGGACCCGCGGACGGGAAGCACGTGAACGAGCGGGATGGGAGGGCAGGTGCACCGGATTCGGGTTCCCTATTGGCGCGGCAGCTGTCGCAAGGGGCGGCGAAGCTGTGGAAGATGACACTGGTGATGGCACCAATGGCCTTGTCGATGCCGGTCTGATGCGGCACCACGGCAAAGGCAAAGGTTTGCAGGCACAACAACCAACAACTGGAATATTCGAAACTGCTGCAAGTAGACGATGTTTCGTCGTGCCTCCCTTACTCACTGCTGTGAGGGGCAGGATCCGCCGCGCGGCCCGCTTGTTCGGACAAATCCAGCGATTCCAATGTGCTTGCAGCCCGCACAGCCGTCACCGGCAAAGCCGCCAGGGCGGAGGGGTTCGTCAATACCACCAGTGAGTTTGGGCCTCCAGGACGTGGCTATCTGCCGGAACCATCGCCAAACAGACGTACAACGAGCTACTCATTCGAAAAACATGCAATATAGTGCAAATGGGGGTGAGTAATTACCTCTTTACCGTGCCAACATCTCGCTGCTGTGGTACAGCACTTTTTGTCCATTTCGAGGTGGTAAAGGAACGCCATTCCGTTCGATCCGCGGCCTTTCGTTTATCTGTTTTCACGGGGAGATTCATTGATGGACCTGTCATTGGAATGCGGCGCTTCGCCGCTGTGGTCGGCGCGGCGTAATCAACTGGTGCTGGCGGCCTATACCGCCGCGATTTTTGTAAGCGCTCTGTTATTGTTCTCGGTGCAGCCTTTGTTTACCAAGATGGTGCTGCCGCAGCTTGGCGGATCGCCGGCAGTGTGGTCGGTGGCGATGGTGTTTTTCCAGTCATTGCTGCTCGCGGGTTATGTCTATGCCCATCTGCTGATGAAGATCCGCAATCGCGTGCTGCCGGTTGTAATCCATCTAATATTGCTCGTGGTGGCGTTCTCGACCCTGCCGCTCGGGATCGCGACGGCGTTCGGGGAGCCGCCGCAGTCGGGCTACGCGATCTGGCTGCTCGGGCTGTTCGCGGTATCGATCGGCTTGCCGTTCTTCGCGCTCTCTGCCAACAACCCGCTGTTGCAGGCCTGGTTCGTGCGCACCGGTCACAGCGCCGGGCGGGATCCCTATTTTCTCTATGCCTCGTCCAATATCGGCAGTTTCCTTGCTCTTCTGTCCTATCCGGTGCTGGTGGAACCGCTGCTGGCGCTGCGCAGTCAGAACGGCCTGTGGAGTGGCGGTTTCGCCGTCCTGATCGTGCTGATTGCGAGCTGCGCGGTGCTGCTGTTACGATCGCCGGCGGCGGTGGCGCAGGAGCAGGCTGCGGAGGAGAACGCGGTGGCACCGTCATGGGGGTTGCGGGGGCGCTGGATCCTGCTGTCGGCAGTGCCGTCGGGGCTCCTGATCGCGGTGACGGCACATATCTCGGCGGATGTGGCGGCGGCACCGCTGTTGTGGGTGATGCCCCTGGCGCTCTATCTCCTGACCTGGGTGCTGGTGTTTCAGTCACGCCCGCTGCTCGGCCACAAGCTGATGTTGGCGCTGCAGCCGATCGCTATCGTCGGCACGATCGCAATGTTTGACTATAGCGGCGCGCGGCCCATCCTGGTGACCCTCAGCAGCCACCTGCTGTGCTTCTTCGTGCTGGCGATGGGCTGTCATGGCGAACTGGCGCGCACACGTCCCGCCGCGAAATATCTCACCGGCTTTTACGTGGCGCTGTCCTTTGGTGGCATGGTCGGTGGGCTGTTTGCCGGTCTGGTTGCCCCGTTCGTGTTCTCCTGGGTGGCGGAATATCCGATCCTGATCGCGCTCGTGGTGTTGTGCAATCCGAAGGAGGTGCTGCGTCAGGATGGCTGGTGGCGATGGTATTGGGCGGTCCTGGCCGTGATTGCGGTGCTCGTGTTCGTGCCGGTGCTGTTGCCGGAGCAGCAGATCTCGACCGGATCGCATATGCTGGGTGATTTCTCGGTGTGGCTGCGCGACAGCCATGTCGGGGTTGCGACAGCGGTGGGAATGTTCGGTGCGGCGGCGATGCTGCTGGGCCTTGGTCGCTGGAAATATTTTGCCGCAGTTGCGGTGGCGTTGGCGCTGGTTGTCGTCCATGCCAATGACAGTGTGGAGACGGCACGCAGTTTCTTCGGTGTCCACAAGATCCTCAAGAGCGATGATGGCCGCTTCCACGTGCTGGCGCACGGCACCACGGTCCATGGTGCCGAGCGGGTGCTCAATAATGATGGTTCGCCGGTTGTTGGTCGTCCGGAGCTGATCAGCTATTATCACAAGGATGGTGGCATCGGTCAGGTGATCACAGCGATTCGCGCACGCAAAGGTGCCCCGCTCAAGGTCGCGGTGATTGGCCTCGGGGCCGGCACGCTGGTGTGTGCGGCGGCTCCGGGCGAGGACTGGCGGTTTTTCGAGATTGACCAGTCCATGGTCGCCACCGCGCGCAACCCGAAATATTTCCACTTCATCTCGGCCTGTGCGCCCGACCTCCAGCCGGTGATCGGCGATGCAAGGTTGACTTTTGCCAAGGAAGCCGAAGGCGTCTACGACCTGGTCATCGTCGACGCCTATTCGTCGGACGCCATTCCAATTCACCTCGCTACCGCCGAGGCGATGAAAATCTACAAGGACAAGCTTGCTCCCGACGGGGTGGTAATGATGCATGTCTCCAACCGCCATCTCGATCTCGAGCCCGTGGTGGTCGGCATCGCCGGCGCCAACGGTCTGCGCAGCTGGGCCTACAAAGGCGATACCCGGACCGAAGAGGAGCCCTATATCTATGACACCCGTGTGGTGGTGTCGGCCCGGACGGACGCCGATGTGGGCGGGCTTGCCTCCTCGCCGCATTGGACGGAAATGAAACCGGATCCGGCCTTGCGGGTGTGGACCGACGACTATTCCAATATTCTGGGAGCGATCTATCGCCGTCTGCGCGGATAGGGTAGAGGTTGTCGGCTTGCGGTGTCGAGGCTTTCACAGCAGCAAACAGGCGCTGGGCCCCGACACTGCTTTTTCAGGAAGAAGGCGACTGGCCTGTTTTTGCGGAATTCTGTTGCTGGCATGACCGGAAGACCCCGAAGACAGAAGATCATCCTCTCGGCACATCGGCGCGATCGTGATCGGGGCTGTGTCGGGCACGCTGCTGCGCCGTTCTGAAGTTGGGGCGGAAGACGCAGATCTGGCCATAGAAGAAGTTATGACGGGCTGAGGTGATGATCATGCCGGGGGTGCTGCCTTCGATCGGAGGGGACACCTGGGAGGGTTGAGGCTGGATTGTTCACGCTGTGCAGTGGCCGGCGTCAGGTCTTGAGGCGGTAGCCGCTGCGCAGCATCCGCCCGACCAGGATCAGGCAGAGGAGGAAAAAGACCGACGTCATTGCCAGGCTGACCATGGGGCTCACGTCGGCGGCAGCATCGCCATAGAAGCTCCAGCGGAACCCGGAAATCATGTAGACCACGGGATTGAACAGCGCCACGCTGTGCCATGGCGGGGGCAGGATGTTGATGGAATAGAAAGTGCCTCCGAGGAAGGTCAGCGGTGTTATCACAAGCATCGGGATCATCTGCAGTTTCTCGAAACTGTCAGCCCAGATTCCGATGATGAATCCGAAGAGGCTGAAGGTGGTTGCCGTCAGCGTCAGGAAGGTCAGCATCCAGAAGGGGTGTTCGATGTGGAGCGGCACGAAGAGGGCGGCGGTGGCGAGGATGAGGAAGGCCAGCACGATCGATTTGGTGGCGGCGGCCCCGACATAGCCGAGCACGATCTCGACGGAAGAGATCGGGGCCGAGAGGATTTCATAGATGGTGCCGATGAATTTCGGAAAATAGATGCCGAAGGAGGCGTTACTGAGGCTCTGGGTCAGCACCGAGAGCATGATCAGGCCGGGGACGATGAAGCTGCCGTAGCTGACGCCTTCGACATTGTTGATACGCGAGCCGATGGCGGCCCCGAACACCACGAAATAGAGCGAGGTGGAGATCACGGGCGAGACGACGCTCTGCATCAGCGTGCGCAGGGCGCGCGCCATTTCAAAGACATAGATGGCGCGGATGGCCCGGAAATTCATGAATTGGTGCTCACAAGATCGACGAAGATGTCCTCAAGGGAGGACTGGGTGGTGTCGAGATCGATGAAGTGAAGACCCGCGGCACGCAGGTCGGTGAGCAGCCCGGTGATGCCGGTGTGGCTGCCTTTGGTATCGTAGTCATAGACCAGGAGACGGCCCTCGCCCTCGAGCGCAAGGCGGTAGTGGGCAAGCTGTTCGGGCACAGCGTCGACTTTTTCCTGCAGATGCAGGGTGAGATGTTTCCTGCCGAGTTTCTGCATCAATGTCGCCTTGTCCTCGACCAGAATGATGCGGCCCTTGTTGATGACCGCGATACGGTCGGCCATTTCTTCTGCTTCTTCGATGTAATGGGTGGTGAGGATGATGGTGACGCCGCGGCTTTTGAGATCGCGAACCACCTGCCACATGGCTTTCCGCAATTCGACGTCGACGCCGGCGGTGGGCTCATCGAGGAAGAGGATCTGCGGCTCGTGGGAAAGCGCCTTGGCGATCATCACACGGCGTTTCATTCCGCCGGAGAGGGTGATGATTTTGTTGTCCTTTTTGGTCCACAGCGACAGATCGCGGAGCACCTTCCCGATATAGGCGTCATCACGCGGTCGCCCGAACAGGCCGCGGCTGAAGCTCGCGGTGGCGAACACCGTGTCGAAGGAATCGGTGTGCAGTTCCTGCGGCACCAGTCCGATCATCGCCCGCACCTTGCGGTAGGAGGCAGAAATCTCCTCGCCATCGACGCGGACCTCACCGCGGCTTGCCCGTGAGAGGCCGCAGATGATGTTGATCAGGGTGGTTTTGCCGGCGCCGTTGGGGCCGAGCAGGGCGAAGATCTCGCCGCGCCTTATGTCGAGGTTGATGTCTTCGAGCGCCGTGAAGCCGGAAGCGTAGGTCTTTGACAGGCGCGAAATCTGGATGATGGCGGACATGGCAAGGGAGGTGGTTTTCGGGGATGCGATGTGGGCGAGGCGGCTTTGAGCGGCAAGAGGCGGAAATCGAGCCCCGCAGCAGGAGGAATGGTTCAAAGATAGGAATGCGCAGCGCTCGGTGCAATCTGCGTCATCCCGCAGGCAGCGATGCGGGCGGAAATTCAGGTGACGATGTAGCTTCCCAGTGTCGGCATCGCGCTCCAGCGGGTGGCGACATAATCGAAGAGCCAGCGTCCTTTGGCGCCGGTTCGGAAGGCCACGCGCTGGGTTGTCTGGGGAGCGATGGCGAGTGTGTCGAGCAGATACGGTTTCCAACCGTCGTCAAGCCGGTCGAGCAGACGAAAATGCTGGCCGTGGAGGTGAAAGACCTGGGGCAGCGGTGTGGGATTGGTCAGTGTCAGCACCACGGTGGTGGCGGATCGGACCTGGAAGGCAGGTTGGCGCAGGGCGATGGGATCGGTACTTCGGTCGGGCTCAAGCGCGATGGCAAAGCGCTGCGCGGCCCGGAGATCGAGCTGCGGCGGCAGGTCGGAGGGCAGGGCTGCGGCAGGTGGCAGTCGGTCGGACCGTCGCGCAGGTTCTGTGGTGACGAGGCGCGCAATGGGCCGGGCGCTGGTGCCATCGTGGAGCAGAATGGCGGTGTTCGAGCCCGCTTCGGCTGTTCCATCGATGATGACGTCGCAGCGGCTGCCGGGTGCCAGAGTCAGCGTGCTGTTGCGGGCGGGGAAGGGCTCGGCGGGGTGGCTGTCGATGGCGATCACGGTGATGTCGCGCCCCTCGATCCGGATCGCGGCGATGTTGCGTGGAGAGAAATTGATGACACGCAGGCGCAGGCGTTCGTTGGCGGCGATGGTGAATTCCGGCAGGACCCTGCCGTTGACGGTATAGATTGCAGCAAGGTCGCCCTCCGCCGGAGGAACCTGCGCCATGCCATCATGCAGGTTCCAGTTCTCGATCAGGAAGAGCTGATCACGGTCTGCGATCGGCGCTGGAGTGGTTTCTTCAACGATGACGCCAAGCGGTTGCACCGGCTTTGCGATTTTGCCCGGGGACCACAGATCGATCAGCATGGTGCCGGCGTGGCGGAGCGTGACCGTGAAATTGTCGCTGCCTCCCGGGGGTACCAGCCGGTCCGGGGTGGGTGCGCCATCCAGTCCACGCCAGATCGGTGCTGCGGCAATCGGCAGCTCGTTGTGAAAGCGGATATTGCAGCTGTCGCCAGGCTTGAGGCGAAGATCACGCGGCGGCAGAGTGGCAAGCTGCCAGATTGACGGAGCCGGCTGGAGGCCGGCTCCGTCAAGGGCTGCAACCCGAGCGCGGATGGTGATGTCGACAGAAGCGGGGGCCGCCGCGAGGCTGGCGGAGGGCGGAATCGCTGTTACGGCGAGGCCGGCTCCAAGCCCTGCCATGACCGCACGTCTGTTGGGGAGAAAAATCCGTGTCATCGGCCATGCCGCCCGTGTTTTTCGATTCTTGAATGTCTCATCATGAGCGGACTGGCGGCGCAGGCAAAGCCCCGAAATGGCGCGTCTGGTCGGGAAATTCGCGCAGACACGGCACTCGCGAGTCTGCATCGTTTTTGAAGAGTGACAGAAATTCAATTGCTTGGAGGCCGGTTGCAGGGCCGCAGCAGGCTTCATAAGCCCGGTACGACAGGCTCCGATCGTTCATCTGAAGCGCAAAGCCCTTATTAAGCGGCTGGCCCTGCGATCAGACCTTCAAAAAACAAAAACCGCCAGCGGTCGTTTAGCGCGGCAGTCCGCTGTGCTCAGGTCATGGCAACGCCGGGCGGATGTCCGTTCGCGGGAAATCCTGCCCCTTGAACAGCCAAGGGACAGCCAAGGGACAGCCAAGGGTTCGTTGCTTTGGCCAATGCATAGGCGAAACAATCGCCAAAATTCAGCCCGGCAGGGTGTCGCCTGGTATCTCCCCTTGCTGAACCCGAAGAAGGCCTGGCGTGCCAGCACGCCCTGCTCGATCGTCACTGGCTCAATGACGATGCCTGCACGCTGGAAGAAGGCTTCGAGCTGACGATTGCCGTTGGTGTGCGAGCTGGCTTTCGATCTTTCGATGACCATCGTGAGTTCGACATGATTTGCGACGCTGATGCGACAGGTCTCGGCGGCCTGGATGCACGTGCGCGAAATCTGCGGCCTCCGCTTCGCGGTAAAGAATGGCGACCAGGGCGGAGGTGTCGATAATCATTTCGGCAGGCCGTGCTCATCGTAGAGCAATTCGGCATAATCGGCATAAGGGCGCTTCAAAAGTGCTGCAGTGCGGTCGGCGATTGCCAGGAGTTCTTCGACGCTCCCGCGCTCCTGCGCCCGCTCACACCTGGCAAGCCTTTCCCGCAAGGCCTCAGTGACAACTTTGGTCATGCTTTCCCCGGTGGCAGCGGAAATGGCCTTCGCCAGGCGGTAAGCTTCCGGATCCCTGATACGGAGGTTCATTGCAGCGATTTCCTCAACCGTTCCAGATCGACGCCCCGATCCTCGTGTGCCTGAAACTTGTCCCCGGGTTGCGATCTTGAGTTTGGGAGCGAAGCAAAGCAGCCGAAGACTGGCACCGCGCCAGTCACGGCGTTGCCCTGGCCACCGTGGTGGAGACCTGGGGGGCCGGCGGGCTCAAGCCTTGCCATCAATGACCAGGGCGCCTTTCTCGGCTCGGTCTCGGGTGGCTGTGTCGGCCTGGGTACCCCCCATTGGCTTTGCGGGCGTGCGGCACTCCCGCAGGCGATTTCGTGGGCAGAAAAGACGCGAATTTTCTTCCCTTCTGTCATCGTGAGGCGGCAGCTTCAAGAACGCAGGGATACCGGAATACCAGAGGCGGGATGGGGGCGAAAAGGGCCAAGGGTGTGAAATCCCCCCGACATGTCGGGTCTGTGGTAATTAATCCTGTATTTTCAGATGGTGTGTGTTGTGTGGTGCGGGCGGAGGGACTTGAACCCCCACGACTTGCGTCACTGGAACCTAAATCCAGCGCGTCTGCCAGTTCCGCCACGCCCGCGAAAAATGCATCAGGACCTGCCGCTGTTTCCCCGCGGGCAGACAGGCATTTAAGCATGTGCCGACCTGGGCGCAGCAAAAAAATGGCAAAATGGTGACAAACCACCGTCATCCACATTGCTGCCTTGACCGCGGGCGGTTGCCGATTGCCGATTCGGCACCCCGGCACCGAGGGAGGTGGCGAAGATTGCCCACATCTTCGCCGGTCATCATCCTGCCCGGCATTGCGCAATGCGGGGCAGGACTGTATTGGGATGTCGAGCGAACTGCGCAAGGCCGGTTTCCGCCGGTTTCGGGAGTTTAAGAGGCCTCGAGCGCAGATAAAGGCGCAGCAGAGGGCACTGAAAATTGCCTGCTCAGGGCAAAAAAGTGTAGCAGAATCAACGCCGAAAATGTGAAACAGAGGCTTCATGGCCGCTTTCGCGACCGAAGCTTGCCGGATCACTGGAATTTCTGTTGTCTCATGGGCTATTCCCCTGGACAGACGGGTGTCATAAATCGTGATCCTGGCGGGTGATCCACCGGCGCGACGCTTTTTTGGGATGCATCTGGCCCCGATGGGCCTCAAGGAACGAAAAGAAGATTGGACATGCAGGTCACAGAGACCCTCGTGGAGGGATTGAAGCACGAGTTCACGATCAGCGTTCCGGTCGCCGATCTGGATGCCAGGGCAGGTGTCAAGTTCGGTGATATCCAGGGCAAGATTCGTCTCAATGGCTTTCGTCCCGGCAAGGTCCCGGTTTCCCACATCAAAAAACTCTATGGCCGTTCCACCATGATGGAGGTGGTCAATGAGACCATCCACACCACCAACGACCAGGTTTTCACGGAGCGGGGTTTTCGCCTGGCGACCGAACCCAGGGTCAAGTTTCTGCCCGGAGAGGCGGCCGTTGAGGACGTGCTGAGCGGCAAGTCGGATCTGGTCTACTCCGTCACGGTGGAACTGGTGCCGACGATCGATCTGGCCGATTTCAAGGACTTCAAGGTTGAGAAGCTGGTGGCTGAGGTTTCGGACGCCGATTTGGCCCTGGCGGTGGAGCGTATCGCAGAGAGCTATCGCAGTTTCACCGACCGCGGCGAGGGCGCCACGGCACAGGCCGGAGATCGCGTCACCATCAGTTTCAAGGGCACCATCAACGGAGAGCCCTTTGACACCGGTGCCGCCGATGACGTCAAGGTGGTGATCGGTTCCAAGCAGTTCCTGGAGGGATTCGAGGACCAGCTGATCGGCATTGCCGCGGGCGAGACCCGCACCCTGAAATGCGCCTTCCCGGCCAGCTATGGGAACCCGAAGCTGGCAGGCAAGGATGCTGAATTCGAGGCCACGGCGTCCCTGATCGAGAGCCCCAACGAACTCAGGATTGACGACCAGTTCGCCACGATGCTCGGTCTGGAGACGCTGGAACGGCTGCAGCAGGCGGTCCGGAAGCGGCTTGTGGCTGATTACGCCGAGGTCAGCCGGCGCTGTGTCAAACGCGCGCTCCTCGACCGCCTTGACGAAGCCCACCGCTTCGAGGCGCCGCCGACCCTGGTTGAGCAGGAGTTCAATCAGATGTGGCAGGGGATCGCCGAGGAGATGGAGGCCGGGGGCAGGACCTTCGCGGACGAAAATACCACCGAGGAGGAGTCCAGGGCGGAATATCGCGTCATTGCCGATCGTCGCGTTCGCCTTGGTCTGGTTCTGGCGGAAATCGCCTCGAGAAACAAAATTGAGGTGTCGACTGAGGAACTCGACCAGGTTCTGTTTGAGCAGGCGCGGCGCATGCCGGGTCGCGAGAAAGATGTGTGGGAATATTTCCGCAATAACCCAAACGCGTTAGCTGGCATTCGAGCACCCATTCTGGAAGAAAAGGTGGTCAATTTCATCCTCGAGCTGGCCGATGTGACCGAGCGCACGGTGTCGCATGCGGAACTGCTGAAGGCGGATGAGGAAGCCACCAAGACGAAGCTGAACCAGGGCGCCGGGGAGTGACCCGGGCAATCGTGGCGGAATCGGCTTCCCAGAGCGCGCGGGTTAACCAATAATTTACGCTGATCCTGTTTCAGGAGAGCCGATTCATATCCATCTGTCTCCCCAAGGCTTGAAGGCTTGCCAAGACTTGGTCCCGGCCCGGCTTGCAGGACTTGCCTTCAGCTTTGTGCAGGTCCGGCCTTCAAGGTTCGGTTGTCGAGGGGAGATGTCCGCCTCAAGCAATATCCAGGTGATTCATGCGTGATCCGGTCGAAACCTATATGAACCTCGTGCCGATGGTGGTTGAGCAGACCAATCGGGGCGAGCGCGCCTACGACATCTTTTCCCGACTCCTCAAGGAACGCATCATCTTCGTCACCGGACCGGTCGAGGACGGGATGTCGACGCTGGTCGTGGCCCAGCTTCTGTTCCTGGAGGCGGAGAATCCCAAGAAGGAAATCTCGATGTACATCAATTCGCCTGGCGGCGTGGTGACATCGGGCCTGGCGATCTACGATACCATGCAGTTTATCCGCCCCCCGGTATCGACGCTGTGCACCGGGCAGGCGGCCTCAATGGGCTCGCTGCTGCTGGCGGCCGGCGAGAAGGACCTGCGGTTCAGCCTGCCGAATTCGCGCATCATGGTCCATCAGCCTTCGGGCGGCTTCCAGGGCCAGGCCACCGACATTATGTTGCACGCCCAGGAAATCCTCAATCTGAAACGCCGGCTTAACGAAATTTACGTCGCCCATACCGGCCAGACCCTGAATGCGATCGAGGATGCGCTGGAGCGCGACAAATTTCTGACCGCCGAAGAGGCCAGGAGCTTCGGTCTGGTCGACAAGGTCATCGCCAAGCGGATCGACGATCCGACGGCGGCAACCAGGTTTCCATGAGCGATTTGCGGTGATGTTCTGGTTTTGTTCCGGTTTTCGGGGCTTTCCAGTGACGATTTTCTCAACGACGCTATTGTCAGCGATGTCTGGCAGCGCTTCAATTAGCGAATTCTTGATAGTCGAGTGACAGCATGATTGGCTACACCTGCCCGGTCACCGGCGGAAACGATGGGGGCAGGCCACGGCAGCGGGGGGCTCTGGTACGGGATTTGCAGGATCTCTTGCCGTGGGGTGTGGATGTCACAGAATGGTGCGGTCGGGAGGGGCCGAACGTGCCGCGGGACGGAGATGTGAATGAGTAAGGTCGGCTCGAGTGATTCAAAGAACACGCTGTATTGCTCATTCTGCGGCAAGAGTCAGCATGAAGTCCGCAAGCTGATTGCGGGCCCGACGGTCTTCATCTGCGACGAATGTGTCGAATTATGCATGGATATCATCCGCGAGGAGAACAAATCCTCGCTGGTGAAGTCGCGCGACGGTATCCCGACACCTAAAGAAATCTGCAAGGTTCTGGACGATTATGTGATCGGTCAGAGCCATGCCAAGAAGGTGCTCTCTGTCGCGGTCCATAACCATTACAAACGTCTCAATCACCAGACCAAGCATAACGACGTCGAACTGGCCAAGTCCAATATCCTCCTGATCGGGCCGACCGGGTCGGGCAAGACCCTGCTGGCCCAGACGCTGGCGCGGATTCTCGATGTGCCGTTCACGATGGCGGATGCGACCACGCTGACGGAAGCGGGATATGTCGGTGAGGATGTCGAGAACATCATCCTGAAACTGCTGCAGGCGGCGGATTACAATGTCGAGCGCGCCCAGCGCGGCATCGTCTATATTGACGAAATCGACAAGATCAGCCGCAAGTCCGACAATCCCTCGATCACCCGGGATGTGTCCGGGGAGGGCGTGCAGCAGGCGCTGCTCAAGATCATGGAGGGAACGGTGGCGTCGGTGCCGCCGCAGGGCGGCCGCAAGCATCCCCAGCAGGAGTTCCTGCAGGTCGATACCACCAATATCCTGTTCATCTGCGGTGGCGCGTTTGCCGGCCTTGAGAAGATCATCTCGGCGCGTGGACGCTCGACCTCGATCGGTTTCGGCGCTCAGGTGCTGGCACCGGAAGACCGCCGCACGGGTGAAATATTCCGCCATGTCGAGCCGGAGGATCTGCTGAAATACGGTCTGATTCCGGAATTCGTCGGCCGCCTGCCGGTGGTGGCGACGCTTGAGGATCTTGATGAAGCATCGCTGAAGAAAATCCTGACAGATCCAAAGAATGCACTGGTAAAACAATACCAGCGCCTGTTCGAAATGGAGAATATCGAACTGACCTTCGCCGATGAGGCGCTGGGTGCGGTTTCGCGCAAGGCCATTGAGCGCAAGACCGGGGCGCGGGGTCTGCGTTCCATTCTTGAGTCGATCCTGCTTGAGACCATGTTCGATCTGCCGAGCCTGGAAGGTGTGGAAGAGGTGGTGATCTCGCGGGAGGTCGTGGAAGGCACCGCCCGTCCATTGTATATTTATGCCGACCGTTCGGATCGGGCGATGGAGAATGCGAGCGCCTGAACCGGATCGGCCTTTTTGGCGCCTCAGAACGGCCGCATCCCTGTGGCCGAATCAGGATGGATTGGCGAGGGGCGCAATGACGAGCATTTTTCAGTGACTTGACACCCCCGTCCGCGATCGCCACCTAGTTCCATGGGTGGGCGGGGTTCTGTCCGGGATTCGCTCACGCAATCCATGCGGCGACTGTTGTGACGGACCCGAAACACCGAAACCCAAGGCAGCCAGCACGGCAGCCAGCAAGAACTGTCCCCGACGCCTGCCACCCAAAGCCCGCGAACGAGACTGCCACTGAAACCGGCACCAGCACTTTGAGAAGGAGACCAGGCCCGAAAATCTGCGACCAGGATTTGTGCTTCCAGACCTGAGACCGGGACTTTGCGAACAGGGAACGGAAAATCCGAAACCTCGGGAAATCCACAAAAACCTGGATCCACCACCTTAAAATCCACCACCTTAAAATCCAAGACCGCTCATTTAAGACGGCGCATCGGCGCATACGAAGGACTGCGAACCCGCAAAAAGACGGCATCATCTCACTCTGGCTTGCGCAGCAGGGGTGGGTTGGGGGCCAGGGGGGCGCAACAAAAGGGAACAGACAGGTTATGACCAGCCCCAAACCACGACCCACCATCGTTCACGGCGAGGCGCATGTCTATCCGGTGTTGCCGTTGCGCGACATCGTGGTTTTCCCGCACATGATCGTGCCGTTATTCGTGGGCCGTGAAAAGTCGATCCGGGCTCTTGAGCAGGTGATGAAGAGCGATGCTCTGATCATGCTGGCGACGCAGAAAAACGCCACCGACGATGATCCCCTGCCGGCCGCGATCTATGACACCGGAACGCTGGCGACGGTGCTGCAGCTGCTCAAGCTCCCCGATGGCACGGTGAAGGTGCTGGTCGAGGGGCTCGATCGTGCGCGGGTGCAGAAATACAGCGATCGCAGCGATTATTACGAAGCCACCGCGGCTGCGCTCGCCGATACCGACGCCAGGTCGGTCGAGGCCGAGGCGCTGGCGCGCTCGGTGGTGTCGGATTTCGAGAGCTATGTGAAGCTCAACAAGAAGATCTCGGCCGAGGTCGTCGGCGTGGTGCAGTCGATCAGCGACTTCGCCAAGCTCGCCGATACGGTGGCCTCCCATCTCGCGGTCAAGATTGCCGACCGCCAGGGTATCCTGGAGACGCTCTCGGTGACCGCACGGCTTGAGAAAGTGCTCGGCCTGATGGAGAGCGAGATCTCGGTCCTGCAGGTCGAAAAGCGCATCCGCTCGCGCGTCAAGCGTCAGATGGAGAAGACCCAGCGCGAGTACTACCTCAATGAGCAGATGAAGGCGATCCAGAAGGAACTCGGCGACGACGACGGCCGCGACGAGCTTGCCGACCTGGAAGAGAAGATTTCCAAGATCAAGCTTTCCAAAGAGGCTCGCGAAAAGGCGCAGCACGAGCTGAAAAAGCTGCGTCAGATGTCGCCGATGTCGGCGGAAGCGACCGTCGTGCGCAACTATCTCGACTGGCTCCTGTCGATTCCGTGGAACAAGAAATCCAAGATCAAGAAGGATCTGGAGGCGGCGCAGGAGACTCTTGATGCCGACCACTATGGCCTCGAGAAGGTCAAGGAACGCATCGTGGAGTATCTCGCGGTGCAGTCGCGTGCCAACAAGCTGACCGGTCCGATCCTGTGTCTGGTCGGTCCTCCGGGCGTCGGCAAGACCTCGCTCGGCAAGTCGATTGCGCGGGCCACGGGCCGCGAATTCGTGCGCGTCTCGCTTGGTGGCGTGCGGGACGAGGCCGAGATCCGCGGCCACCGCCGCACCTATATCGGCTCGATGCCGGGCAAAATAATCCAGTCGATGCGCAAGGCCAAGTCGTCGAATCCGCTTTTCCTGCTGGATGAGATCGACAAGATGGGCTCCGACTTCCGCGGGGATCCGTCCTCGGCGCTGCTCGAGGTGCTCGATCCCGAGCAGAACTCGACCTTTAATGATCACTATCTCGAGGTCGATTACGATCTCTCCAGTGTGATGTTCATCACCACGGCGAATACGCTCAATATTCCCGGCCCGCTGATGGACCGCATGGAGATCATCCGGATCGCCGGCTACACCGAGAACGAAAAGGTCGAGATCGCGCGCAAGCACCTGATTCCGGGCTCGCTGTCCAAGCATGGACTCGCGGTCGAGGAATGGTCGATCACGGACGATGCCCTGCTGTTCCTGATCCGCCGCTACACCCGCGAAGCGGGGGTGCGCAATCTCGAGCGCGAATTGTCGACGCTGGCCCGCAAGGCGGTCAAGGATCTGATGATTTCCAAGAAGAAGTCGGTCAAGGTGACGGTCGACAATCTTGAGGAATTCCTCGGAGTTCCGAAGTTCCGCTTCGGCGAGATCGAGAGCGACGATCAGATCGGCATTGTCACGGGTCTCGCCTGGACCGATGTCGGGGGCGAACTGCTGACGATTGAAGGTGTGATGATGCCCGGCAAGGGCAAGATGACGGTTACCGGCAATCTGCGGGACGTTATGAAGGAGTCGATTTCGGCTGCTGCATCCTATGTGCGCTCGCGTGCCATTACCTATGGCATCGAGCCGCCGATGTTCGAGAAGCGCGACATCCATGTCCATGTCCCTGAGGGCGCAACCCCCAAGGATGGTCCGTCCGCCGGTGTCGCCATGGCTACTGCGATCATCTCGGTGATGACCGGAATCCCGATTCGTCATGAGGTGGCGATGACCGGCGAAATCACCTTGCGCGGCCGCGTGCTGCCGATCGGGGGGCTCAAGGAGAAACTGCTGGCAGCCGCCCGGGGCGGCATCAAGAAAGTGCTGATTCCGGAAGACAACGCCAAGGATCTCAGCGAGATTTCGGATGCCATCAAGGGTGGCATGGATATCATCCCGGTCGCCCGTCTTGACGACGTGCTGACGCACGCGCTGGTGCGAAAGCCGGTGCCGATCGTGTGGGAAGAGGAGACCAAGGTGGCGCCGGTGAAAACCGATGGCGACGATGCCGCCAGTGGTCTGACGGCACATTAGGCATGGCCGCGGCCCGCGAAAGAGCTGGGAAGAGATCCGACACCGCCCTTTGCCCTCGCAAAGGGCGGTGTCGCTGTCTGGTGCGGAAGTTTGTTGCCGGCCAGGGTGGCAGCTCACCATCTGGCTGGATCACCGACGCCGGGCCATGGCAGGGCACGAACCGGAAGTGTCGGCAGCATTTTTACTGCGGCGCGAAAGCTGGTCTGCTGCGCTCGCCAGCTGCGCCGGAGTGGCGGGGCCGCTGGAGCGCGACGAAATTCCCGATGACGCCGAGCCATCCCGGTTCCCGTGGTGAGATGGCGCGCAAGCCGCAAAACCTCGATCGGCCGGGCTGACTCCCTGTTGCAGCGGGCACTGCGCCCGGACGGCAAGCGTTGAGGGCCGCCCGTCGTTGTGAGAGCGGAAAACGCTCAACACACAGCTGCGTTTCGGTGGTGGTGATGGCCGGTGCAGACGGTGCGAAGCCGTGTTACCGGCGGGCACAGCGCATTCCGAGAAGTTCGTGTCGACAAGCGCTGCCAGATTGTGCCGCAAACAGCCGGTTGCAATTCAGCTCAAGCCTTTGACAGGCGCGATGATCGTGAGCGTTGGCGGTTTCCTTTGTCAACGGCGCTTTGGATTTCTTGTGCCTGTTCTGCGGGGTGGCTCGACAGGCCGATCACGGTTTTGTGAAGCTCTGCGCAGCTCTCTTCTTCGCGCAAGAAAATTGCAAATTGCAACGTGACAGACCGGAATCGATTGGAATCCTCGCTTTCACAGACCGCCGCTGATTGTGAGTCGCCGCGGCATCCAATGAGGCTGCCTGGTCGCGCGCCTGAAGCTGCGTGCATGGATCAGTCAGGAGTGCAGTGTAAATTGCGGAAGTGGGCCGTGCGCCAGTTTGGACAGAAGCGCTGTCGCAGGATGGAACGATCGAACAAGCGGCACCCGGATTCAGCCCGTGCCTGCGAAACCTGCGGAACGCCGCGGGCTTCCGCGCTTTTGTCAACACGAAATGCGCAGCTGTTTCTTTGTGGCGTTGTCGGCAAGAATTTGCTGTGAGGTGAGCAGGAGGATGTAGAAAACGAGGCTGGAGCTGCTCAGGGATTCGACATGATTCCGGGAAGCGTCGGCGGGCGGAGGTTTGGCGCCAAGGACCACGGAAGCCGCAAGGGGTGGCACTATGGCTCATATGTCATATGTTGGTGCCGATCCGCAGCGGTCGGAACGTGGTTCTGTGGCCACACAACCACAGGTAGGGTGTGATGGAAAGGCTTCCACCAGCTTTGTGTGGATGGCCGGGTTGTGGATGTGCTTAACGTTTTCACGGTGTTGCCTTTGGAGTGCGTGCGCGATTGCTGACGTGAGCGGATCGGGAAGACAAGGAATTACACAAAGGGGGCGTTTATGCCTGGGTGGAGTGATTTGCGTAGCAGAGCGACGGCTGCGGTGGCGGAGAGGCTGTCTGGATGGATCTGGACGATGGTGCTGTCCGGGGTGATGGCGGGCGCTTTGCTGCAGCCGGCGGCGGCACAGACATGCAGCTATTCGGGGGTTGTTTCCGGGGGGAGCGGGCCTCATCCCACTATTCTTATTCCGCCGTCGCAGTCATCAGGACAGCTCACGTCATCGCCGGGTTGCAGCGCTGTGATGGCGCGGAGTGCGATCAGCGACACGGTCCAGACGACGGTCCTCGACATCCGCCAGTCTGTCATGCAGCGGATCCTGCGCCCTGGGGTCCCGCCCTTGGACATCGATCCAGCGCAGGGGGATGTGTTTGCGCCCAGGCGCGCCAGCGCACCCTCTCCCTATCCGGATTCCGCGCGCGCTCCGGATCCTGGATCTCCTTCCGGGTCTTCCGGGGGGGCCACTCTGCACGAGGCGATCGGGCCGGACTGGCTCTATGGGGTGAATCTGATCGGCAGTGGCGACAAGGGCATCGCGCTCAATACCGAGGTGTCGGTGTCCAGCGTGGTGGGAGCGGTCGATGTGACGAAAATCGGCATTTTCTCCTCGACAGACGCCCTGACCTTCATCGGTACGGGGATCCACTCCTGGACCACCACCAGGGGAGACTATCTTCCCGACACTTCGTCCACGATCCCCTCGACCTCGGCCACCGTCGCCTATCTGAATGGTGGTTTCTCGACTGATTTCACTGTGCTCGCCAGCTGGACCCCGTCCACTGCAATCCAGGTTGGAGACTCAAGTGCCATCGGCTACACGGCCAATGTCCAGTACCGTTATGACGGACCTCACGCGGTGTGGTTCGAGCCGACTGTGGGGGTGACTTATGGCGAGCTGTTCAACGGCAGTTTTGCCCAGAAAACCTCCGACAGCACGGAAATCCATGGTGGTTTGCGCTTTGGCGCCGAGACCAGATGGATGGGGTACACAGTGCAGCCGACCCTGTCTGGTGTAGCCTTCAAGGTTGTGGATCAGAACGGGCTGGAGCAGGTTTGGAGCCCGGCCCTGATGAACACAGTGAACCCTTCCGGTGCGGTGGGCTTCCGTGGTTCGGCCAAAATGACCGTGCTGTGGACCAAGGCCTTTTCCTCCTATATCGATCTCCATGCCACCACGATGTCGAGCCCGGAAATGCCGAATATCCAGGTGATCGGGGTTCAGGGAGGACTTCGCTACACATTCTGACAGAAGCTTTCTTCCAAAACCGTTCAAGGCGGTTTGAAGACGGCAGAAGGCGGGCTTCGAGCCCGCCTTCTGCCGTCTTGTGGGTCGTTTGGGCCGTGCTTCCGCGGAACGGTTTTCGTTCAGCTTCGAATATCGTTTGCGGTGCTGTCGTAGAGGCGGAGAGGGCAGCAGGTCGGAGGGAGGTACGCGGCAGCGCGGCACGGCAGGGGGGGGTGAGGGAGTAAGCCTTGCGAGTGAGCCCTGCCTGCCCTTCGGAAGGGAAGATGTCCGAAAGCCACGCGCGGCTGCCGCGCCATCCGCCTTTGGGAAGTGCACCGGGGTGACTTCACCACCACGTCGTCAGCTGCAGGCGGTAATAGTCGAAGCTGTGCCCGCCGGCGTCCCGGACATAGTTTCCGGCGTAGATGTGAGAATAGAGCGCGTGCACCTGGGTGAAGCGGTTGATCTGCCAGGTCAGGTTGACTTCGCCGATCCGGGCGACATCGCGTGAGGTCGATCCCCTGGCGGTGAGGATGGTTCCCGGCGGGCCGTAAACGGAATCGGCGATTTCGACCCGGCGGAGAAAATTCCAGTTGGCGCCAAGCACCAGCCCGTTGGGCAGAAAGAGTTGCCCGTAGGGCTGGATGCTCTGGATATTCGAGGCACCGAAAACCGACACCTCCGAGATCACGCTGGCAGCCGGATAGGCCGCAGTGAAATTGCTAAAAGTCGAACTCTGTGGGTTGCTGTCGCCGGTGGCAAAATGCGTCCTGACGCCGATTTTGGGCTCGATCGCCGGAATTGACAACGCGTGCCCGGAGAAGCGGTAACCCAGATCGGCGAACATGCCGAAGGCCTTGATCCGGGAGGAGCCGAAGGATCCCCATTGCCAGGTCGCTTCGCCGACCAGATGAAATCCGCGCAGTCTGGCATCGAGGCGGCCACCACCGCTCCAGCGTTCTTCCGCAGCCGTGCCGCGGGCATAGGTCGCGCTGCCCTGGCGCTTCTGGTAAAGGTAGCTGTCGATTGTGACCGGCAGATCGAAGGGGTTGCGCAATATCGCATAGGCACCGGTGAAGGATTCGCTCCTGAGCGTGCGGTCGTCGAAACACCCGGGTGCAATATTGACGGGGCGTGCAGCGAAGGCGCGCAGGGTGATCTGGCCGGCTTTGTATTCGCCGACAAAGCCGTCGAAAGAACGGCGGATGTTGGTGGGATCGCGCACCGCGAGCCAGCGGCTGCTGCCAAGATAGATTTCCTCGCGCCCCGAACGCAGCGTCGCGGTGCCGCTGCCTGCCGGGAGAGCGATATCGAAAAAGGCCTGGCGCAGGTCGGGTGCGCTCTGATCATAGGGCCGCTGCACCGGGCGACCGGACTCGGTGGCACCGTCGAGTTCGAAGAATGTTCGGAATGTCTTCGAGAAGTGGATGTCGAGATGGGAGAAAATGCGCTCCTGATTCGAGATCCAGTTCGATCCGCTCTTGCCGATGCCGAACAGATAGGGGCTGAAGCCGTCAAGCCGGTAGCGGATCTCCCCGCCGGTGGAGGCAAATGCGTCTCCGAGCCATGGCAGAGGAATATACTTGACCTTCTCCCATTGCGTCGGAAAAGACTCGCGCGCCAGATAGGCGTAGTCCTCCTCCCAGCGGTAGCGCCGGAATTTCTGTGCCGGCTTGCCGGCTGCGCCAGCGGCGGTCGGGCCGCTTTCTTCCGCGAAAGCAGCGTGGGTAAAGGTGAGCGCGGCTGATGCCAGCAGGCCCGCAACCCTGGTGCCGCGGCATGACAAAGCGAACATTACGCATCCTGCGTCTTTGCTCGGCGCCGAGGCGCCGAGAGGTACAAGTTACAAGTGACGCGACTGTATGAACTCCGAGCCGCTGGCGGGTCTTGATGCTGTCAGACCATGAGGCGTTGCGCAACCAGATTCTGGGGAGAGGCGCGAGCTTCGCGTGCTGCGAGTGCACAGTGCACGTAAGGGATGTGGCAGCGCAGTGCGTGCGTTGCTATCCTCTCAGGTTCTCAGGTTGGAGCAGAAGCGAGCGATAATGAAGTATGGAGCAGGAGTCCTCACGCACCCGAAAAGTCACACCAAAGGTGGGATGTGCAAAAGATCTGGCGGCAGGGAACGGGCCCTTGAGGAAGGCCATCTGGAGAGGAACACATATCGGATTCTCGGCGGCAAGCCGGGAGATGGAGAAGAAAAGTCGCAAGCGGAGCGGATGCCGTAAGGCTAGCAGCGCTGCGAGACGCGGGCCTTGTGGATCGACGAGGGTGCGATGCCGAAATATTTGCGAAACATGCGGCTGAAATGGGAGGAGCTGGAAAAGCCCCAGGAGAAGGCGATATCGGTGATTTTTTTGCCGGCGTTGGCCTCGATTTCCTGACGGCAGCTGCTGAGGCGGGTCTGCCAGATGTGGTCGCTCACGGTGGCGCCACGGTCGCTGAACAGCATGTGCAGATAGCGCTTGGAGCAGCCGAGTTCGGCGCAGATGCGGTCGAGGCAGAGATCCGGGTCGCGCAGATGCTCACGAATGAAATGGCGGGCACGCAAATAGGCGGCATCGGAACGCCCGCGCGATCCCCTGGTCCCGGCCTCAAACAGCGGCAGCATAAGAACATCGATCATCGAATCGGCGAGGCGCACCGCGCTCTGGGGCGACAATTCGGCGGCCTGGTCAAAGGCGGCGCGGACGAAATCATGGGCGATGCGACCGGCTCCGGTTCGTGCCGAGAGCTTGGCGGTGGGGATGCAATGGCGTGCAACACCGCGATCATCGAGCAGGGTTTTGGGCACGATGACCACGTCATGGCGGGTCGAGGCCGTGCTGATCATGGCGTGCGGGCGGGCGACGTCATAGGACAGGCAGTCGCCCGGCGCCAGCTCGATCTGTTTTCCGTCCTGATCGAAATGAGATATGCCGGCGGTCTGGAAATGGATCTTGACGTAAGGGTGGTCGCCTGGGGAGGCGCGCCGGGCGCTGTGGGCGATTCGATGCGGGCTGAGTTCGATCTGACAGAGCTTGAGATGCGACACCGCGGTCAGGGCCATGCGGCCCTCAAGCGAGGAGGCCTGCAGCGTATCAATGTCGAAGCGCCCGCAGAGGTCTGTGAGTGCGTCGGACCATCTCTGGATCTGCCTTCGCGGTGTCAACCCGGCAGTCGACAGCGTGCGGATTGTGTCGGACATGATCCTCCTCGAGGTGACAATGTGGTCGCGCGGCTGGTCTCTCTTTTGCCTTGCGAGGCGGAAGCGGGGAACTCGCGAGCAGGGCATTCCTCACGAGTGTGGCGGGTCTGCGAAAAGGAACAGGTCAGGAGTGGCGCAGATATTGCGGAGTTCCGACAATCCTGTCGGTGAAACCGCGTTCCGTCAAGGAGAACATGGTTTCCTTGCAGCGCAGCATAAACCCTGATAGCGGCGCTTGTCGGCTGTCCTTTTCGCTCACGCAGCATAAAAAAGATTCCACATCTTTCACTTTGGAGCAAGGCGGTTTCGCTCTTGGGCAAGTTTTGTCTGGAACGATTGAGTTAGCGTCGCCCCTCGGTGTCCCTGCGGCTCGGGTTCTGCGTTAAGGGGACACCGTACAGATCCTGCCTTGCGGGGACGACCGGGGGTTGCGTGCGGCGCTCGCGGAGGTTGATTCAAAGGGGCAGGAGGTGATGGGACTTTGTGGTTTGCCGATCCGGCGAGCTGTGGTCGGGATGGCATTTTCCGGCCTTTTCGGGTTTCGGTGCGGCCGTTTGTGAGAGGGAGAAGGCAGAGATCGAAGGACGACCAAGGGCGATTTGAAATTCGTCCAGCAGAAGAATTTGATAGAGGAGGAACGACAATGCGTAAGGTGCTACTGGCCGGTGTTTTGACGTCGGCTGCGGTTTTCGGCGGGCATGGAGCCATGGCCAGCGACGAACTGATCAAAATGTCGCAGAACCCGAAGGAATGGGTGATGCCGACCGGGGATTATGCCAATACCCGCTATTCGAAGCTCAATGAGATCAATGCGGGGAACGTCGGCAAGCTGCAGCCGGTATGGTCATTCTCGACCGGCGTGCTCCGGGGACACGAAGGTGGACCGCTCGTCATCGGTGACACGATGTATGTGCACACGCCGTTTCCCAACAAGGTTTTTGCTCTCGATCTGTCGCATGATGGCAGGATCCTCTGGAAATACGAGCCCAAACAGGATCCGGGCGTTATCCCGGTGATGTGCTGCGACACCGTCAACCGCGGGCTGGCCTATGGGGACGGAAAGATCTACCTCCATCAGGCCGACACCACGCTGGTGGCGCTTGATGCCAAAACCGGGAAGGTGGAATGGACGGTCAAGAATGGCGATCCGGGCAAGGGGGAGAGCGGCACGTCGGCGCCCTATGTGATCAAGGACAAGGTGCTGGTCGGCATTTCCGGTGGCGAGTTCGGGGTGCATTGCCATCTCTCCGCCTATGACAAAAAGAACGGCAAGCTGTTGTGGCGGGCCTATTCGGTCGGTCCGGACGATGAAATCAAATTCGACCCGGACAAGACGATGTCGCTCGGCAAGCCGGTGGGCAAGGACTCCAGCATCAAAACCTGGGAAGGCGAGCAGTGGAAAACCGGCGGTGGGTGCACCTGGGGATGGATGTCCTATGACCCTGAGCTGAATCTGGTCTATTACGGTTCCGGCAACCCGTCGACCTGGAACCCGAAACAGCGTCCCGGCGACAACAAGTGGTCGATGACCATTTTTGCCCGTGACGTCGATACCGGCATGGCGAAATGGGTCTACCAGATGACGCCCCATGACGAATGGGATTATGACGGCGTCAACGAGATGGTTCTCACCGACGGCACTGTCAACGGCAAGCCGCGCAAGCTCCTGACCCATTTCGACCGCAATGGGCTGGCCTACACGCTCGACCGCACCGACGGGGAACTGCTGGGGGCGGAGAAATACGATCCGCGGGTGAACTGGACCACGGGGGTGGATCTCGACAGGAACTCGCCGACCTACGGCCGTCCGCATGTTGCGGATGCCACCTCGACCAGCAAGGCCGGAGAGGACGTGAACGTCAAGGGCATCTGTCCCTCTGCGCTCGGCACCAAGGATCAGCAGCCTTCGTCCTATTCGCCCGAGACCCAGCTGTTCTACGTTCCGACCAACCATGTCTGCATGGATTATGAGCCCTTCAAGGTGAGCTACACTGCCGGCCAGCCCTATGTCGGGGCGACACTTTCGATGTATCCGCCTCCGGGTGAAAGCCACATGGGCAATTTCATTGCCTGGGACGGCAAGACCCAGAAGATCGTGTGGTCGAACAAGGAGCAGTTCTCGGTATGGTCGGGCGCGTTGGCGACCGCTGGCGGCGTGGTGTTCTACGGCACACTGGAAGGCTATCTGAAGGCGGTCGATGCCAAGACCGGCAAGGAGCTGTACCGGTTCAAGACCCCGTCGGGGATCATCGGCAATATCACGAGCTATGAACATGACGGCAGGCAATATGTGGCCGTGCTGTCGGGTGTCGGCGGCTGGGCCGGCATCGGACTGGCGGCCGGTCTGACCGATCCCAATGCCGGGCTCGGTGCCGTCGGCGGCTATGCGGGCCTCGGCAGCTACACCGCGCTCGGGGGTACGCTGACCGTGTTCTCCCTGCCGCACTGATCGGCCGACCGTTTCGCGATCGCTCTGGTGCGTGGACGGATCCGTCCGCGCACCAGCTGATCCCAGTTCGACAAGCTCGAAAGATACTCAAATTGCGTGGAATCCGCTTTCTGTTCGGCGTGCTCCTGAGCATTGCCTTCGCACATACGGCCTGTGCCGATGGTCCGTCCGACCCGACGGCCGTGAAACAAACCAGCACCGGAGAATATCTCGACGGGCACGGCAGTCCGACCTATAAGGTCACAGAGGACGGCAAGGTCGATTGGTATACCTACTCGGGCTACCGCCGTTACCACGCCGACTGTCATGTCTGTCATGGACCGGATGGCCTGGGGTCCACTTATGCGCCGGCGCTGAAGGACTCGCTGAAGACTATCGGTTACGGCGATTTCCTGGTGATCGTTGCCGGGGGCCGTGAAAATGTCACGACCTCGCAGGAGAATGTCATGCCAGCATTTGGCAACAACCATAATGTGGTATGCTATCTCGACGATATCTATGTCTATCTGCGTGCCCGTTCCAACGATGTCTGGGGTCGTGCGCGGCCTTCAAGCCACGAGGACAAGACGGACGACTATAGGAAGCACGAGGAGTCCTGCATGGACGGCAAGTGACGTAAGGCAGGTGACCCTGTCGCGAGGCCGCACGGAGCGTGAGGGACGCCTGGCCGGCTGAAGAGAAATGCACTTAAGGAGTTTGCTATGAAGACACGCGCCGCCGTGGCGTTCGAGGCCAAAAAGCCTCTTGAGATCGTCGAGGTCGACCTCGAAGGCCCGAAAGTCGGGGAGGTTCTGGTCGAGATCAAAGCGACCGGAATCTGCCATACCGACGCCTATACGCTTGATGGCTTTGACAGCGAGGGGATTTTTCCATCGATCCTCGGCCATGAGGGGGCCGGCATTGTGCGTGAGGTCGGTGCCGGGGTGAGTTCGGTGGTGCCTGGCGATCATGTCATCCCGCTCTATACGCCGGAGTGCCGGCAGTGCAAAAGCTGCCTGAGCCAGAAAACCAATCTGTGCACCGCCATCCGCACCACGCAGGGCAAAGGGCTGATGCCGGATGAAACCAGCCGTTTCTCCTATAAGGGCCAGCCCATCTTCCACTATATGGGCTGTTCGACGTTTTCGAATTTCACGGTGCTGCCCGAGATCGCGGTGGCCAGGATCCGCAAAGATGCGCCCTTTGACAAGAGCTGCTATATCGGCTGCGGCGTCACCACCGGGGTGGGCGCGGTGGTCAACACCGCGAAAGTTACTCCCGGCTCGAATGTTGTGGTGTTCGGCCTCGGCGGCATCGGGCTCAATGTGATCCAGGGCGCCAGGATGGCCGGTGCCAACAGGATCATCGGGGTTGATCTCAATGACGCGAAAGAGGATTGGGGCCGGCGTTTCGGCATGACCGATTTCGTCAATCCGAAGAAGATCCAGAACGAACTTGTCGCGCACCTCACGGAACTCACCGAGGGGGGGGCCGACTATACCTTCGACTGTACCGGTAACACCACGGTGATGCGCCAGGCGCTCGAAGCCTGCCATCGCGGCTGGGGCGTCTCGGTCATCATCGGGGTTGCGGAAGCCGGCAGGGAGATCTCGACCCGTCCTTTCCAGCTGGTGACAGGGCGGGTGTGGAAGGGCACCGCTTTCGGCGGCGCGCGCGGCCGCACCGATGTGCCGACCATTGTCGACTGGTACATGAACGGCAAGATCGAGATCGATCCCATGATCACACATATTCTGAAACTCGAGGACATCAACAGGGGCTTCGAGCTGATGCACGAAGGGAAGTCGATCCGGTCGGTTGTGGTGTACTGATCGGCGCAGGTGCAGGAAGCGGCGGAGCGAAAGAGCATGGTCCGGGCGTGGTCCGGGCCGGAAAGAAATGGCGGCAAACGCCAGAAAAGAAACGTTTCAAACAGGGAAGGAAATCTCCATGACGGTTCATCTTCACCCCTCGATCGACAACGGCGTGCGCCAGGGCACGGGCCGCTTTGCCGGCGGCAGCCTGGCCTGCAAATGCAAGGAGAAGCCGGTCAAGGTGACGATCCGTGGCGACGTCGCCCATAATCATGCCTGCGGCTGCACCAAATGCTGGAAGCCGCAAGGAGCGATGTTCTCGCTTGTGGCGGTGGTGCCGCGCGACCATCTCGAGGTCAGCGCGAATGCCGACAAGCTTGCAATCGTGGACGCGCAGGCCCCGATCCAGCGCCATGCCTGCAAAAGCTGCGGCACCCATATGTTCGGGCGCATCGAAAACAGCGGCCATCCCTTCTACGGCCTCGATTTTGTCCATCCCGAACTGTTCGAGGAGGCGGGATCGGCGGCACCCGGTTTTGCCGCTTTCGTGTCCTCGGTGATCGAATCCGGTGTCGACCCTGCGGCGATGGCTGGCGTGCGGGGACGCTTGAGGGAACTCGGCCTTGAGCCTTATGACTGCCTGTCGCCGCCACTGATGGATGCCATCGCCACTCATGTGGCGAAGTCAAAGGCCTGACCGTTGCCGGCAGCCTGGGGGGTGCGGGCTCTGGACCTTGCCCTTCGTATCCGGGGGACTGTGGGCGGGGCAGGATGCTGCCGCCCGAAAGCGGGGATTATCCGCCACGGCCGGGGGGATGGTTCCGGTGTGGCTGAGCTGGGTTGGCGGGTTCAGGCTGGTGCCGGCGCAAAACGCAGGCAGGACCGACAGGGGAAAAACAAAAAAAAAGAAAAACAAGAGACAGCAAAGTCTGGTGTCGGTGATGGCGCGAACCCGCTTCAAGGGGCTGAAAGATCGAAGTCAATGTGCGGGAAATTGCGGAAATCGGGTTATGGGCGACTGGTGATTGCTGCAGGCTGGACGGGTCTGTTGTGCGGCACCCTTCCGGCTGCGCTGGCGCAGGCTGAAAAGCGGAACGATCCTGATCTGCCCGCAGTCGAGGTCCGTGCACCGGCGGCCACGCATGCCGGGGCTGAGCGGCGGCAGCGGAGCCGGGTGTCGACGGCATCCGCCTTGAGCGCAAGGCGCGGCACCGCCGCAGCGCTTGCCTCGCCACAGAATCCGGGTGCGGCAGGGAGGGGTGAGGAGGAGGGCGGGAGCGGGACGCGCAGCGTGATTGATGCGGCTGGGCTGGCGCGGACGGGCTCCCTGAATTTTGCCGATGTGCTCGCCGGCCATGCTGGCGGGGTCAATCTCAGCGAGGTCACCGGCAATCCCTTCGCCCCCAATATCGAGTTCCGTGGCTTTGTGGCCTCGCCGCTCGCAGGCACGCCGCAGGGGCTTGCGGTCTATCAGAATGGGTTACGCGTCAACGAGGCCTTCACCGAAGCCGTCAACTGGGATCTGATTGCGACCGTGGCGATCCGATCCGCCGCACTGGAGACCAGCAACCCGTTCTTCGGCCTCAACGCGCTGGGCGGGGCGATCGATCTCAGGATGAAGGATGGCTTCACCTGGCAGGGTGGCGAGATCAACCTCATGGGCGGCTCCTTCGGCCGGGCTCAGGGCTCGGTGCAATGGGGGCGAAAAATCGGCGACAACTGGGCGGTCTATGGCGCATTCGAGGGGGCCCATGATGACGGGTTTCGCAACTTCTCCAGTTCCGACCTGCGGCGCTTCTATGGCGATATCGGCTACCGTTTTGAAGGCACCGAGTTCCATCTCAATATGGGCGCCGCCGGGAACCGTCTCGCCGGGCCAAGCACGGTTCCCGCCGAACTCGCGGACCGGAACTGGGGGGCGAGCTATACCACGCCGCAGGGCCATGACAACAATTCCGGCCTGATCAACCTGACCGGCAAGGTCGAGGCGACGCCGAACTGGACCTTCTCGGGCACGCTCCACATGCGTGGCTTCGCGCAGAATACCGTGGACGGCAATCCGACCGACGTGCTGGCTTGCGGGCGCGGTGGCAGCCGGTTGTGTTTTGCCGACGACGATGTCCCGGCCTCTGGTCTCAATGGAGAGCCCCTGAAGAATCCCTTTGCGCCCGGTGCGGTGCTGGGTGAGATTGATCGGACCTCGACGCGATCGTTGACATTCGGCCTCTCCGGGCAGGCCACCTACAGCGACACAGTGTTCAGCCACGACAATCGTCTGGTGCTGGGTGCCTCCCTTGACAGGGCCGTGACCCGCTTTGACGCCAGTTCCGAGCTGGGATCGGTTGGTACGGATTATGTTGTCAGAGGCAGCGGCGTGTTCCTGGGACAATCGGGGGATCCGGTTGCCATCGGTCCGGTTTCACTGCGTGCTGCCAACACCGATCAGGCCATCTCGGTGCTTGACAGCTTCAGCGTCACCCGGGCCTGGACGATCACGGCCGGTGGCCGCTACAACGCGGCCCGGGTCGCCATGGAAGACAGAATAGGTACAGCGCTCAACGGGGATCACCGCTATGACCGCTTCAATCCGGTGCTCGCAACCACCTTTCAGGTCACCCCGGATGTCACGGCCTATGCCGGCTATTCCGAGGCCAACCGGGTGCCGACGCCGCTTGAACTGGGCTGTGCGGATCCGGCCAATCCCTGTCTCATCGCTGCGTTTCTGGTCGCCGACCCCGACCTCAGACAGGTGGTGTCGAAG
Source organism: Alphaproteobacteria bacterium (assembly GCA_009781045.1). GTDB lineage: Bacteria > Pseudomonadota > Alphaproteobacteria > Rhizobiales > Xanthobacteraceae > Bradyrhizobium. Next base: position 28,548 of record WQYW01000011.1, read on the forward strand.
ACCGTGGAGGGCGGGCTGCGCGGTGAAAGCCGATTGCAGATCGGCACCGTGAGCTGGAAGATCGGTGGTTTCCGCACCACCAATCAGGACGACATTCTGACGGTTCCGATTCCCGGTCTGCAGGGCTACGGCTATTTCAGGAATGTCGGCACCACACGACGCCAGGGCGGCGAGGCGGAAATCCGTCTGAAGGCGGCGGCGTGGCAGCTGTTCGCGAGCTATGCTTTCGTTGATGCGCGCTTTCGCGGATCTCTTGATGTCGGTTCCAACAGTCCTTTCGCCGACGATGACGGCAATATCGCGATCCAACCCGGCAACCAGATTCCCAATGTGCCGCGCCATCGCATCAAGGCAGGGATCGACTTTTGCGTGACCGATGCCTGGAAGGTCGGTGCCGACGCACTGTTTGTCAGCAGTCAGTATTATGTCGGCGACGAGTCGAACCAGGCATCGAAGCTGCCGTCCTATGCCGTGCTCAACCTGCACACCTCCTACGACATCTCGAAGTCGCTGCAGGTCTATGCGCGCATCGACAACGTGGCGGACAACCGCTATGCCAGCTATGGAACCTTTTTCGACCGGACCGCGCTGCCGAATTTTGCCAATGGCGGCGCTGCCTTCACCGATGCGCGGTCCCTCAGTCCGGCGCGCCCGCGCGCTTTCTATGCCGGTATGAAGGTGACATTCTGATGTTCGGCTGCCCGGAGGACGGCAGAGGCGGTCGGTTTGCGCGCCCGGCGGTTGCCGGCGGATGCGGGCCAGAAAGCTGCGGCCGGTGTTTGAGAACGGGCGAGGCGATGGGGCCGCTATCCGGGTCCATCTTTTTGAATTCAGGACGGCCCGAAGGGAGTGATCACGGATGACGATTGAGACGATTTCACGGAACAGGGCTTTTGGTGGCGTGCAGGGCGTCTACCGCCATGCAAGTCGCGAGGCCCGGACCGACATGACATTCTCGGTCTATGTGCCGCCGCACCAGGAAGGCGAACGACTGCCGGTGGTGTGGTATCTCTCGGGGTTGACCTGCACCCATGCCAACGTCACCGAGAAGGGCGATTTTCGCAGCAGTTGCGCCGGGCTTGGTCTGATCTTCGTCGCCCCTGACACCAGCCCGCGCGGTGACGAGGTGCCCGACGATGCCGACAGGGCCTATGACTTCGGGCTGGGTGCCGGATTCTATGTCGACGCCACGGTAGAGCCTTTTGCCCGCAATTACCGCATGTGGAGCTATGTCACGGCGGAGTTGCCGGAGCTGGTCGGTGCCCATTTCCCGGCTGATATGACGCGACAGTCGATCATGGGGCATTCGATGGGAGGGCACGGTGCGTTGACGATTGCGCTCCGCCATCCCGGACGCTTTTCCGCGGCAAGTGCCTTTGCCCCGATCGTGGCGCCTTCGCAGGTGCCATGGGGAAAGAAGGCGTTTGGGGGCTATCTGGGTGCGGATCAGAGCCTGTGGCGGCGCCATGACACGGTGGCGCTGATCGAGGACGGTGCCAGGGTTGAGGGTCTGCTGGTGGACTATGGCGATGCCGACCCGTTCCTGACCGAGCAGCTGCGGCCCGAGCTTTTGCAGGCGGCCTGCGACCAGGCCGGGATTGCGCTGACGCTGCGCCGTCAGGAAGGTTATGATCACAGCTACTATTTCATCTCAACCTTCATGAACGACCATCTTGACTGGCACGCCGAGCGCCTCAAGGGTTGAGCAACGGCCTGGAGATGGGCGCGCCTCAGATTTCGGGCGCTCCATTGCTGTGGAGCAGGACAGGGCGCGCGGTGTCTTGCGCTCCCTGTCTTGTGTGCGACATCGACTTTTCCGAGGCCGGAACTTCGAACTTCCACACTGGCGGCCTCCAGGAGGCCGCCAGTGTGCCGCGCGCAGACCTTGGCGACTACGGGATCGTTGTGCGGGGCGCGGTGTCTTTTGCGCCCTATCGCCGTTATCGCAGGCCGGGCCGTTCCTGGCAGTTGATCACGGTCCTGCGTTGACAAAGGGGTCCGGGCTGCCGATGAAGCGCTGACGAAGGACGAAGCGGGGCCGTGGCGGCAATACGGCCCCGCTTTTGGAGCTGCGCTGGTGGCCAGGAAATCAGGAAAGAAAGCGGCTGAGAAAGCAGAGAGGAAGACCGCGACCAGAACGGCGCCGGAGGCCGGAACGCCTGAGCCGTTGAGCCAGGAGCGGTGGAAATGTCCGGTCAGTCACTGCGACGGCTGGGTCAGTCATGTCGGAAGCGACGAAATCGCCTTTTGGGGGTGCGGCGAGTGCGGGTCGGTATGGCTCGACAAAGACAACCTTGTGCGGGAGGCCCGGGAGATCGTTGCCAGGTTTCCCTATCGCGCCGCATTCCATGAAGATGTCGGTGGTCGCCTCAGGCCATCGCGCATGATCGGCTTTCCCGGCAATTCGGAGAAAGTCGAAGGCGAGCCCGTTGATACATATCCTGATTTCGAACGTGGATGACGGAAACCGGCAGCTGGCAAAGGGCAGGGGGCAGAGGCCGGGAAGGCGCCTGACCACCATGTCCTCGCAAGCACCTCAAGGGGAGGATACGAGGATATGTTGGCGTGCGAATGCAACCACCATGGTCAATTGCGCGTGGCATCGCGGGCGCAACAAGCGGCATGAAGCCGCAACCAGACGCCGGGATTTGGAGCCACAAGCGGCGGCCCTCGGCTCGCATATGCGCTCCTGCTGTGATCGGCAAAGGCTTTACGTCCCTGGAGGGACCAGGGGAACGCGATCAGGTGCCATCCCATCGGGATGCGCGCGTGGTTCACGTTGTCATCAATTCGGCAAGCGCGATATCTGGCAGCTGGACGCCTGGTGTTGCGAGGTCGCGGGCGAAACGCTGGGCCAGGTCGCGCTTGAGAGCGGTGATGTCGGCGGCGCTGCGCCGCCCGCGCGGGATGGCAATGGCGTGGTCGGCGACTATGCAGGCGGGCCGGGCCGACAGGAACAGCAGGCGGTCGCCGAGATGGAGGGCATCGGTGAGGCTGTGGGTGACGAGCAGCGTCACCAGGGGGCGGTCCTGAACCAGGGCGGCAATCTGCTGGCGCAGACGATGGGAAAGAGCCGCGTCGAGTGAGGCGAGCGGCTCATCGAGGACGAGAAAATCGCCGTCATGGGCGAAGGCACGGGCCAGGGCGGCGCGCCGGGCCAGGCCGAGCGACAATTCGCGGGGGAAATGATGGCGATGCGAGCCGAGTTCAAGAATGTCGAAGATCTGCGACAGCCGGGCTTCGCTGACGCTGCCTTTGCAGAGGCGGACATTGTCCTCGACGGAGCGCCACGGCAACAGCCGCGGCTCCTGGAACACCATGGCGGTGCGATTTATCCCGCTGCGGCGCACCTCCCCCTGAAAGTCGTGATCAAGGCCGGTGATGACGCGCAGCAGGGTGGTCTTGCCGCAGCCGGAAGGGCCGATGATAACCGCGACGTCGCCCTCGTGGAGGGAGAAGCGGATTTGTTCCAGCACCTGCTGTCTGCCGCCGGCGGCAGTGACGAAGGTCTTGCCGGTGATGTCGACATCAAGCCGCATGGAGCCGCCACCTCCTGCTGTGTGCTTCAAGGGGCTGAACCAGAAGCGTTTCAAGGAGGAAGACAAGCGCGGCGAAGCTCAGCGAATAGGCAAACAGCCGCGCCATGTCGAAGAGCTGGAAGGCGACCCCGATCTGGAATCCGACGCCGTTGGGCCGGCCGAGCAGCTCGGCGACCAGGACGATTTTCCACACCAGTGACAGTCCCGAACGTGTGGCGGCGGCAAGGAAGGGGGCCAGTTGCGGCAGAATGACGTGGCGCAGGCGCATCCCCCGCGGCATGGCAAAAACTCGCGCCATGTCGTCGAGAGCTGGATCGAGTGCGCGTGTGCCCTCACGCAGCGTCACCACCGCAGTGGGCAGTTTGGTGATGGCGATGGCCGCGATGGCCGCGGTCTCGGTCAGTCCGGCCCAGACATAGGCCAGCACGATCACCACCAGCGCCGGCAGGTTCAACAGCACGATGAGCAGCGGGTCGGCAAAATGGTCGATCCGTTTGACGCGCCCCATCAGATAGCCGAGGACGCCGCCGACCGTCATGGCCAGAGTGAAGGCGAGGATGACGCGCCCCAGTGTGGCGCCAAGATGCAGGAACAGGGTACCGGAACGGGCCTCGGCGACAATGGTGAGGAAGACCACCAGTGGGGAAGGCAGGGTGGTGGTGGCAGCAAAATGCGCCGTGATCCACCAGGCGAACAGGAGCAGGACGAGAGCGAGTGCGCGCAGCACGTCACTCTCCGGTTCCGGCATGGAAAAACGTGCCGGGCTCAAGTTCAGCCCCGGGGCCGACCAGAGCGGGACCTCCGACCTCGGCCAGGATGCGGTAGAGGACACGGGCGTCGGCCTCCTGTTCGGCGACGCTGCGGCGCGGGATGCCATTGCGATAATGCAGGCGATAGGCCCTGAGGACGGCCTGGTCGCTTGTCCCGATGAGGGGGGCGATCTTCTCCCAGGCGCCATCCGATGTCGCCAGCATCTCCCTGGCTTTGGCGGTCATGGCCAGGAAGCGGGTGATGACAGAAGGATGGCGCGCGGCCCAGTCCTGGTCGAAGACATAGCCGACCATGGCGACGGGTCCCTTTGCACCCAGACCTGAGATGATGTCCTCGATTGCGATCAGGCGCCGAAAGCCTCTTGCTTCGAGCTGGGCGCAGAAATTCCAGAAGTTGAGGCTGGCGTCCCACTCGCCCTGTTCGGCCTTTGCGGCGATCAGAGGCGGGGCGCCATAGGCAATGGTGGCGGCGGTCGGCAGGTCGATGCCGTCCTGTCTGAGCCGGGCCTGCAACAGGATCCAGCTCTTGTCGATGGGGCCGCCGGCGACCGCGATGCTGCGGCCTTGGAGGTCGCCCAGACTGTGAATGGCCGAGCCGGGCGCCACCATGACTGCGCCAAGCGCGGTGGAATAGGGATAGAAGGTCAGCTTTGCGCCGGCTCTGCGCTCGCGCGAAACCCACAGCCAGTCCGACAGCAGGATATCGACATTGCCGGAGCGGAGCGCGATCCTGCCGGCCTCGGGGCTTGCCAGCTCAGTGACTTCAAGGGCGAGACCCGCTTCCCTGTCGAGGCCATGGCTGCGGATGGTGGCGAGTTCCCAGGACAGGGTGCCGGTCTTTTGTACCGCAATGCGCACCATGTCGGCTGCGCGTGCGGTGCCGACATGAATGAGCAGAAGCGCGCACAGAATTCCCGCCCTGCAAAACAGCTTTGCCATGAGATCGTCCTGGTCGTTTCCATCAGCTCTTGTGTTCTTTTCCCCACAATAGGCATAGCATGGCGGGGGTTGCAAGGTGGCGGAGGGGACCATGGTGGGAGTGCGAGGGCTGCGAGCGGGCATTGTCGCTTGCCTGGTGGTGGGAGCTTGTGGGATCGCGGCGCGCGCGGATGAGGCCAATGACTATCCGACCGCGGCGCGGGCGGAATATGTCTTCGGCTGCCTCAAGGCCAATGGTGAGACGCGCCAGGCCATCGAACAGTGCTCCTGCTCGATTGATGTGGTGGCCTCAATCGTGCCCTATGAGCGTTATGTGACGGCGGAGACCGTCCTGAGCATGGCGCAGGTCAGGGGGGCGCTGGGTGGCGAATTCCGGGGCTCGGAGCCTGCCGCGGCGGCGGTCAATGAACTGCGGCGGGCACAGGCGGAAGCAGAGGTGCGCTGTTTCTGACCGCCGATTGCAGGCTGAGGCTGACGGGATAAGGCTCTGCAATCCATAGCGGGCAATGGCACATTGCGTCGCCTGCGGTTCTGATCCGGCAAAGGCAGTGATCGGGCTGCGACGGATTCCCTGATCCCTGATCGGTGATCGGTCGTGCCCCGGGGCGGTGTTGGGGCAGCATGGTTTGGGTCGCAGACCTGCTCTGCGTGCCTCCTCTGAGAGACTGGAAGCGTCGGGCCGGGGATCGCCGGATCCAGGTTGGCGCAAACCCGATTCGGCCTTCCAGGGCAGCCAATCGCTGTCGTTTCCCCTCCGGGTGCGACGCCCGCCGATTGGTGATTGAAAGGCGGGGCGCGCGGTTGAGTTCCGAAAGCCGCCTTGAGCGTCGCGCGGCAGATGTAACCTCACAAGGTGCAGAACCGATCCGCTCCGGGTCTGCCGATCCCGGCTTCATCCGAAAGCTGCCGGCGTGCGCCGTTCGCCGTAGTGCGGAGAAGAGTGAAACGCCTGGCCCGCGGTCACGGCTGGCATTCTTTGTCCTGGAAAAACGACGGCTGGCAGCAGATGCGGCCGCAATCGGCGCCGCGCCTGATGCCCGCTCTTGATGCCCGCTCTTGCCGCGCTTCGCGGTGGCTGCATCCGACTTGCAACTTCGGGATGCAGGGGCTCGCGATTTTCGCGTCCACGTTGCCGCTTGCGCACAAGCAGAAGATGCGTTAGGGTGCAGATTGCACGGTATAGTTGCGTGTGCAGACGGAGAATTGCCTTTCAAATCAGGGCAAATGACGATTCACCTGCGCCCGCAAATCAATGCTGCATTGATCCAATGTGGTGATAGCGCGGCAAATATACGTCAAAGTCCGCTTCATTTTCCGGCGATTCCGTGTTCCGGTTCCCTTCCCCCAAAGATTGCAATCTTCCGACATCAGTTGATCGTCATGTGGCCATGTTGATGCCAGAATTGGCTTTGAATTTGGCGTTGCAAAACTGTGTATTGAGTCCCGGCGTCCGCCGGAAAGCTATGAAGGGCAGTCCATGAATATTGTGTCACGCATCGCAATCGCAGCCTGTGCCTGCGTATTTACAACAAGCATGGCGGCGGCGGGTGATCTGCCCGTCAAAACGGTCAGTCCTGTCCCGTATTACGACTGGTCCGGGTTTTATCTGGGCATTTTCTCCGGTGGTGCCCATGGTATCTGGACCAGTGATTTTGCCCGCAGTGACAACCACGGCCACACCGAACAGGGCGCCGATGGCTTTGCCATTGGTCTCTATGGCGGCTATATCTACCAGTTGACCAATCGCGTGGTCACAGGCATCGAACTTGACATCGGGCATGCGGGAGCGTCGCAGCACAATAATATCTACGACAACGATACTTCTGAATCGAAATATGGCATGTTCGGGTCGGTTCGCGGAAGACTTGGCTACGCCTTTGATCGTCTTCTGCTGTTCGGAACAGTCGGCCTTGCTGTGGGGAATATGACCAACAACATCCAGAAGGGCAAAAATGCGGGTGAGCAGATCGTGTGGGAGGATCAGACGAGAGTCGGATTCACGGCCGGTCTGGGTGTTGACTACGCTTTCACCGACCGCTGGATCGGGCGTGCGGAATATGTCTACACCAATTACGGAAGTTCCAATCATCGCGACGCCGAAGGGGATCCTGCGACCTTCAGGAATGAAGTGCATCTGGCGCGTGTCGGTGTGAGCTATCGATTCTGACACAATGCGGGACGGCAGGCAGCTCATTTGTCATCTGCCCTGCCGTCCGGCCTCTCCTGCTCCGTCAGGGTTTCTCCCGCAGCACCGTCGCAGGCGAAATTGTTCTTTGTTCGCCGGATCGCGCATTTGCAAAACCGCGGAAACGCAAGTCCCCCGCAAGCGAAGTCTGAAACCGTCTCGAACGCATCCGCCGGTTGCGGGCACCGACCTGTGGGCAGGGCCTCGGGGGTGTCCTCCATCTGATGCAACGCCTGCCTTTCCGCTTTCGGGAGCAGCTCGTCGGCCGGACTGAAAGCAGCCCTTTGCCGCCTCGCCCAACCACGGGCACCGCCTGCTCGTTGTCTGGCTCCATCCCGCACGGCAATCGGCGGGAGATTTCCTCAAGCCGGTATCGACGACCATGCGATTGTGCCGCACGCGCAACTTGCGGAACCAGGAAAGGGCCGGGTTCTCCTCCCGCGGCGTATGCGCCCCGCCCGCTCCGATACGGTATTTTCCGCGAAGCGTCCTTGCGCGTCGCTCACGGCTTCTGTTTGCGGAGGCCTTGCGGCACCCGCGCGGTTGCCGCTGCATCATCCCGGGGGGATGCCACGTCCTTGCGAGATGGATTTCGGCCAGGTTCGGGCAAGTTCGGCCTGGCCCTGACTGTTGTTTGCGCTTTTGGGAACCAGACCACGGCCTGCCGCGTCGTCAAAAGGCACGCCGGTGCCATCCAGGCAGAGAGATGCAGGCTGACGTGGGCTCGCCATTTCCCCGTTCCGCAGCGCTGCCGGTCTGCTGTGCGCAGGCTGCGGGCTTGTCCCCGTCGGTTTGGGTGCTGCGCCGGCCTTGGGCGGTGGCCAGGCGCGGAGCCATCCACAACCAGGGGAAGAACCTGCGCAACAAGCATTTCCCCGATCACCATGCCCGTCTCCTGCCTGAAATCGCAAATTGCCGCTCGGGCGCCGATTTTCTGAGGCGCACGAGAGCGTGATTTAAAGCCTGGCGAAAGAAGGGGGCAATGCTGCCGGGGCCGGGTCTGGCGTGCGGCATCGATCATCGATCGGCTGGAGCAGATCGGGTCTCGGCTGCGTGCGGCAGGATGTTGCACGGTGGCAAAGGGGCTTACCTTTAAAGTCCGTTTCCCGGGCAGCCAACGGAGGGTCTTTGAGTGCGATGAAGAATGTCGCTGCCACGGCAGGATCGCGCGGCAAGGAGCGAGGCCAGCGGTGATGGAACCGGGAGGCGAAAATGTCAGTGGAAAAGCAGGTCAGTTTGTTCCGGGTGCGCTTTTCCGGCAACTGACGGTCTCGCCATTGTATGAGTTCCACATGTTGCATGATCGTAACAGTCGGATTTATGCCTGTCGTCTGTGTGGCGGGAGATTTTCGCTCTTTCTCAATGGAACATGGAACCTGATGATGTGGAGGCGGAACTGAGTTCGGTGCTTAACTTTTCGTAATTGTGGAAATCCACCTTGAAACAGCCGTGAGGAACAAAGATAAATGGCAGGCTGGATCCTGAAGACTCGTTCGAATTGCCGTGGCTTCCCGGTCGCTGTGGCTCCTCTGCCATGGGGGCTTTCCTTCGATCAGATATCGGGATGATGCTTCGCGTCCGGCTGCCCTGGCCTCTCGCGTGTGGTCGCGGCGGATGGCGGGGTTTTGCGCAGTTTCCGGCAACCGGTCTCAAGCATCAAGGAGCGCCACCCTTTGCGAACCATTCTCCTGCTTGGTGCCTCGGGGCTGATTGGTCGTTTTGTCACCGATGACCTTCGTGCACGCGGCTTTCGCGTCATCGGCGTGGCGCGGAGCCTGTCGCGGGCCCAGAAGATGAGCCCGCTCGATCTGGAACTGCCCCTGCTGGCAATGGATGTGACGGGGTGGATGCATCTGATCAGCGCGCATGCGGTGGATGTGATCGTGAACTGCGTCGGGGTGCTGCAGGATGGGCCTGGTTGCAATACCATGGCGGTGCACCGTGATTTTGTCGCGCGTCTGTTACGGGCGATCAGCGCCAGCGATCGTGCGATCCGGCTGGTGCAGATTTCCATCCCCGGCATTGCCGGTGAGGATCAGACGGCCTTCGCGACCACCAAGCGCGAGGCCGAGGGCCTTATCGCTGCCTCCAGCGTGCATTATGCGATTCTGCGGCCCGGCTTTGTGGTAGCACCTTCGGCCTATGGCGGCAGTGCCATGCTGCGCGCTCTCGCGGCAATGCCCTTCGATCTGCCGGCCGGGGATATGGCGCGGCGGTTTCAGCCCGTGGCGGTGGAGGATGTAGCCGCCACGGTGGCGTGGCTGGCTGCGCACGACCCCGAGGACAGGTCGATTGGCGGCGTGAGCTGGGATTTGATGCAGAAAGAGCCGATGACGATGGCCGAGGTGATCGGGCAGTGGCGTCGGGCCTATGGAAGCGACGGACGGTTGCATGTCGCGATGCCGGAATTCGGGATCGAAATCGCTGCCGGCTGCGGTGATCTTGCCGGTCGGCTGGGCTGGAAGTCGCCGATGCGTTCGACGGCGATTGCCGAATTGCGCCGGGGTGTCCAGGGCGATCCGTTGCCCTGGATTGCCGCCACGGGCATTGAGCCGAAGACTCTGACGGCGATGATCGGTCAGCATCCGGCCACAATTCAGGACAAATGGTTTGCCCGGCTGTTCCTGGTCAAGGCGCTGATCATCGTTACCCTGGTGCTTTTCTGGATCGTCTCGGGTTTCGTGGCGCTGTTTGTCTCCTACAGCGCCGCCGCCGAGATCCTGGGTTCGCACGGCATGCCGCCGGCGCTGGTTGATCCCATCGCCATCGGCACCAGTGTGATCGACATCATCATCGGCGGCCTGATTGCGGTTCGCCGCACTTCTGCGATCGGGCTTGTTGCCGGCATTCTGGTCTTGCTGGGCTATATCGTCAGTGCGGCGATTCTGGCGCCGGAGCTGTGGATCGAGCCGCTGGGGTCGCTGGTCAAGATCGGTCCGGCGATCGTGTTGATGCTGGTGGCGTTCCTGATGCGGGATAATCGCTGAGCCCCGCAGCGTTGCGTGCGTGGAGCGCGGCACAGCGGGGAGCCCGGAGGGGCGCAGGCGCCGCTGACATCAGGGTCTCAATCTCAATCGGCCCTCTCACCCTGGTCAGGCCGTGAGGTCCGCTTCCGCGCCAGCGGCCTGAGTGCTCAAGCCTGGCGCGGCCATCGGGCGCGGGGGAGGCGTCTTTCAGACCTCAGACTGCGGAACTCACCTGGCAGACGGCGCTGATGCTCTTCACCGCGGGCGGTCTGTGACCGGCCACGGCTTTGCAGAACACAGCCTGCGGGTCTGGCTGGTTGCCGCTTTGCGCCAGGGTCGGGCCCGATTCCACCTCGCGCATTGCGCCTGTTCAGACTTCAAGCAGACCGGGAAGGGGAGGCCGAAAGGGGGCCTGACCTCCTCACTGCGGGTTGTCCGTGATCGGCCATTCATTGTGGAACACGTGGTGCTCGGTGTCTTTTGCCTCGGCGCGAAAATGCCGGGCTCCGTTCCACACATAGGTGAAGCGGAAATTGGGGTCCTCCGAGATCGAAATGCCGCCCTCCATGGTGAAAAGCAGATCGTCGTCCTGCCACAGACGAAGCTCATTGATGAAGAAGGGGGGGATGTAGAGCTGGGTCAGCTGGTCCATCTGCAACCCGGAATTGTTGGGGTGGCGGATCATGATCTGGGCCTCGCGGCTCTGCCCCGGAGAGGGGGCGGCAGGCGCGCCAAACTGGCGATAGCGCATTTCGCCGAGCTGATTGCGGGCCTGTTCGAGGTTCTTCTGCGCCGGGGCGGAACAGCCGCCGGAGGCCTTGACGAAGATTTTCGACATATAGAGCTGTCCGTCGGAGAGTTCGGCGACGGCATGAACGTCGGTGTAGCTGTTGACCCGGACCCGGCCGGAGATTTCCGAGATCAAAGCCCTGGGGCCGAACTCGAATTTTGCCGCGAGCGGGGCCGGGTTGTGGTCGATGACCAGAGAAACGGAGCGGATGCGAAGCGGGCCGGTCCCGGGAATTTTGCTGCGCAGCGTGAAGGGGACGATGCCGGCGTCTTCGGCACGCGCCGGCATCTCGATGGCGATGACGTTGCTGCCGTCGTTGATGGTGCGGTTATTGAAGATGTCCTGGACCAGGCTGTGCCATAGCTCATCGGCCTCGTCCGCCTGTGCACAGGGCGGGGTGAGGACGGCCAGCAGTGCAAGGAAGGCGGCGAGGCGCAGGAGGACTCCGGACATGACCCTATCTCGCATTGTGTGAGAGGCAATCGGCCTACCCTAGCGCAGGGTCTATTCCCATTCAATCTCCGAGAATGCTGTTGTTGCATTGCGGGCGTTATAGTCGTCGAAGAGTTTCCACCTCCCTCGTTCAGTGGCCGCGGCATCCCGTGCGGCGACGTCGATGGTCTTGCCCTGGGCATTGAAAGTGCGCAGATCGGCAAGCAGTGACGACAGATAGCGACGCTCCGCCTTGAGTGCCGCGGGCCATTCGCTTAAGGGGCCATGGCCTGGAACCACGAGTTTGGCCTTGATGGTGGCAAGTTCGGCGATGGCTGTGAGCCAGCCGCGGATGCTGCCGTCGACCACCGGAATGTGGTTGACGAAGACCAGATCGCCGGCAAACAGGGTGCCGCTCACCGGGTCGAGCACGGTCAGATCGTTGTCGCTATGGGCGGTTGGCCAGGCCCGCAGCAGCAGAGGACGCCCGCCGAGATCGAGTGTCATGCTTTCGGAGACGACGGTGGTGGGGGGCACGATCTTCACCGGCTCCAGCAGTTCCCGCCCCATGCTGGGAATAAAACTGCTGAGATAATGGGGACCGCGCAGCAGGAGGGCGCGGGGCAGGATGGCGTGGCCGACAAAAGTGGCGCCTTCCTTGAGGAATGCAGCATTGCCGAAGATGTGGTCGGGATGGCCGTGGGTATTGATGACGTAACGGATCGGCTTGTTGGTGCGCAGCCGGATCGCTGCCAGCAGCGCCTCGCCTTCGGCGACGCTGCCGCCGCTGTCGATGACGGCGACGGCGTCGTTGCCGATGACGAAACCGACATTGGCAATTGCGCCCTGGTTGTCGCGCGACATCAATTCGATGACGCCGATATGGACGAAGATTCCGGGCGCGACTTCGCTCATGGGCAATTCGGCACCGCGCGCCGGTGCTAGCGTGGCGGCCGTGAGCATGACACACAGGACCAGGGCATGGAGAGCCCGGTGAAAAAGGGCACCGCAACAGCGGGCTATCGGACAGGGGCGACAGGGGGGGGCGATGGAACAGCCGGTGCGGCGGACTGGACGAAAACGCGGCATTTCCTTTGGTTCCGTTCCTTTGGTTCCGTTGCTTCACCGCCGCGCAGCAGCAGACGTTGCATTGCGAAAGAGTAAGGCGGCGTGCGCGACAGATTGTGTCGGGGCCGATTTGGCTCACGGCAGCAGGCGATTCGCGATGACGTGCGGTTTTGTCGTTGGTGCCCCGGATTTTGAGCGGGTCAATGCCGGCAAGTCAAGTGCGGCCCAGGTCAGGTCAGGTGAGGTCAGGTGAGGTCAGGTGAGGTCAGGTGAGGCCGGAGTGAACAGAGACCCGGGTGAAAGGGCGAAAAAAGGCCATGGCCGGAGAGAAAACAACAGGGAGAGCAGGGTGACAGGGAAGAAGACGGTCGTGGCGCATCGCGGGGCGCTGTCATCCGCGCTGATCGCAATTCTTGCTGTGACATGGTGCGGGACTGGAGCGGGAGCGGCGGAGAGCAGCGATCTGTCGCTTGAGCTGGTCGACCCGGAGGTGTTGCGGGTCTGCGCCGATCCGCACAACCTGCCGTTTTCCAGCGAGCAGGGCGAAGGTCTGGAGAACAGGATCGCGGAGCTGTTCGCGGCAAAGCTGCACAAGAAGCTCGAGTATACCTATTTTCCCCAGGCGACCGGCTTCGTGCACATGACGCTGGGGTTGCATCGCTGTGATGTCATCATGGGTTTTCCCCAGGGCGATGATCTGGCGCAGGGCACCAACCCCTATTACCGCACCGCCTATGCCCTGGTCTTCAAAACCGGCAGCGGACTGGATGAGGTCGAGACCCTGGAAGATCCGCGCCTGAAGGGCCGCCCTATCGGCGTGGTGGCGGGCACCCCGCCGGCGACAAATATGGCGGTTGCGGGCCTGATGCGCACGGTCAAACCCTATCCGCTGGTGATCGATACCAGGCGTGAGTCCTCGGCCGAGACCATGGTCAACGATCTGGTGTCGGGGGGTATCGATGCCGGCGTGTTGTGGGGACCGATGGCGGGCTATTACGCCAGGAAGGCGGGGCCGGATTATCACGTCACGCCATTGGTCCGGGAAACCACCGGGCCGAAGCTTGTCTTTCGCATCGGCATGGCGGTGCGGCCCTCCGACCAGAACTGGAAGCGGCAGCTCAACCGCCTGATCCAGGAAAACCAGGAGGAGATCAACCGCATTCTGCGCGATTTCGGCGTCCCCCTGCTGGACGACAGCGATCATCCGCTCTCCGTACCGGCTGCGAAGGAGGAGAAATGATGCTGCGGCCTGCGTCTCTGTTCCTTGCTGCGGTGATCACCGCCATATGCGGCGCGTCTGCCGCAGAGCTGCCCTCAGAGCCGGACGGCTACCGCATGCAGGACTATCATGCGCCGGTCCCGGCGACGTTGACGGGGGCCCGTGTGCTCACCACTTCGCAGGCCGCGGCGCTGTGGCGGGAGAAGAGAGCTGTTTTTGTTGACGTGCTGCCGAGAGCGCCGAAGCCGCAAAGGCTGCCGGAGGGAACCGTCTGGCGCGACCCGCCGCGGCGCGACATCCCGGGCAGCATCTGGTTGCCGGACACCGGTTACGGCAGCCTGGCACCGGGCACGGAGGCCTATTTCCGGCGCGCACTGGAGGCCATCACCCATGGTGAGCGCGGGCGAGGATTGGTCTTCTACTGTGAGGCCGGGTGCTGGATGTCGTGGAATGCAGCAAAGCGTGCGCTGGGCTATGGCTATGTCAATGTAGCGTGGTTTCCCGATGGCAGCGACGGATGGGAGAAAGCGGGTCTGAAGCTGGAGCAGAGTGAGCCGCTGCCGCGCCGTGAGAACGAAAGATAGGCGTCTGTCCTAAGGTTCAGGTTGTGTCTCAACAGCTGCGGGTCAAGGTGATGATGTCCGACTGCGCTGCCGCCTCATGGAGGTTTGCTGTGAAACGCTGTGTGGCGGGCGTGGTTTTCTTGTGCGCCGCGATGTCGGCGGCTGCGGCTTCGGATCCTGTCGAGATCGGGATCGGCTATCTCCGCCATGCCGGAGCCCGACCCAGCCTGTCGCTCATCGACCAGGCCGCCGACAACGACGGCAGCGCCGGGGCCGAGCTGGGCTCGGAAGACAACAACACGACCGGAAAATTTCTCGGCCAGCATTTCCGGTTGGAGGAATATCGGCTCAAGGCGGGGGAGGACGTGGTCGCGGCGGGTAGCGCGCTTGCCGATCACGTCGGCTTCATCATCGCCGATCTCGATGCCGATGAGCTGTTGGCGCTGGCCGATGGGCTGAAGGATCGCGGCACGGTAGTGTTCAATGTCGGCGCGCCCGATGAGCGCCTGCGCGAGGCGGACTGCCGATCGAACATCATCCATGTCGCGCCCAGCCGCGCGATGCTGGCGGATGCACTGGCGCAATATCTGGTCTGGAAACAATGGAAGCGCTGGTTCCTGGTGGTCGGCTCGCATGAGCGGGACCGGCTCTATGCCGATGCATTGCGCCGCGCCGCCAGCCGTTTCGGGGCCAGGATCGTCACCGAGCGTGTGTTCGAAGACCAGGGCGGTGCACGGCGCAGCGACAGCGGCGTCGCCCTGATCCAGCGCCAGATGCCGGTCTTCACGCAAGGGGTGCCGGCCTATGATGTGTTGATCGCGGCCGATGAGAGCGAGGTCTTTGCGGACTACCTGCCCTACCGCAGCTGGGATCCGCGCCCCGTCGCCGGCTCTGCCGGTCTGATGGCGAAAAGCTGGGATGCGGCGCAGGATCAGTGGGGCGCGGTACAGCTGCAGAACCGCTTCATGAAGCGCAACACGCGCCGCATGAGCGCGCTCGATATGCAGGCCTGGACCGCGATGCGCATGATCGGGGAAGCTGCCTCGCGCAGCAGTTCCGCCGACCGGGAAAAGATTTTCACATTTCTGAAGGGGGCGGATTTTTCGGTGGCGGCGTTCAAGGGCACGAAGCTGACGATCCGCGATTGGAATCTGCAGCTGCGCCAGCCGATTCTGCTGGTGGATGGCCGTATGGTGGTCTCGGTGTCGCCGCAGGAGGGGTTCCTGCATCCGGTGTCGGAACTCGATACGCTCGGGCTCGATCGCCAGGAAACCACATGCAGCCTGCACTGAAGCGGAAGGGCATGGCTGAAAAGGAAACGCTCGCGTCGGCGATGGCTCTTTGAGGATGTTCGGAAGGAGTGATTTGCAAGGTTTCATCCGTCCGCCTCCGCTGGCGTGGCGTGGGAGGCGGAACCGACAGGCAGGGGGGGTGGCCGGAAAGGATCCGGCCATAAGGGATTGAAGGCCTTGATGGATGTCGCCTGCAGGGCAGGAGGCGCGCGGCGAAAGCGATTGGGGGGGGGGCGCGGGCTGCGCATTTTTTGGAGGAGAGTTCAGAATTGCCGAGGTCATGTGCGAGAGGAGGGACCATGGGAGGGATTGGGATGCGGGCGGTGCTGGCGATCGCGTTGGCGGCACTGTCGGGCCATGTCGTGCCGGCCTTTGCCACGATCGCGTATATCTCGAACGAGAAAAGCAACACGGTGTCGGTGATCGACACCACGAGCTGGATGGTGACGAAGACGATCAAGGTCGGGCAGCGGCCGCGGGGAATCGAGTTCACCCGTGACGGCCGTTTTGTCATGGTTGCGGTCGGCGACGACGACACCATCGAGATGATTGACGCCACCACCCAGGCGGTGGTGGACCGGCTGCCGTCGGGTCCCGATCCCGAACTCTTCAGTCAGGATGAAGCGGGCAGGCTGCTCTATGTCGCCAATGAGAACGACAACACCGTCACCGTGATTGATATCGCGGCGCGCCGGAGACTTGGCGATATCGAGGTCGGCGTCGAGCCCGAGGGCATGACCGTGAGCCCGGACGGCCGGATTCTCATCAATACCTCGGAAACCACCAATATGGCGCATTTCATCGACACCACATCGCGTCAGGTGATTGCCAATGTGCTGGTCGATGCCAGGCCGCGTTTCGCCGCATTCAAGCCCGACGGATCGGAACTCTGGGTGTCCTCGGAGATCGGCGGCACGGTCTCGGTGATTGATCCGGTCAATCACAAGGTGATGACGAAGATCGGCTTCGAGATCGCCGGGCTGCGCAGCGAGGCGATCCAGCCGGTCGGGATCGCCATGACCCGGGACGGCCGGACCGCCTTTGTCGCGCTGGGTCCCGCCAACCGTCTCGCCGTGATCGATATCGCCACCCACAGGGTGACGAAATACATTCTGGTCGGACAGCGGGTGTGGCACCTGGCGCTCACGCCGGACGAGAAATTTCTGCTGACCACCAACGGCATTTCAAACGACGTCTCGGTGATCGATGTGAGTGCGCAGAAGGCAATCAAGACCATCCAGGTCGGCGAACAGCCCTGGGGCATCGCCATTCAGCCGGCGGCGACCGGGCCATGACTGCGGCCATCACCGCGCCCGGCATGGCGGGCGTCGATGCCGCCACTCCGGCGCTGTCGATCCAGGCTCTGAGCCACGCCTACGGCGCGCGCCAGGCCCTTGTCAATGTGTCCTTTGAGCTGACGCCCGGGAGTTTTACCGCGCTGCTCGGTCTCAACGGGGCCGGCAAGAGCACACTGTTTTCGCTTGCAACCCGGCTTCTTGCCACAAGGTCGGGCCGCATCGCGATTTTCGGTCATGATATTGCGCAAACACCCGGCGAGGCGCTGCGGCTTCTCGGGGTCGTGTTCCAGCCGCGGACCGTCGATCTCGATCTGTCGCTGATGCAGAATCTGCTCTATCACGCCGCGCTCCATGGCATTGGACGTGGTCAGGCGCGGGAGCGGGCAGAGGCGCTGCTGACCCGGGTCGACCTTGCCGATCGAGCGAAGAGCAAGGCGCGCGATCTCTCCGGGGGCGAGATGCGGCGGCTTGAGATCGTGCGCGCGCTGCTTCACCAGCCGCAGCTCCTGCTCCTCGATGAACCCACCGTCGGTCTCGACGTCAAGGCGCGGAGCGAGATCATCGGCCATGTCCGGGAACTGGTGACGAAGCCGGGCATCGCGGTGTTGTGGGCAACCCATCTTTTCGATGAAGTCGCCGATCAGGACGATGTCGTGGTGCTCCATCGCGGCCGGGTTGTGGCCCAGGGCCCGGTCGCCCGCCTGGTTGCGGAGGCGGGCGCGCGCGATATCCATGCCGCCTTCGACCGCCTGACACAGATCGCCGGGGAGGCTGCATGAGCGTGGGCGCAACCGGGGCGGGGGATGCCAGAGGGAATGTCGCGCGGCGCGGCTTTCCCCTGATGAGCTATCTCATCTGTTTTGGCGGCATCATCTGGCGCGAGGGCCTGCGCTTTATCCATCAGCGCGAACGTTTTGTCTCGGCACTGGTGCGCCCGCTGGTGTGGCTCTTCATCTTTGCCGCCGGCTTCCGTCAGGTTCTCGGCATCTCGATCATCCCGCCTTATGAGACCTATATTCTTTATGAGGTCTATATCGCCCCCGGCCTGATGGCGATGATCCAGCTCTTCAACGCCATGCAGTCGTCGCTGTCGATGGTCTATGATCGCGAGATGGGCAATGTGCGCACGCTCCTGACCAGTCCCCTGCCGCGCTGGTTCCTGCTGTTTGCAAGGCTCCTTGCCGGCACGCTGGTGTCGGTGCTGCAGGTTTATGCCTTTCTGGTGATCGCCTGGATGTGGGATATCACGCCGCCGCCTTTCGGCTATATCACGGTGCTGCCGGCACTGCTGCTCAGCGGCCTGATGCTGGGGGCGATGGGCCTTCTGATTTCGTCGGGGATCCGGCAGCTGGAGAATTTTGCCGGCGTGATGAATTTCGTGATTTTCCCGATGTTCTTTGCCTCTTCGGCGCTCTATCCGCTGTGGCGGGTACGTGAGGGCAGTCCGCTGCTCTATGCCATCTGCCAGTTCAACCCCTTCACCCACGTGGTTGAACTGATCCGCTTTGCGCTTTACGGCAGGATCAGCTGGGTCTCACTTGCGGTGGTGGGCGGCTGCACCGTCCTGTTTCTGGCCGGCGCGATCATCGCCTATGATCCCTCGCGCGGCCTGCGCCGTCTCAATGTCGGGGGAGGAGAGGGATGACAAAGCAGGGACGCGTGGCACTGGTTCTGGTGGCGCTTTTTGCCGCTTTCGCCGCGGGCGGGGGGAGGTGCCGGGCGGGTGGCCCGCGCCACCCGGGCGACTGGCCCTGCGCCCAGGCCAGAGTTCCGGAAATCTCGCTGGTCGCGGTGTGGGCCGGACCTTCGCTGGACCAGGCGCCGCAACAATGGCGGGAGGATCCAAAGGTCAAGAGCCTGGTTTCGCTGCTGGCGGCGCGACGCCTGGCGTTGGAGGACGCAGAGAAGCAGGCGCATGAATTTATTGCCGGCGCGGGCCCGGAGAAAGTCTACAAGGCAAAGCTTCTGTTCGCCGGCCTGTTTGAGACGCTGAACGCCCAGCGGTCTTCAGTGATGCGCGGGCTGGAGCGGGTCGGGCGCAAGCAGCGCGAGGCGGTGGAAAAGATCCGCATCGATATGCAGGAACAGCGCAAAGCGCAGCAGGAGACGAGCGCAAACGATGCGCCCGGGCTTGAAGCGCTCAATAATCAGCTCGCCTGGGAAATCCGGATTTTCGAGGAGCGCGGCAAGGTGGTGCGCTTCGTCTGCGAGGTGCCGGGCCTGATCGACCAGCGCCTGTTTGCACTGGGACGGGTGATCGGGCAGGAGATCAATCAGGGCGAGTGATTCTGCCTGAATGAAGTATCGGCGGACGTCTGCGGCGAGAGCTGATGCGGCACAGCGGGGTATCGACAGATGTTGACCTGTTGACCTGGGGCTTGATCTGCCAGGGAGCTTCCAGGGGCTGCCGATTGCCCCGAATACCACCTTCCGCGGCCAGGGTTGTGTGTCACGCGGCGCAACAGGTCCGTGCGTCGACGAGACGGCATGCAGCATTTTCCAAATGCCCCCGCAACCCTCATCCAGGCTCGAACGGTCTTTTGGCGGAGCACAGTTGTATCCGAAAGCACGGCATCCATAGCTGCGATGCCCGCGACGCAGCCACTCGCCAGTCCACGGTTGTCCCGTCCCGCTACTTCCTGACGACGCAGGCGTCCACAGCGTACGCGCATTGCTCGCCAGCGGTCAGGAGGCCACCCGTTGGCCCCTGGTAGTTGACGGCAGATACAGTGTCGGCATTGATCACGATGTTGATCTGACAAAAACGTTGTGTCGACACCGTGCTGCTAAATGTGTTGGCGTTTCCAAAGGCGAAATTCCCGACGCGGTTGGTCTGTGCGTTTGTCGTCGCTGAGCCTGCAGCGAATGTTTCTACGTAACCATGTCCCGAGGCGTAGGACCAAACCTCAGTAGACCCTTCGGCCATCCGGTTGCCAGGAGGTCCCATGCACCGAAGCACCTGCTCTTTGGTCATGCCGACCATTTGAGCCCGCGCATCCTGGGCGATCTGCGCTCTTTTAAGCGCACATCCACACAGGCTAACGCAAATGATTGCAACGGCGAACGCCCGCATAACCCAACCGTCAAGCGACAATAGCCTCATGCCCTATTCCGGCGAGCCGTCCAAGCCCTGCGCAGCCGGCGAGCGAGGTTTTCCGCTGAGTGTTGTTTCGCAGCGTCACTCCATGTAACTATTGCGGCAGAACCTTTCCGCCTCTCCTCGAGTTTCTGTTGGTAGTAAGTTCCCGCCCAGGCTGATTTTAGCTGCCAAAGCAACACCCTGGGATTGTGCCGCGCTCTACGGCACCCTTGACTTAACCTGTCTCAGGGTCGGAGCGAGAGCATGAAATCTGGATAAGTCGCTGAACGCGGTGACAATCTCAAAGCCAGACCTGACGCTGGATCGAAGCTTATATATTTCTCGAATCGAATGTGTTGCTCCTGCCTGCTGCAGCAGCCTGACCATCCGCTCTCCACCGGACTCAAACCGGACGAAGTGTGGCAGACCGCGCCTGGTGTTGCGATGCTGGCGCAGGACCTGCATCCGCGCCATGACGCGGCCTGCGGGAGTTGCGTAGTGAAGTGCCTGTTGACGATCTGGGGCCGGTATTCGAACAGGCGGGTGAGGCAACAGATGTGAAGAGCAATTCGAGAGTCTCTGGCGGCCGATCTGCCAATTCGCCGCCGCTGGTCATTCCGGCGGCGGCTTTTTCATTGGCCGCCCGAACGCAAGCCAGCCCAGTCCCAGGACGGCGAAGAACACGGCGTAAGCGACCGACTTCGTTTCCGTCACGCTGTAGCCGTTGAACCGACAGATCAACCCTATCGTCCACATGCTTGCGATGGCGATGACGAGGACGGATTTCATTTGCCCCTCGGGAATCTCTTACTTGCGTCATTTAGAAGGTGAAAAACAGAGTTGCTCTATACTACATACATTCACACACAATTGATCAATTGTTCAGGGAGTTCGTAAATTTCATCTCGTGTATCTGCATCGAGCGGCAGGATCTCATGTCGATCAAAGTCAAACTCTTCGCCGGCCAGGATGGAAAACAGTGTGCTCATTTCGAGGTCGGTGATGCCGCCGAATTTGAACAAACCAGAGACGTCACCTTCGGAAGCCGATGCCTGGGCAATGGCGTCATCTCGTGTCGCAAGGAAGACGGAAACGGGGGGAGACATCGCTTTTCCCGGTCTGGTGGTCAGTGCCGAGGGCCATGCGGTGAACTGCGCTGCCCGGCGAATGGCTGGGGAAGTCCAGGCAATAAAAGCGGGCCATCGGGCGCGCTCCCATGCGTCGTTGTCTGTGGTTTATAGCAGGAAAGCCAGGTCGGCACACCCCGGAAATTCTCAATTCGGATCAGACGTATTCCTTGCATAAGGACACGCAAGACGTATCCGGGATGCAGGCAGAATACGGAACTGGCATCTGCTTCATGCGTGAGCGGGAGTCGAGCCAGATATGGCGGGTCAAGGTTTTCGTTGCGCAGGTCGTAGAATCACCAATCGCGAAAAGCACGAGAGAGGTTCGACGGCACAGGACTGTCGGGATCGTTGTCGCAGCCCGCGCCTGTGCGGTGGAGCACCTTCCCTCCGCGTTGCGGAAATTCGGCTGAAACACCCTCCCGCGGGCATTTGCAGACGGTCGTTCTACGAAAACCTGCAAATGGAGAAGGAACCTTGTCATTCCCCCCCAAGGGCGCCGCAAAAAATTACGCTTATGCGGGGTAAAACCTGCCGTGTCGCGGGGTCAGTGGTCCCGATCCACGGGGCGCGCGCGCGAGGGAGATTTGAAATGACGAAAGAAGACAGGATCGCCGCGCTTGAAGCCTGGATTGATGTGCTGGAACAGGAGTATAGCGACAATATCGAAGCCATAGTCTGGAACGAGGCGGCCCAGCTCGACTGGGGCGACGGCAAGACCACGATGGAGGACATTGATAACCGGGCGATTGAGTGGCGCCAGCAGGAGATCGAAAGGGAACTGGACGATCTCCGATCGGACCTGGTGAGGTTGCAGATCGTCCAGGGCCGGAGCTGACGCAGCGCAAGCGCAGCGGAGGCGGCTTGCCATCTCCGCTGCCGTCGATGCCGTGTTGTCGCTTGAGGTATCGGTTCCATTGGTCGATGATGCGGATGGGCTCGTGCCTCACATCATCCGGGTTGATTCCGGTGGGGACTGGTTCGCTGCCACCCGATGTCAGGTCCAGAAATAGCGCACGATGTGGAAGAACATCGGCGCGGCGAAGACCAGGCTGTCGGCACGGTCGAGCATGCCGCCATGACCTTCGATCATGTGGCCCCAGTCTTTGACGCCGCGATCGCGTTTGATTGCCGAGGCGACAAGGCCGCCGAAGAAACCCAGGATGCAGGCGAGTGCCGCCAGCAGTCCGGCCTGAAGCGGCGAGAACGGGGTCAGCCAGCAGAGCCCGGCGCCGAGCAGGGAAGCGCTGGCGATGCCGCCGAGAAATCCGGCCCAGGTCTTGGACGGCGACACATTGGGTGTGATCCGGGTCCGGCCGAACAGCTTGCCGAAGACATATTGCAGGACGTCGCTGGCCTGCACCGTGTCGATCAGGAAGGCGATCAGCAATAATCCGCGGTGGTGGTAGCCGGGAATGGTGAGAGTCATCAAAGCCGGGATGTGGCTGATGCAGTAGACCGAGAGCATCAGGCCCCATTGCTGTTCACTGATCCGCGCCAGGAAGCGCGAGGTGTCACCGCGCACGGCGCTGATTGCGGGCATGGCAAGGAAACAATAGACCGGGATGAAGATTGAATAGAGACCGTACCATTCGATCCAGATCAGATAATACTGGAGCGGAAGGATGACGAGGAACATTCCGATCAGCGTCCAGCGGTCGGCGCGACAGGTCTCGGTCAGGGTGACATATTCCCGCAGGGCCGCAAACGAGATGAAGGCGAAGAGCAGGATGACGCCACCATGGCCGAGCAGGAAGGCGATGCTCATCGCCGCCACCATGATCCACCAGGCCTTGATGCGGAGATTGAGGTTGACAAGGGCGGGGGAGAGAGGTCTGGCGGCGCGCCAGGACAACAGCGCGGCGATGATACTGGCGGTTGCCAGCACGGCGATCAGGCCGAGGGCGAGGCGGGTGTAATCCTCGGTCATTTCCGGGTTCCGCTGTGCAATGGAGCCAGCGCCAGCAGGGCGTCGCTGGCCCGTTGGAGGAAGGCCTGGCGCTCCTCTCCCGGTGCCAGAACAAGGGGGAAGCCGAAGATGACGCGGCAGAGCAGTGGAACCGGCAGCAGGGCACCCTTGGGCAGAACCCGCGACATGTTCTCGATCCAGCAGGGTACGAGTTCGATATCGGGGCGGGCCGCTGCCAGCCAGAACAGGCCGGCGCGGAAGCGCTGCAGGGGTTCTGCCGTCATGTTTCGTGTGCCTTCGGGAAAGAAGATCAGGGACCGGCCCTGCTCGAGGGCGGCAAGGATCTCTGCGATCGGGCTTGATTTGCGCGCCATCCAGTTGCGCTCCACCAGCACCGTCTGGAGCATTCTCTGGCTGATGAAGCGGCGCAGTGGCCCGGCCAGCCAGTAGTCGGCGCCGACCGCAGCCGAGGTCCTTGCGCGCTCGTCCGGGGGCAGACAGCTCGAGATCAGAATGAAGTCGCCATGGCTGGTGTGATTGGAAAAATAGATCCGCTGACGCTGACCGGGCGGACAGCCCTGCCAGATCGGCTGGACGCCGGTGATGGCATGGGCCAGGCCGGCCAGCAGGACGCCGGTGGTGAGCTGCAGGAAGGATCGTGGGTGTTCCATCGGCGTTGTCAGGTTCCTGTCCTCTCGAGCAGCGAAAAGGCCAGAATAGCGACCGTGGTTCCCAGGACAAGATATTGGCGGCGCAACAGGCGCCTGGTGCCGGCAATCCGCGCCAACAGCGCTGGCGGCTCGGCGGGGATGTGGCGCAATCCCATGGCGTCAAGCGTCCTGTCGATCACGAGCAGTGCCGCCTCTTCGCTGTCGCTGGCGAGGCCCAGGCGGAACAGGGCGGCGTCAAACAACAGCTGCACGCCTTGTCCGAGCATCAGAATAGCGCAGGCAAGCACAGTGAGCCTGAACTCGAGGGCAGCAGGGGCGGAGCGGATGATGACGACTGTGGCGAGAATGGCAATTGCGGCAGCCGCAGTGAGGGCGCCGTGGATCCGGAGCCGGCTTGCGGTCTGCATCATCGTGGTTCGCCATGCGCTCATTTGCCGGCCTCGGCGCTGGCGGCAAGCGTCGCAGGGGCCAGTGCCACTCTCCGGCCACTCAATTCAAGGAATCGCACTGCCTCTGCAGCATCTGCCGCCAGGCCCGTGGCAACCAGCCAGCAGGCGATGATCGAGGCACTGCGCTGGAAACCGAGGGCACAGCAGACCAGGACCGGGCCGTGCTTTCGCAGTCTTTCCAGCAGGTCTGCGGCTTCCGTCATGACCGCGGGTTCAAGGGGCAGAAGATCAAGCGAGGGAAAAGCGTGCCAGGCGACCAGGCTTGTGCTGCGGGGCAATTCCGCCGTGAGGTCAAGGACGGCACGATAGGCGCTGGCCTCCGCGGCTGTCGGGAAGCGTCCGAGATGGACGCCAGCGCGAACCGCAACGGCGGGCGGCAGGCGTCGGGTCCACGCCCATATGTTGAGCCGCACTCCGGCGCGATAGGGCAACAGCAGAAAACGGCTGGCAGGGCTCAGAGATCCGGTTTCGTCCTTCTGGAACACTTCCGATCCGGCACCGGCGTAACCGAAGGCCACGATGGCAAGAGCAATCGCCGGCCACAGCAATATCAGCCCGGCAGCGGACAGCAGGGTGGTGAGAATAGTGGCGGCAAGAAAGGCCAGGGCAGCGGCACCGTAACCGAGCGCCAGACGTTGTGCGGTGCGGTCGGGGTTGAGGCGAAAGCCTGCTGCCGGTGAAGCCCGGTCATGAGGCCACAGCCAAAGTGCAAAGAGGCCGAGCATGGCGCCGGTCGGAATGTCGATGACATGATGCTGCCAGGTGGTGAGCACCGAGACCCCGATCAGGAGGCACCAGACATGCCAGAGGATGCGCGGACCATGGCGAAACCGCCGGCGGAAGTGTCCCCAGATGATGACGAGCAGGGCGATATGAAGCGAGGGGGCCTGATTGAAGGGCTTGTCGAAGCCGCCGAGAATATCGAACAGCATGCCGGGCAGGCCAGATGTCTCAGGACGGTCAAATGTGGCGCGCAGGGGAAAGGCGAAGAAACATGAAACCGCGATCATCTGTGCGGTGAGATAGCGTCGCGCCAGTCTGTCGACCTGTTCGGGGGCGTCGTTGACAAAGAGCGCGATGGCATAAAACAGATTGATCGACCAATAGGGCAGGATGGTCCAGGCGATGAATGGAATGCGGCTTTCCCACTCGAAGGCGAGATTG
The DNA here is from genome assembly GCA_009781045.1 of Alphaproteobacteria bacterium. Classification (GTDB taxonomy): domain Bacteria; phylum Pseudomonadota; class Alphaproteobacteria; order Rhizobiales; family Xanthobacteraceae; genus Bradyrhizobium. The sequence goes on from WQYW01000011.1 coordinate 54,008, forward strand.
GGAACGTAGGGGCGGGTTGCGGCGAACCAGTTCGCCGCACCATAGGTGGCGTAGAAAAACGGGGCCAGAAACAGGAGCCAGAGCGTGGCGCGCCGCAGCACCGCTGGACGGGCCGGAATGGGAGAGCGCAACATGCCTCTTCCCATCGGCCTCAGATCCGTTCCGCCAGCGACACTGTGAAAATGCCAAAGTCATCGATGCGCTGTTCGATTTTGCGGAAACCGGCCGCCTCCACCAGTTGATCCATTTCCTGCTGGGTGCGTCGACGCATCACCCAGGGCTTGCCATCGCGGTGTGAGTTGAGGCAGCGCCCGATCATCTCCAGCTGGGGATGCCAGGGTTGTCCGGTATAGATCAGAAGCGATCCCGGCTCCATGCAGCGGGCGACCCCGGCGAGCGAGGCCCGGATCAGGCTGTTCTCGGCGAACAGCTCGTAAAAGCCGGAAATGATGCCAAGTGTCGGTGCCGGCGTGATGGCGGCGAGCGCCTCGGTATCGAACGAATCGCCCTTCTGAAAAGTCGCGACTGCCTCAAGCTGTCGCTCGGCAATCAGGGCTTGGCCCCTGTCGACGTTGATTGACGAGAAATCCTGCAGACGGATGCTGTCGACCGTGACTTTGGCGTTTTTCACCGCGTCGAGCACGTAGCGGCCATGGCCGGCGGCAATGTCGAGCAGGTGCCGCGGCTTGCCTTCTCCCTCAAGCCGGGTCAGGGCGGCATTGATCAGTTCCTCAAGGTGCTCCTTGCGCAGGCGGATGCCGCGCCAGCCGATGGCATCAAGGAAGACCCGGTCGATCAGCCGTCCGACGGGGCCGAGACCGCGGGGGGCGTTCTCATAGACATAGTCGAGCGTTGAACCGGAATCGAAACCGGTGCGCACGCCGGTTCGAAGTCCCCTGGCAAACAGCCCCCCGATGTGGATGGAGGCGCGCATCACACCCCAGTAGAGGCCGCGCAGCGAGGTCAGTGACAGCGGGGTCGAGAGATGATCGGCCTCGTCACGGGTGTAGCCCGAGAGGTCGGCGTGGGTGACATCGGCGACCACAGGGGGCTCGGCAAAGCGGGCTTCAATGAAGCTGCGGAGCTTTGTGAGCGCAAGCGCACGGTCCTTTTCGCCGAGCGTATCGTGAAAGAAGCCTGGAAGGACATGGCGCTCTTTGATTGTGCCGCCGAGATTCTCGAAAAACCGGTGCTCGGGCTCGTGGCGGACGACGAAATCGCGGCCCGAGATCAGAACCTGGGTCGGCACCGTGATGGCACGGGCGTCGCTTACCACGCGTGCGGCGGTTTCATGGAGTTCAAGCAGAATATTCGACGCGATCGGCCGCGTGATCAGGGGGTCGGTCTCGAAGGAGGAGATCCGCTCGGGGTCGTGGGTCAGGAAGCGCGCCTTGACGTAGGAATTGACGAAAAATGTGCCCTTGAACTTCTGCCACAGCGCGATGCCCTGGCGGGCAAAGGGGATATAGAGCCTGACATCGAAAGCCGGGGAAGCCAGCACCAGGGCGCGGATTTTCGGTGCATAATCATGTACCCAGCTGGCGGCGATGACCGCACCGACGCTCTGGGCGACGAGTGCGATCTGCTCGATTTTGAAACCCTCGCTGTCGCAGATATGGCGCACAAAGCAGTCAAGATCCCGGACCAGACAGGCGAAGGAGGGTGCTGCGCCGCGGATCCCGGGCGACCGGCCGTTGCCGCGGGCGTCCCAGGCAAAAAACGCATAATCCTCAAGTCCCAGCTCTCCCTCCAGATGGGCGACCCTGCCGCTGTGCTCATGGCCGCGGTGGAGGAGAACAACGGCCCCTTTGGCCGTGCCGGATCGTGCGGGCCAGGCGCGGAAGAAGAGCTTTTCACCATCATGGCTGACAAATTCGGATTCACGCATGTTACCCATACTCCACGTCTCTTCCGCCAATGCGGCGCCCGCCCGACATGCGCGAAGGCCGCTCGCAGCCGTATTCCGCGCCGGAATAGCACCATCGTTCCAGCATTGCGCCGACAGAACTCCGCTGCACCCCAATCCAGTCCGCGCGAGCCCCTTTTGTCGTCAATACGCGATGAAAAATTGCGAAAGGCTTGATCGCGCCAGCCTCAGGGGGTGGTCTTTCAGGCCTGTTCCTTAACCATGTCGGCGGCGCGCCCGCCATGGCCCTGTTGCGCCTTGTTGGTGGCAGAATTGAGATGGCGGCAGGAAGGCACGGCAGGCACCGGTCGCGCGCAGGTGACGCTGTCGCAAGCCTCGGACTGGCGAGACGTTCTGTGAACCAGGATCGGGAAGTTATGGTCCGGAAGGCCATCTGCCCGGCAGCGCCGTGGTTGGGGGGCGACGGACGGCCGGCCCCGGCCGGCTGGCATGCAAAATCCCGTGAGGATGCAGGCAGGCTGGCGGAAGGCGCGATCACCTGGAGCCATTTCGCGCCGGATATCGCCGTATCCACATCGAGATACCAGAAGAGGTCCTGTTGTTGTGATTGCGCCATTGCGAAAGCTGAAGGCGGATTGGTGCTGTCATTAACCCTATCTGCGGCAGCGGGGATCCATCGGAGGGGGAAACGGCAAGGCCCGTGAAGGCCCGTTCTATCATCTTTCCGGAGCGTTGCCCGGAGCCGAGAAGGGCAGGTTTCGCGCGATTCCAGCACCAGGTCACCAAAGCCCGCGTCTGTTCGACAGACCTGGCGAAGGGCCGCGCAACCATCGTGCGAAGCGGCATTGCGTGCGGGCCGATCTTCCTTCTGGCGGCAAGGGTTGAGAACACCACAGACACATGGGAGCAGAATTTTCGCTGCCGTTTTTACCGTTGCCAGGCAGAGTTCGAGACGATAGCGCAGAAGGCGCAGGGCGGCTTCTCGGGAACTCAAACGATCTCAACAGCTCCAGCAGAGGTTGGGGAACGACAACCGGGACGGGCGTTCTTGTGTGCGTCAGGTCCAGGACGTGATTTGCCAGAGCGCGCCTGTGCCTTCGCTCAACCGAAACCGAAAGATGACTGTGCATGTCCATCTATCTGCTGAAATCGCGGTTTCAGGACCTCCTCCGCCCACTGGTCGGCTCGCTTGCCGCAGGCGGCGTCACGGCAAACCAGGTGACGGGATTTGCCGCCGTCGTTTCGCTCGCCGTCGGCCTGGCGCTGTGCCTGGTGCCGATGCCGGCGCTCTTTGTCGCCATTCCGGTCTGGATGCTGTTGCGCATGGGGCTCAATGCCATCGACGGCATGCTGGCGCGGGAATTCGGACAGAAGAGCGCGCTCGGTGGCTACCTCAATGAAATCGGGGACGTGATTTCCGACGCGGCGCTTTACGCGCCATTCGCACTGGTGGCGCCGTTCTCGCCGGCCTGGGTCGGGGCCATCGTGTTTCTTGCCACCCTGACGGAATTGATCGGGGTGCTCGGTGTCGCCCACGGCAACGGCCGACGCTATGACGGGCCGATGGGCAAGAGTGACCGTGCTTTCGTCTTCGGCGCGCTGGGCAGCTGGATCGCCGCGGCTGGAGGAATGCCGCCCTGGCTGTGGTGGTTCCAGCCGCTGTTCTGCCTGTTGCTGGGCTGGACAGCGGTGAAGCGGGTCACCCTCGGCCTGCCTCGGCAAGGCGATCGCTGAAAGCCCGGGTGTCCGGAGTGGCGCAAATGGCAGGTGGTGCGGGGTGCGATTATTTCTGTGGGTAAGTTCGCCGCGATTCCGTTTTGTTCATGGTGCGATTCGGATCCGTTCCCCCATCGAGTCGCGAGCATCCATTGAAGTCGGTGGCTGACTGGACCTCTTG
>WQYW01000012.1 GCA_009781045.1 Alphaproteobacteria bacterium
CACGGCAATCTCCGCAAGCAGAATTTTGAGCCTGCCGTCCACCGGAGGCGTCAAAACAGGGCGTCGATATTTCGGGCACCACACAATGTGATGCTTGCCGCGAAAACACCGCCCCAGCGTTTTCAGCATAGCGTTCTGCCGCCATACCGAACGATATATGTCCGACGGATACATAAGTCAACCGCCGCACCGCCGGACTCCGCGCACAGGCGCGGACCGGCATTCCTCTGCCGCCTGAAGGCGGCAGTCCCCAGCCGGAGGTTATGATGGAGGGCTGGGTGCGTGTGCCGGAGGATGCGTTCTGACGAAGCCAGAGAAGCCGCCCGATTCATCGATCACTGCCGGGGTGCCGTTGAGGGCGGCGATCCTGGCTCGCTGAAGGGGGCAAATCGGACGCCTGCCACCACCGGGGAGGACGCCAGGCACGCCGGAGGCTCCTGTCTTTTTGCTCCTTTTTCAGGAATCGTGATGGTAATGGGGCGGGGGAACCGAGCCGCGGCCTGAGGCGGCGCTGGTTCCCCGCCCTCTCTTTATCCTTCTTCATTGCGATTGCCCGGGACGTGATGCGCACAGAGATCAATGCCGCACGGTGGCGCTCGGACCCGGTGATCACGGGGCTTGTCGTCCTGGTCGTCCTTCTCATGCTGGTCTCGCTTCTGATCGGGGCGGCGCATCTGTCGCCGGTCGTGGTGATCGGGGCGCTTTTCGGGCGCGGCAGCGAAGTGGCGCAGGTCATCGTGCGCGAAATCCGCCTGCCCCGGGCCATTCTGGCGCTGGCGATCGGCGGCACACTCGGTCTCTCCGGAGCGGCCCTGCAGGGCCTTCTGCGCAACCCTCTCGCCGCTCCCGAACTCTTCGGCGCGCCACAATCGGCTGCTTTCGGCGCGGTGCTGGTCATCGCCTTCGGCCTTACCGACGTGCGCTCCTTTGCGCTCCCGGTCGCTGCCATCCTAGCCTCCTTCATCTCCGTCTTTGCCCTCATCGTGCTGGCCGGGCGCAATGCCCGCCTGGTGGTACTGCTGCTCGCCGGGCTCGCCATCTCTGCGCTGGCCGGTGCGGCCACCGCGCTGGTGATGAATCTGTCGCCCAACCCCTATCTCGTGCTTGAGATCGCCTTCTGGCTGATGGGCTCGCTGGAAGACCGCGGCTTCAGCCATGTCATCCTGGCGCTGCCCTTCATGGCTGCTGGAGTGCTGATCCTGATCCGCCAGCGGGGCGCGCTGCGCGTCCTCAGTCTCGGTGAGGAAACCGCACAGAGCCTTGGTATCCATGTGGCGCGGGTGCGGCTGGCGGTGATCACAGGTGTTGCGCTCGGGGTCGGCGGCGCGGTGGCGGTGTCCGGCAGCATCGGCTTCATCGGCCTGGTGGCGCCCCATCTGATGCGCCCCTTAAGTGGTCATGATCCGGCGCGGCTGCTGGTGCCTGCGGGGCTCGGCGGCGGCGCGCTCTTGCTGGCATCCGATATCGCCGTGCGTCTCATCCCCTCAAGCAGCGATATCAAGCTCGGTGTGCTGACTGCGCTGATCGGGGCGCCGTTCTTCCTCTATCTCATTGCCCGCCAGCGAGGCACGGCATGAAGCCCCTGCTCACAGCCGAGGGACTGCAGGTGGCGCTGGGCCGGCGCGCCGTATTGCGCGACATCGCGCTCGAACTCTCCGCCGGTTGCCTGATGGCGCTGGTGGGGCCCAATGGTGCCGGCAAGACCACGCTGCTCCGCGCTCTGGCTGGTCTGCTGCGGGTCGAGGGCCGGATCACCGTCGCGGGCGATGACCTGGCGCGGCTCGCGTTGCGCGAGCGCGCCAGGCGCATCGGTTATCTGCCCCAGGGCCATGTCGTGCACTGGCCGCTGCCGGTCGCCGACGTGGTGGCGCTCGGGCGCACGCCACATGGCGCCAGCGATCCCGCAGGGTTGTCGCAGCGCGATTGCGAGGCCGTGCAGCGGGCGATGCAGGCCGCCGATGTCATGGAGTTCCGGGCACGCCGCGCCACTGAGCTTTCGGGCGGCGAACGCAGCCGCGTCGCTCTGGCACGGGTGCTGGCAGTCGAGGCGCCGGTGATCCTGGCCGATGAGCCCACCGCCTCGCTGGACCCGCGCCACCAGCTCAATGTCATGAAGACGCTGCGCGCAGCGGCCGATGGTGGCACGGGGGTGATCGTGGTCACCCATGATCTCGGGCTTGCGGCACGTTTTGCCGACCAGGTCATGGTGCTCTCGGCAGGTCGTTCGGTGGCCAAGGGCAGGCCTGCGGAGGCCTTCTGCGACGACGTCATGGCAGAGGTGTTCCGGGTCGGCGTCTATCGCGCCCAGCATCAGGATGGATGCGTGATCGTACCATGGGTGGAGCTGTGATGCGCTGGATCCGGATCGGGCTCACACTGGTGTTGGCGGTTGCAGCGCGGCCTGCGGCTTGTGCAGGTCCGCACATCGCCTCGATGAATGTCTGTACCGACAAGCTTCTGCTGGCTTTCGCCGATCCCGACCAGATCCTCGGTATCAGCCGCTATGGGCGCGATGACTGGCATGCCGGTGCCACAGAGGCGAGGTTTCCGGTGTTGTCGGGGGGTGCCGAGGACGTCCTGATGCTGCGTCCCGATGTGGTGGTGACGACGCCGTTCAATGATGCGGCGACGCGCCGCCTGCTGCGCGGCCAGGGCCTGCATCTGGAAGAATTCGGCGTGCCGCGCGACATCGACGAGGTTCGGGCGCAGTTCAGCCGGATGGCGGAACTTGCCGGCCACAGCGAGCGTGGTGCGGCCGCGCTGGCACGGCTTGATGTGGCGCTGGGAGCGGCTCGCGACAGGCTCAAAGGCCGGCGCGAGCGGGTGCTGGCGCTGTCGCGGCGGGGCTGGGTGGCGGGGCGCGAAAGCCCGATCGGGGTGCTGCTTGCTGCCGTTGGCCTCCGCAACGCCGCTGACGAACTCGGCATCTCGACTGGTGCTCTGGTGTCGCTTGAAGCCGTCATTGTGCTCAAGCCCGATCTGTTGTTGATATCCGAGCAGGGCGAACCGGACGAGGACGAGGGCAGCGCGCTTCTGTCGCACCCGGCGCTGGTGCGCTTCTATCCCGCCACCGCACGCATTGCGATCCCTGAGCGGTTCGCGCTGTGCGGTGGTGTCATGCTTGCGCAAGCCATCGACGCGCTGATTGCCGGGATGCCGCCTGCACGTTAACTGAAACCACGAGTGATCAATCAACCAGGCCTGAGGTCAAGAGCCATGCTTCCAGAATGGATTTTCAAGCCGTGTCCCGAGGTCTCGGAGAGCCACCGCGAGGCCGCCATGGCGCGCCAGAGCCAGCTCACCAAGCCGACCGGGGCACTTGGACGGCTTGAGCAGGTGGCGATTGATCTCGCAGGCCTCCAGCAGTGCGACCGCCCAGGCGCTGAGAACGCCGCGGTCATCGTCTTTGCTGCCGATCACGGCATCGCTGCCAAGGGCGTGTCGGCCTATCCTCAAGCAGTCACCGTGGCGATGATGGCCAATTTCGCCAGCGGCGGTGCGGCGATTTCGGTTCTGGCGCGCCAGCTCGGTGCCCGTCTTGAGGTGGTCGATGTCGGCACTCTGGCGCAGGAAGCGATGTCGGGTGTGGTCACCGACAAGCCTCGGGCCGGCACGCGCGATTTCAGCGAGGAAGCGGCGATGACGGCGGAAGAAACCGCATTCGCGCTCTGCGCCGGGCAGCGCGCGGTGATGCGGGCGCAGGCGCAAGGGGTGGATGTTGTCATCCTCGGCGAAATGGGGATTGGCAACACCACGTCATCGGCGGCAATTGCAGCCTCGCTGCTCGGCATGGCCGCAAGTCAGCTGGTCGGCACCGGCAGTGGCGTTGACGCCCGCGGCCGGGCGCGCAAAGCGCGCCTGATCGACGCGGCGCAGGCGCGTCACGGCATCGGACAGGATGCGTTGCCGGCGCATATTCTCTGTGCGCTCGGCGGCCTCGAAATCGCCGCGATCTGTGGGGCCATTATTGCTTCCGCGCAGGCGCGCATCCCCGTTCTGATCGATGGCTTCATTGTCTCCGCCGCCGCGCTTATGGCAACGCGTCTCAATCCATCCTGTCGGCCCTATCTCCTGGCCTCGCATCAATCGGCGGAACAGGGCCACCGCCAGGTGCTTCAGGCCATGGATCTGCGACCGCTGCTCAGTCTCGATCTGCGGCTCGGCGAAGGCTCGGGAGCTGCGATCGCGCTGCCCCTGGTGCGGCTGGCCTGCGCGCTCCACAATGACATGGCGACTTTTGGCGAAGCTGCGGTTCCGGACCGTGCGCCGGGGTGAGATGGCTGAGGACGTGCTGGGTGGGGAGTGTCAGGGTTGACGCGAGTGGCAACCGCTCATTCGATCGGAGGGTGAATTGTCGCGCGACCCGCTCCTTGAAGCCGACGGCACTGGCTCTGGATCATGGGCCGGAACGCCGGTGGGAAAGCACTGCAATTTCCTCCAGAGATTTGTCGAGACCGGTCACGGCTTCCTGTAATGGGCGACTTCATATCGTCATTGAGGCGCCATGGCTCGTTCAAGTCGTCGAAATACGTTAACGACTTCAACCTAATCATCGGAGGAATGGCGGTGCCGAAAAGGGTAGTGAAGGCGGCCAATCCGCGCGCCAGGCTCTGCCCACCTGCCAGCATGACAGCGATATCCTGGTAGTCCTTGCCGTTTGCGCGATCGTGGATGACCTTAAGCCTGTGTGCGAACAGATCGTCCATCGACGCGACGCAAAGGAGAGTGTCGTCGGCCTTGTCTGGTGCGGTTACATAACCCCATTTCATGCCGCCGAAGAATGACAGCATGACCGCGCACCCATGCGTTCCACGCGCACTGTCAAGGTATCCCGTTCGTTTTGCAGCACAGAGGCGCCTTTCAGCCAGGCGAATCCATTCAGCAGATCGTGCTTCTGTTTTTCCCCGAGGGAAACGTCGGAAAAGAAATCGAAATCAACGGATTGACGGTGTCCGGGGCGCAGCGCGATCGCGGTTCCACCGCAGAGAACAAAGTGGCGAGGCAGGTGGGCAGGATGATGTCAAAGGTCGCGTTGGGCAGGGGGCAGAATGTCGAGCCTCGGAGTAAGCATCAGCAGTATATCCAGCGTAAGGAAAGGCGAGGAGGCGATTTCGGCGGAGGTCCAAGCCCACCCAATCTATAATGCCAGAACGCGAGGGACTTGTCGGAGATCGTGCCAGATGGAGGAGCTTTGAGAATCTCTCTGAAGACGTCGGCTCCGACGCATTCGATGAGCGCACAAGCGTCCTCTCATGTACCCAATTCCATTACATTGGCGACGAGATCTGACATTCCATCGGAGACCACAATGTCTGGCGGTGTCCACCACACATATCTGGCAGCGAGCTGCAGCAATTGTGACCTTCCAGCAGTCTCGTTCATCGCAGGAATCTCCATTCGATCGAAACTGGCACGAATTGATGGCGGCATCAGACGGGTCCGCCTTTCTTCCTGTCCTGGTCGGCATTGTGATCTCGATTGACCAGGGGTCGAAAACCGGGATCGCCAGGCTCGCTGCGCTTTGAGCCATATCCGGTGATTTCTGAGCCACGAACAACTGCTCCTCGGCACGGGCAGATCAGCACACCGTGTGCCGCGTCAACGACCGTTTTCATTCATATTCCAGCGCCATAAGGAGAAAGGAGGCGCCGGATCATGGGCAACACCGGGAATGCCTCACCGGGGGGTTTGGCGGCGGCAGGGGCTGAACTCGGGAGCGAAAACGCGCAGGGTGCGATCGTGTCGCGTGTCATCTGCTTTTCCCGCTTTAAAGGCGGATTTTCCGAGATGATCCATCTGGTCGCAGAGTGCCAGTCCGTCATGCTCAAGCCAGGCGCGCAGGCGCGCCCGGTGCCCCATCCAGGGAAAACGTCTCGCGACTACAAAAGGGTCGGCAGCCCAGCCGACAGGGGCAATCGCTACGCATGTTTCATTCTTGAGGCCAGTCGGATCATCTCGGAAAATCCGCTTCAGAGCGGAGAACCTATGGAAGAAGTGGCCCGATCAGCCTTGGTTTCCGCCCCGCCAAACTCGCTTCTCCCGGGCTCAGGGCGTTTTCGCGCGGACATGCGTGCGAGGCGAGAGGCTCCGGTTCGTATGGCATAATCCGCTTCAGAAAGCGGGTCTGCGGAAACGAAACACGGGAAGCGATTGCCTCTGTGGTGTGCACCACCGACCTTTCAGTCCAGGTATGCACGGCTTCTTTGGCTCGGGCGCCGACCTGTGATTGGCCTGGCCATCCGGTCTCTGACGCAGCGGCCCTGATGGATCATCTTCCCAAATCCGCGTTCAAAGCGGAAAACAGCGGATGACATGAAACCCGCTCCAACCCTCGCGTTTCTGAAAAAGCCCCTGGGAGCAGCGATTGCCCGTGGGTGGCTTGGGCGCCTGGGGGGCCGGCCGCGCGCGAAGTTTCAGTATCGGCTGACGCGACGGCTCAACCACCCACCAGCGCCCTGGTCCTTGGGGGGCCTGGGGAGGCCCTCGGGGTGCCGGAAGCCGCACAGGATGATCACAGGGAGATGACGAGGGGCGACCGGCCAGTCCAAACTTTCTTGACCGCCGCCCGAGTGGTCTTCCACGCCGTGGTCCGTGATGATTCATATCGGAAAATCCGCCTTCAAAGCGGAAACCGACGGATGACTATGAGCGTTTTCGGCCGATCGAACATCAGACGCAACGCCAGGAGCCAGCGGACTGCGAAACGGTCGGGCCTGTCGAACATCTCCGAAAATCCGTGTTTGAAGCGGAGAATAACGGATGAAGCACTCGCGGTGAGTGGACCTGTGCCTTGCGAGATTTGAGACCGCCGAGGCAGGTTCGGGGCCTCTGTGCCGCGGATCAGGACAAGTGAGCACAGGGCAATGGATCATATCGGAAATTCCGCTTTGAAAGCGGAAAATAGTGGATAAAACAGACGCGGCGAACCAGCAGAATATCGCGAAATATCCGTGCATTCGCCGCATTTATGGCCCATTTTCGGTCTAAAATACGCAATTGGGCAGGGGGTATAAGTCATCTCGCAAAATCCGCTTTCGGAGCGGACAATTGCCTATGAAACAAGTGGCCCGATCAGCGCTGGTTTTGGCCCCGCCCACCCCGCTCATCCGGGGTTTGGGGCGTTTTCGCGCGGACAGGGCGCAGGGAGCGGGAGCCTCCGGATCGTGTTGCATAATCCGCTCTGAACGCGGATTATGCGGAATGACACAAGCACAGCGATTTGCCCTGTCTTCCTATACGAGCGACCTCCTTGCATAGGGACGAGGCACCTTTTCTGCGGATGAAGCACAGCAGGCGATTGGCGTCGGTCGGGGGGCATTTCTGGATGCAGCCGAGCGCCTCCAGCGTCGGGGCCAGATTATCCGCCCACGGCGGGGGTTCTATGTTGTGGTGCCACCAGACTGGACGGTGATGGGAACACCGTCAGCGGAGTGGTACATCGACGCCCTGATGGCGCACGAGAACCTGCCCTATTACGTCGGGCTGCTGACGGCCGCCGCGATCCACGGAGCCTCTCATCAGGCGATCCAGGAATTCCAGGTCATCACCAACAGGCTCCTGCCCCGGATTGTGGCTGGACGCACCCGGATGGTCTTTTCATATCGGAAGGACATGGCTGCGGTGGCCATGGGAATTGAAGATCGCAAGGTTCCCTCTGGCTATGTGAAGCTGTCAACGCCGGAACTCACGGTGTTGGACCTGTTGCGCTATCCGCGCCGGGGAGCCGGTTTCGACAATATCGCCACTGTGCTGTGCGAGATTGGCGAGCGGCTCAATTCACGAAAGCTTGCCAGACTGTCGAGCGCTTTCGAGAGAGCGGTCGGACAGCGCCTTGGGCATCTGCTGGAGCGCTTTGGGAACAAAAAGCTGGCTGACGCGTTGTACCCTCGCCTGTCGGCGCGAGGAATGCAGTGGACTGAGCTTAATCCAAGACAGGCCGGCGATCCCGATTTGTCGCCGCCCACCGGAGCCTGACGTATGATTCCACGACGTGACATTTTGGAATGGCGCCGTGTGGCGCCTTGGCGAGATAACGGACAAATCGAGCAGGATCTGACCATCAGCCGTGCGCTTGTGGAGATGTTCTCCAATCCGTTTCTGCGCAGCGAGCTGCGCTTCCGCGGCGGCACGGCACTGAACAAGCTGCACTTCGCAAAGCCGGAGCGCTATTCGGAAGACATTGATCTCGTGCGCACCACCGCGGTCCGATCGGCCCGATACCGGGCGCAATTCAGGACGCTCTGAACCCATGGCTGGGAAAATCGCGCTACGAACGGAGCCCGATTGCGCCCAAACTGAAATATTCTGTCGATGCCGAAGGTCAAGCTCTGGCGCCTCCGGTCAGGCTGAAGCTCAAGATAGAGATCAATACACGCGAGCGGGAGGCTTACGACCCGCCAATCGAGATTCCCTTCGCTGTCGAGAACGGCTGGTTCCATGGCAGCGCCGCAATTGCGACCTACTCACGGGAAGAAATGCTGGCGACCAAGCTCCGGGCTCTCCTCCAGCGTGACAAAGGACGAGACCTCTTCGATCTTGCTCGCGGGCTTGCAGAGTTCCAGGGGCTGAACACGGCCAGGATTGTCGAGTGTTTCCTGCTCTATCTTCAGAAGGCAGAGAGGACGATTTCCCGAGCCGAAGCCCAGCAGCGCATGTTTCAGAAGTTTGACAGGAGTTGTTGCGTTCGACGGTCGTTGGCTGGATGGCAAGACCTTCGTGTCGTTCGACAAAGGGGCTGTGAAGTTGTTGAATAGGCTCGGGATTGCTTCTCGCCTGCTGGAGTGAGAAGTGAGAGAAGATCAAGGTAGGTGGCAGGTGGCACGTTCTGATTGATGAGGCAACGACAATCCACAGCTCCCTGCCGATTACCCGCAAAATGGCGCTGCGAGCACCGGCCACCCCGGCCGCCGGCAACAGCGTTACCACCCGCTACTCCATGGACAACCCCGGTCTTATCCCGACTTTGAGAAGCTATTCATCGGCATTGCGTTCAGCGTCGATCGGGGCTGCTGCCCTGGCGGGCCTCAACGGCTCGCTGCCTCCAGCCCTGGCTGCCCTCACCCTCGCTTGCTCCATTCGCTTGCGTTTATGCTTCGAGAGAACTCACGCGCTGCGATCTCGCCAACCTCACACCCGCGCACGACCACGGAGCTCCTCGCCAACACCTGTGCGCCCGAAAGTCCGGTATCTCGCCAGAACGTCCGGCCTCCTGGCACGCAGGTTCGCGGGCAACAACCGCAGTGCCGCCCACAGTGCCCGCGCCATCCTCGGCAGGCGCCAGACGCCAGGTCCCCTTTGATGCTGAGCACCTTCTGGATCAGGCCGTTGTTTGGGGCGGCTGGCTGCTGAAAGGTCGATCCGGCAGCCAATGTCGGCGCAATCGGGATATGCTGATCGCTCAATTCCTCTGCCGCACCCCGTTCCTGCTCAGACGCCGAAGCGTTCCCGCATTTCCGGCGTTTTCACCCATTCGTCACCTGGAATCCGGTCAACCAGCTCATTCATCACGCTGGCTATTGCCGCCTTGAAAACCTCCTCCGTCAAAGTCTCCGCCCGATCAAACGGCAGCAGCGGACGGGTATCGTCAAAGAAGGTCGATCGTCCGCAAGATCGCCGCCAGCTTCGAGGAGGGCAAGTCGGTTCAGGACGACGTTGCGCATGCTCAACAAATGCCGGATCGCTGTCGCAATCCCGGTGCGAGGCGCATCATAACTGCGTTCCATTACCCACGCGAGTTCGCAGAGGGAATGGACGCTGATTGCAACCGAATCCGCAGCCTTCAGCAACTCGGCCGCAAGTTCCTGTTGTTCCCGGCTATCGGGAATAAGAACACGGAGCAGCACATTGGTGTCGACCGTGACTTTCACCACTGCCGATGAGGGCCGGATCGACGACGAGCGTGATGCCCGGCGCGATCGTGAAAGGGTGCGCGGTGTTCCGGGATCCGGTTCCGAGCCGCGGGCGCGTTGGGCGATTGATCCTCACATTTCTGGGGCAATCCGCATCTGACCGGATCGGCGTCGATGCCTGGTCGGGGGCGTTGCCGCCCACGACCCCGCATTGGCTGCTGGCTGCTGTTACCCGCTCCAAACAACGGCCTAATCCAGAAGCAGCTCTGCCTCATCGGGGACCTGGTGTTTGCCCAGGATGGCGCGGGCGATGCGGGCAGCACTGCGGTTGTTGTTTGCGACCATGCGGGCCAGGAGGCCGATCACGAGCAACAGCGGGGTGAGACCGAGTTGGCGGGCGAGATCCCGGACTTGCGGGCGGGCTGCGAGGGCGAGGACCGCGGTGGTCTGCGCGGGAGTGAGGTCGGCGAGTTCGCCGCGCGTGAGGCTTTCGGGGGCATGATCCCAGCGAATGGAGCCGGCGAGGGCGTCGGCATCAATGTCTTCACCACCCAGAAAAGAGTCGTCCTCCTCACCCAGAGGAGAGGTCAGGCTCCTCGGGGCACAAGCCCGGAGCGGCGCTCGAGCTGGTCGGGCTACATGCCGATTCCGCCCACTGCCCAGCCCGGCCCCGAGAGAGTCGGGCTTGCACAGGCAGGGCATGAAGGATGTATCTCCGCAAGCGCCTGCCGGTGCGGGCAGTGTGACTTTGCGGGTAATCGGCAGAGAGCTGTCGATTGCCGCTGCCTCATCAATCAGAACCAGGCTGGTGAGATGGGTCACAAGCCCCTCGGCCTCTGCGAGCGACGCCGCGTGGTCACTCTCAAGTCGAGGCAGCGCCAGAGCTGCCGCCATCGCTGCCACCGCACGGGCAAAGAGGGGGTCGGGGGCCGGGCTGTCGTCCGCCTGCCATCGGGCCTGGAGCGTCATGCCGCCATGGCGGACCACGAGCTGTTCGGGCACAGAACCGCTTGCGGTGGTCGTGGCCTGGTGCGGGGTGCGCAGTGCCTGAAGCGCGCTTTCAATCGCGGCAGCGAGATCGGTGCCGGTGGCGACAAAGATTTCTCCACCCGACAGCGCCGCCAGATGCCCGACATTGGCTTCCAGACTGTCTTCGCCGACCAGCACCACAGAGATGCGGCGACCGCGCCCTGCCAGGGCCTGGACGTCGAGTTGGTAGCTCTTGCCGTCGGTGATCAGCAGGAGGTCGCGGGCTTCGGAGGCGGCCAGCACGTTTTCGAGAGCGCCGCCGATATTGGTGCCGCCGCGCGGGCCGCAAAGCGTGCGTGCCAGTCTGGCGAGATCGCTGCGCTGCGTTCCCTGCAGCAGCCCTCGTCGGTCCCCTGGCCGTGTCGAGCCGACAAAATTCGCCACATCGTCGAATTCCCAGAGATCAATCAGGTCGGATAAGGTGAGCGTCGCGGCAATTTTTCTGAGCGCACTGACGACCACCTTATGCTTGTTTCCGGCCCGGGAAGCGGAGGCACAGGCCTCGCCCATCGATCCCGAATGGTCGACCAGGATCGCCGCATTGAGGGAGGCCTCGCCAGCGGGCGAGGGCTCAATGCGCAAGGCCACGGCACGGCCGTCGGCGGCACGGCCGTTGAGTTCGCGTGGTGCCCAGCCCGTCACCTCAAGGTCGACAGGGGCGTTGAGAGGGATCCTTGCCCGTCCCTCCTGCAGCGTGCCGCCACGCAGCACCACAATGCCATCCCGGCATGCGACCGTGAGATCGGCGTCAGGCAGCGTGCCGCCGCTGATCAGGTCATCCGAGGAGGGAAGCGGGGAATTGCCGTAAATATCGCCGACGGTAAGAGGAATGCGCAAAGTGGCGCGGTCGCCGAGATGGGTCAGGGGCACTGCGAAGCTTGAGCGCACCTTGATCTCAGTCTCCGGTGCGACATGACCGATCGAGAGCATGTGCACACCGCGCAACAGTTCTTCGTGCAGCACGGCGGTCTTGCCGCGATCCAGCGCGTCCTCGTAGTCCCGGCGCGCTGCATTCCTCACTTTCGCGGATGCCGAGAGCACGCGCTCACCAATGCGCAACTGAAGCGCAAACAACGTGGCGTGGACCGGCACCGGAAAGGTCATCGTGGCCTCGATGCTCTCGGATTCGACATTGCGGAAGATGCGTGAGGTGGTCACCACGGCAAGACCGCCGTCGATCACCACGTCGAAACGGGTTGCAACCAGCGGCACGGGCACACCCTGGACGTGCTGGGCGATGAAGACACGGAGCGGATCGATGGTGGTCTGGGCAACTGGAGTCATGGGTCTCTCCTCAAAATCCGGTTCAGCAGCTGGGCGACAGCTTCAAGAAAGACAGCCACGTCGGCACCACTGCCGATCAGGGCTGGGTCGACGACGAGCGTGATGCCCGGTGCGATCGCAAAGGGCGCCCCTTCGCCTGCCTGCAGCAGGAGCTTGATCGCTGCGGGCGGAAAGCCGAGTTGACGAAGGCGGCCGTAGCGGGAAATGGCGGCGACATGGTCCTCTCCGTATTCCGCATTGGAGCGACCGCCGCGGGGGCGCGGAATGAACCCTTCGGCAATGAGGTAGCGGACCTGCCGCTCCGCGATCCCGGTGAGTTCCGTGAGTTCGGTCATACGCATGCTTGCTGCCTTTCGACAACGAATATGTCGAATGGTTGGCGGAAGTCAAGTCTTTCGACATTGATTTTGTCGAAAATCTCTGAACCGGCCTCCCGATCCTGCGTGGGGCGCTCCTGACGGCCTCCCGCCGGTTGCCCGGCAGCGCCTGGAATCGGCCATGTTGTCAGCATGATGATGGGGGGGCAGGGTGATTGGGTCAGCGAGGGGCGGCGCGGCTCGCGCCCACGCCAGGCGTCTGCCAGACCAGGCCGCGCTGCCGGCGGCAAAGCCAGCCACCCCAAAGTCAGGTCACAGGCTCTGGTTGACCGCGCCAATCCGCCAGGTGTGGCCGATGCGGTCGATCCTGGTCAGCGACAGCGGGTCAATGACAAAGCGCAACGCGTTTTGTGGCGCGAGGTCGAGGGCGATACTGAGGATGGCGCGGATGGTGCCGGAATGGACCACGAGGATGGCGCCTGCATCGCTGATCGCCTTCAGCGCAGGGGCGACGCGGGCGACCTGGTCGGCGAAGCTTTCCCCGCCGGGAGGCCGGGAGTGAGCCGGATCGCTCCAGAATCGCGCATAGGCAGCGCCGCCAGAGGCGGCGAGGTCATCATGCCGCTGTCCGGTCCAGTCCCCGAAATTCTGCTCCCGGAATTCGGCGACCGCGATCGGATCAAGGCCAAGGGCCCCGGCCGTGGCCATGGTGCGCCGTGACGGGCTGGCATAGCAGATCGCGCTCTCGGGCAGGCGCGCCCTGAGTTCGGTGAGCCGTTTGCGATCGCTGAGATCGGCGCTGGCGTCGGAGGCGTGGATGACGCCTGCAGGGCCAATGACGGGGGCGTGGCGCAGCAGAAAGAGGCGGGTTTCCTGCGCCATCGTTGTGGTCTCCAGTGGCTTTCAGACGCGGGCCCCTGGTCGCACGGCGGCCGGGCGCGGGCGGCTTTCTGATGAGGCCAGAATATACCGGAGTGGGCGCTGTGCGGAAGGAGCACCGCTCACCTCAGAAAGCCGGGCGCTGGATCGTGGGCGGGCGCGGTGCAATGGGGGCTTTGTCCTGCCAGCGGATCTGTGATTAGTGGGGCTTGAAGGACATCCACATGGCAGTGACATTTTGGCAGTGATTCTGATCACTGGTGGCGTGCGCTCGGGCAAGAGCCGGCGTGCTGAGGAACGGGTGCAGGCCTTTTCTGGCCGACCGATCCATATTGCCACCGCCGAGGTCGGGGATGAGGAAATGCGTCAGCGCATCGCGCAACATCAGGAGCGGCGCGGGCCGGAGTGGATCGGCTATGAGGTGCCGCTCGATCTGGCCCGGATCCTGGTCGAGACCGACGGGCGGGGTGCAAGGCTGGTCGACTGCCTGACGCTGTGGCTCTCCAATCTACTGCACAGCAATCGCGACTGGAGGCAGGAACTCGCAATTCTGACCAGGACATTGGGCGATCAGAGCAGTCCGGTAGTGCTGGTGACCAACGAGGTCGGGCTCGGCATCGTACCCGACAACGCGCTTGCCCGTGACTTTCGGGACGCCGCCGGGGTGATGAACAGCGCGGTTGCCGCAATCGCCGACGAGGTGGAGTTTATTGTCTGCGGCCTCGCCATGAAACTGAAGGGGTGATCGCCATCCGTTTTCTCGCTCGCCTCATCGTCGACATGAGAATCGCGCTGTCTTTTGCTACCATCCTGCCGGTCGGCCCTCGACAGGCCGTCGACGGCCAGGCTGTGGCTGCGGCGAGCTGGGCCGGGCCGGTGGCCGGTCTCATCGTCGGCTCTCTGGGGGCACTGGTCTTTGGCCTTGGTCACGCCCTCGCTCTGCCGCCGGCTGCTGCTGCCGTGCTCGCCCTGGCCACGACCGTGGTGGTGACCGGAGCGTTGCATGAGGACGGGCTTGCCGATACTGCTGACGGGCTCGCGGGGCGCAGTCGCGAGGCCAGGCTTGAGATCATGCGGGACAGCCGCATCGGCACCTATGGGGCCTGTGCCCTGATGCTGTCACTGATTTTGCGCTGGAGCGCGCTCAGCTCCATTGCCTCACCAGGTGCGGTGGCCTGTGCCCTGGTGGCTGCCCATGCTGCCGCCCGCGCCGGGGTGCCGGCATTCATGGCGCTGGTGGCCCCGGCGCGTCGCGACGGGCTGTCGGCGACTGCGGGCGCACCGCCCCGACATTCCGTCGTGCTCTCCGTGGTCCTGGGCCTTGCCGCGACAGGCCTGTTTCTCAGCCCTCTGGCTGCGGTGCTCGCTTTTGTCCTGCTGGCTCTGGCTGGAGGGATGCTGGGCCGGCTGTGCTGTCGCCGCCTCGGCGGCCAGACCGGCGACATATTGGGGGCGTTTGAGCAGGTCGGCGAGAGCACGATCCTGCTGCTGGCGGCGGTCCTGCTGCGGGGGTGAAACACCCCCGCCGAAATCCGGAAGTTCTTTCGCCACAGAGAAGTTCCTTCGCCACAGAAGAGACACATGGAGGCCATCGGATCGCCGCAATTGGCCGGCAAGTTAGCCCGATCGGGCATCCCACATTTCTGCTGTGGCGGAGCGAAGCTGGGTATTTTCGTCCGCTCGGACGGGCTTGATATCGAACAATATTTTCCTGCGATCAGAACAGGGGCGACCCGCTTTTCTGCGCTCCCGGCTGTCAGCGGCCGGTGTTGCAGGACGGCGTCTCCGACGAGGCCGAAAAGATGGACGAAGACCCCGACAAGATGAAATCCGGCCACCGCCGATTCCAGGCAGCGCCGACACGCAAGCGTTCCGGCCAAATCGCGCTCCTGGTAATGGGGACCATCGCGGCGAGCACCAGCGCTGGAGCACAGACGTCGAAGCCGGCTTTCGGCCCTGCTCCGGGCGGAACCGCCGAGGTGCAATCTGTCAGCCTCACAGAGGCAGACTGCAGCACCAGCCGCCCGTGCGGCGCAGGGTCCCCAGGATCCGGACTTCGAGCGCAACGCCCGGGCGTTTTACGCGCCGGCACCCGCGGCAGATTCGGCTCCTTCGGCCACAGAGTCGGGTCCGCGCGCAGCTGACGAAAACGCGCAAATCCTTATGGCTTCCTCACCGCATGGCGGTCCGAAAACGGCGCCCTGATCCCCGGTGAGGCGCCAATCGTCGCTCCGGTGCATACGGAAAATCGCATTCCATTTTGCCGCTCTGGTGGTCACGCTGCTGCTCGCGGCAGTCGGGGTGGTCTCTTATATGGTCTGGACCCCGGGTCGCTCCCATAGCGGTCCGTTGCCGCCGCTCCGTTCCGAAGAGCGCGCGATGGCGGTTACCCTCAAACGGCACGTCGAAACCGTGGCGGCGGAGCCGCGTAATCTGGCGAACCCGGACGAACTTGAAGCGGTGGCCCGCTATTTGGAGACCGCGCTGGAGGCACTGGGCTATGAAGTCAGGCGTCAGGTCTTCGCGGTTGACGGCATCAATGTGCGCAATATCGAGGTGGTGATACCAAGCGCGGCCGAGAGCGATCATGTGCCGACAATCGTGGTTGGCGCCCATTACGACAGCGTCGACCCCGTGCCGGGAGCCAATGACAATGCAAGCGGCGTCGCCGCCCTGCTTGAACTGGCGCGGCTGCTCAAGACCTGCGAAGGCCGCACCGCGGCGCGTATCCGCCTCGTCTTCTTCGTCAACGAAGAGCCGCCGCATTTCCAGACCGAGGATATGGGCAGCGTGCATTATGCCGCCGAACTCAAGGGCCGAGGCGAAAATGTCGTTGCCATGTATGCTTTCGACGAGGTCGGCTATTACCGATCGGAGGCCGGCAGCCAGCGTTATCCGCCGCCCTTTGACAGGGTCCTCCCGGATACCGGCGATTTCATCGCCTTTGTCGGCCTGATGAATGCGAGAAGCCTGCTGAGCCGGACCATCGGTTCCTTCCGCAGCCACACAGAATTTCCCAGCGTCGGCGGGGTGGCTCCGGATTTTGTCCCCGGGATCGGCTGGTCGGACCACTGGTCCTTTGCGATGGAAGGCTTTCCGGCGCTGATGATCACCGATACCGCGCTTTTCCGCTATCCCCATTACACCCCGGACAAGGTGGACTGCGAAAAGCTCGCCCGCGTCGTCAAGGGCATGGAAAGGGTGATAAGGGAGATCGCGAGCGCGCCGCAGGGGCATAACGCGAACGCCGGCCGCAAGACGGGGCGAGCGGGGGGGGCGGGGCAGAACCGCGGCCGAATCACCCTTTGGGGCGGTTTGCAAAATTTTTCCGGCGCTCCTATATGGCTTTTCGGGTCCCCCGTCACGGAAGTTGCCCTTTTTTGCATCACGTAACAGCGCCGAGGACAGACGGATTGACGCCGATAAGCGAGGGGGCGCCTGCAACCACAAGGGTTGACGACACCCGCGCCCGTGCCAATGTGGTACGGCTGGCGCTCGCCCAGGCGCTGACAGGGGCCAATTCTGCGGTAATTTTTGCCACCGGGTCGATCGCCGGCTGGATGATGGCGCCGGCACCGGATTATGCCACGGTGCCGCTGTCGATGTATGTGCTTGGCCTTGCCGCCGGTACGCTGCCGACCGGGGCGATTTCGCGGCGCTTCGGCCGCCGTGTCGCCTTTCTGATCGGCACCGGCTTTGGTGCCATCACCGGCGTCACCGGCTGTGTGGCGATCCTGCATAATTCCTTTCTTCTGTTCTGCCTCGCCACCTTTGCCGGCGGTCTCTATGGCGCGGTGTCGCAGTCCTATCGTTTTGCTGCGGCGGATGGTGTCAGCGCTGGCTTCCGGCCCAAGGCGGTGTCCTTTGTGCTGGCCGGCGGCGTCTTCGCCGGGCTGCTGGGACCCCAGATCGTGCAGTGGACCATGAAGGTCTGGCCGAATTATCTGTTCGCCTTCAGCTATCTGGTTCAGGCGGGGATCGCGCTGGTGGCGATGGCGGTTGTGGCCGGCGTCGACGCCCCGCGACCGCCGCCAGCCGATCTTCATGGCGGGCGGGCGCTTCTCACCATCATCCGCCAGAAGCGCTTCATAGGCGCCGCATTATGCGGCGTCATCGTCTATCCCCTGATGAATCTGGTCATGACCTCGGCGCCGCTCGCCATGAGTCTCTGCGGTCTCAGCGTCGATGACTCCAATTCCGGCATTCAGTGGCACATTGTCGCGATGTATGCGCCGAGTTTCTTCACCGGCAGTCTGATCGCCCGCTTCGGGGCGCCCAGGATCGTTGCCGTCGGCCTGGTGCTGGAGGCCTGCGCCGCCGTGATCGGCCTCAGCGGTCTTACCGCAGGGCATTTCTGGGGCACGCTCGCTGTGCTCGGCGTGGGCTGGAATTTCGGGTTTGTCGGGGCTTCCGCGCTGGTGCTCGAAACCCACCGTCCGGAGGAGCGCAACAAGGTCCAGGCCTTCAACGACTTCCTGGTTTTCGGCATGATGGCGCTGGGCTCTTTCGTCTCCGGGCAGCTGCTGACCGACTATGGCTGGACCATGGTCAATCTGGTGGTCTTCCCCCCGGTTGTGCTTGGCCTCGTGGTCGTGGTCCTGCTGGCGCGCCAGCGCGCAGGCGAGCACCATTGAGGCGAAGAACCCGCTCTTGATCAAAGCCCCGGTTTTCCCAATAGTGCCGGAACAGAAGACCGGCCGATGGGCGCTTAAAGCCTGCGGCTTTTCGGTCATTTCGGGAGGGGACAGGATGAGATCGGCAGTTTCGGCGATAATCGGCGGCGCCCTGGGTGCGGCGCTTGCTGCCGCACCGGTGAGTGCGCAGGGCGTCAAGATCGGGATTCTCAACGACCAGTCCGGGGTCTATGCCGATTATGGCGGGCGCGGCTCGGTCGAGGCGGCGCGGATGGCGATCGAGGATTTCGGCGGCGAAGTGCTGGGCCAGAAAATTGAACTGGTTTCCGCCGATCACCAGAACAAGCCCGATGTCGGCGTCACCATCGCGCGGCGCTGGTATGACGTCGATGGCGTCGACATGATCACCGAACTGACGACGTCCTCGGTGGCGCTGGCGGTGCAGGAACTGTCGAAGGAAAAGAAGAAGATCGATATCGTGATCGGGGCGGCGACATCGCGGATCACGGGCGACGCCTGCACGCCTTACGGCTTCCACTGGGCCTTCGACACCCATGCGCTGGGGGTCGGTACCGGGGGGGCGCTGGTAAAGTCCGGTGGCGACAGCTGGTTCTTCCTCACCGCCGATTATGCTTTCGGCTATTCGCTCGAAAAGGACACCAGCGAGATCGTGACTGCGAATGGCGGCAAGGTGCTGGGTTCGGTGCGGGTGCCGCTCAATTCCTCCGACTTCTCCTCCTTCCTGCTGCGCGCCCAGGATTCGAAGGCCAAGGTGATCGGCCTCGCCAATGCCGGGCTTGATACCACCAACTCGATCAAGCAGGCGGCGGAATTCGGGGTCGTTGCCGGCGGCCAGAAGCTCGCCGGCCTTCTGATGACACTCGCCGAAGTCCATGGTCTCGGCCTGGAGGCAGCCCAGGGGCTGGTGCTGACCGAAGGCTATTACTGGAACCTGAACGACCGCACCCGCAATTTCGGGCAGCGCTATTTCAAGCGCGTCGGGCGCATGCCGAACATGGTGCAGGCTGGCACCTATTCGGCGACATTGAGCTATCTCAAGGCGGTCAAGGCGGCGGGCACCAGGGACGCCGATGCGGTCGCTGCCAAGCTTAAAGAACTGCCGGTCGACGACGACTTCGCGCAAGGGCGGGTGCAGCCGAACGGCCGCATGGTCCACGACATGTATCTGTTCGAGGTCAAGAAGCCGTCCGAATCGACCGCACCCTTCGACTATTACAGGCTGCTTGCCACGGTTCCGGGATCGGAGGCCTATCCGAGCGCCAAAGACAGCGGCTGTCCCCTGACCCGCTAGTCGCGTCAGCCACTGAAGTTGTCGCCATTGGAGCACGCTTTGCCTGGGCTTTGCAGAGCGTGGAGCGGTTTGGCACGCCCACCAAAATCATGGACCCGGCCGATGATGGCTTGGCGGCAGTCGCGCCAGGCGGATGGGTGCGGCTGGGGGGCGGACCTTTCGGCAGGGCGCCCTTGTGCTGGTCAGGCTGGCCCTGGGGCGGAAAATGAACAGGGGACCTCCGGTGCAGGAGACATTCGGGCAGAGTCAGCTCGGTTGCGTTTCTGCCGGATGGCGCGGGATGGCCGCTCCCTGTTGACTGTTGACAGCGAGCCTCGACAGACGATCGCCATGTTCTTGCGGCAGCGATTCGGGCTAAAGCGAGTGCCATCGTTACGTTCAACGGGAGGGATTTTCCTGCCGCCGAACTCCAGAAATTCGGGATTTCTATCCGTCACCCCGATGATTTCATTCTCTATCTTGATCAGATATCGGCAGGCATCCTCATTGCAGCGGCGAAAGCCGATCGCGCACACTACCGGGACCCCGCTTGATGTGAGCGATTATATTGATGGAATACGGAACGCTGGGCTTCCATGGGTTTCCGACTTTCTGTTTCGTGTCCGCGCACTCCTTGAATAGATCGGACATCCATCGTTTCGCGGACACCCCCGCAGCCAGATTTTCTACCGATCGCTGAATTATGAGCGTCGTCGCGCGATCCGGCCGAGGCAACGTGTCAGGAACATGGTTAACGGGCGCCGCATCGGAACCCCCGCTTCCGGTTCAGTTGAAACCCGGGCTTTGCAAGGTTACGAGCGCCGACAAAACTGTCGATCGCCAACACCGGATTGTCGGCGCCGATATCGTCCCGCCATTCGTGGTGCAAGCAGACTGGCTCGATCCCGGACCCTGGATCCCGCTTGGTCCTCAACGAGCGATCCCCCCACGAATCCTGCCAGAAACCCCGGGAAAACCGGCCGGCTCGCAGCCTGGCCTCCTCGGGACAAATCAGGCGCTGGCTGTCGGGACGCGATCTCACGATTTTCAATTTTCGCTGGATACTCCTCCACCGTCAACAAGGTTGTGTTATCTCCGGATGGCAGCACGTTGGCGTCGGCAAGCGACGATCACACGGTGAGGCTGTGGAACGTCGCCGACGGTCGCGACAGAAGAACGATCCTGGAATTGGCCATGGCCAACCTGTTGCCGCCTCAGTGGACGCGAGAAATTCATTACACTCCAGGGTCGCAGTCCGTGAGAGAACCGGCACACACCCGGCAACGAACTCTCCGATCAACCCCCGCGGCGAGCAGAACAGATGGCCAGCCCCTCGCTCAAGACCCCTGACTGCTCACCCTCCACAACCGTTCCAACCCCCACCGAAGAGACCCATCCGGTATGTTCCAGGAGAAGGCTTCGGATAGGTCGGCCGTACAGACCATTGGCATCAAGGACGATCGTGAACTCGGCTATCCTGGAAGGTTGAGTTCCTGTGCTTGCGCCACCATCGCCGCGATCGCATCGCGACGGGCGGCGTCTGACCTTGCCTTGTAGGCAAGAAGGTTCGGCACCCTCACATTCCGATGCGATCCCACCGTCCGGGAGTCGATTTCTCCTTTGTCGAGCAACTCGTCAAAACAGGACCGCGAAACGTTCAGGAGGTCTGCGGCCTGTTGTGCTGTGACCTCAACCGGATAGGAAGCAAACGAGACCGGTCCGTGTTCTGCTGTTACCAGTAAGATATCGATAAGCATCCGGACTGC
Source organism: Alphaproteobacteria bacterium (assembly GCA_009781045.1). GTDB lineage: Bacteria > Pseudomonadota > Alphaproteobacteria > Rhizobiales > Xanthobacteraceae > Bradyrhizobium. The sequence continues at coordinate 21,049 of WQYW01000012.1, forward strand.
GCTCAAAGGCAGGATAATGTCTTCTCCGTCTTCAGCAAGACAGGCTCGAACATCAGCCCCGGATTGAATGGCGGATGCAAGCCTTTCAGCGGCCTCCCTGGCCATCAATGCCTCCGCATCGGGTGTCGTTACCAAAGCTCACCTCCAGTTAAACGACAGTGGCGCAGGAATGGCGGCGACGACTTCCGGGTTTTTGAGCCGACGGAGGATGTCAGCTCAACACGAAATCGAGCACAGCGGTATAGTGGCATGCTGCGGCGGCCAGGACAAAACCATGCCAGATTGCGTTCTGGAAACGCAGACGCCGCCAGACGTGGAAAATCACGCCAAAGGAATAGAGGGCCCCGCCTGCTACCACGAACGATAGCGCCAGCGTCGGCAACGCATTCACCACCGAGTCATAGAGCATGATTCCGCTCCAGCCCATCGCAAGGTAAATGCCGACCGAGATGCCATAGAAACGTCCGGGAAAGCAGAGCTTGAGCACAATGCCGAATATGGCCATGCACCATACGCCAACCAGAAGCGCCAGCGCGAACACACTGTGATCCATCCCGAGAATGAACGGCGTATAGGTCCCCGCGATCAGGAGATAGATCGCGGAGTGATCGAAGCGCCGCAGCACCCATTTGGCACGCGACACCGGCCAGATGTTATAGGTGGCCGACAGCACCAGCATCGAGAGCAGCCCGGCGACATAAATCGACACGCCGACGATATCGAGCGCGCGGGCATAGATTGCTGCCAGCACGACCAGGACGGTGGCAGCGATGAGGCCAAAGAGGACGCCGATGCCGTGAACAACCCCGTCGGCGATCAGCTCCGCCCGGTCAAAATCCCAGCCGAAGGCATCGGCGGCGGCATGGATGGAGGTGGATGCCAATTGCTTCAGTCTGAAAACGGTCATCACAGTCCTTCGGCGGTGCAGCGATTCGTGACGATCCGCCAGTCTTCCTGGCCGGGGAGGAAAAGTGATGGGGCAAAACCGAAATTCGGTAAAGAAGAAAATTTCGCGAGCATGGCTTGACAGGCGAGGGGGGATTTGGCGGACGAGGAGGGGCTGGACCCGGGAGCATTTCCCGGCCGTTGGGGTACCATTGGTTTATGACGAATCCCCCCTTGAGGCGGGCGCCAGCCGGGGCCTGTGCCGGCCCGCTTCCTTCCGGAAGACCTGCCCCAGTGGTCTGACAACCAGGATGGTTTCACGAAGTAAACCGCATCTGATCTACCCCTATTGGGACGGTGGCCATTCTGCTCCTACTGCCCAGACTCCTTTTGCATCTGGTCATATCACTCGTCCGGCGCCACCACAAATCCGAATTCCCGAGCTTTCAGATACAGTTTCCTCGCCTCTTCGTGGTTTCTTGGTTCGCTCGTCAGATACAGGGTCGCGAGGTTATCTGCTGCACCCCGTCGACCTTGTGTTATTGCCTGCCGAAACCAGCGGAATAGAGGAAACCAGCGATTTCCTGAGCTTTAGCGTTCCCTGCTTGCGCGCAAGGCAGCAAACAACGGAACGCTACAGAATAGTCCTCTGCGTCGAGCGCCCTTTTTCCATCGTGTAGCAGCTGTTGGAGGTTATCCATTTACATTTCATTTGCCATGAAGAGCAGAAATGCCGTGGGCATGATCCTGGCTGCCCGGAGCGAACATCGACCCTCAGCAAGCGCAATCCGGTGTGCTGTGCACGCGCCGGATTTGCGCCAGAGCCCTGTCGTCAGATCTCAGGCAGGCGTGTCAGCCCTGGGGCAGGATGGATCCGGCCTCCTTCGCCAGTGTGGCGGGCCCGGATACCCGCCACATATTCTGCCGGGTGCCGGCAGTCGGGTCGGTTGTGGATGCGTGCCTTCAGTGGATCAGCTTCCAGGTCAGCGCTCCAGACGCGCCGGCCCACAGGGCGAAGACGGCCAGGAACTGGATCATGAAACCGGCGTGGCGCTTGCTCGGCAGGCTGACATAGCTGATGGAATAGATGATACGGCCGATGATCCAGACCAGGCCGATGGCGGCTGCGATCGGGTCGCTGATGGTGGCGGCAAACAGCCACAGCGAGGGCAGAAAGATCGGCATCCATTCCAGCGTGTTCATCTGCACGCGGTAGCGTCGCTCGAAATCGGGATTGCCGGTGGTGGCGGGGGCCTGGATGCCGTGCCTGCCACGGGCGCGGCCGACGTCGATAGTGAGAACGCTGTAGAAAACGACAGCAAGCAGCGTGACCAGAGCGGTGAGGGTGTACATCAGGAGCCTCCGTGGATCGGCAGGGTGCCAAAGCTGGATAATCGACCGTTCCGCCGGACGATGATGTCGGCTGTCGCACTCACGCCAGTGGGGATGCGCGCCACGCATCCTCCACGGAACGGCCTCCTGTTCATTGTGCCCGAGGCAGGCGGTTATGGAAAGGCCGCAAATGGCAGCGACGGCGGCATCAACGGCCCCTGCATTATGTTGCCGGATAAATTGATGGAAGGCAGCTCCGTCAACCGGCAGCAGCCGCCGAACGCGGGCGGAGGAAAATCATGCCATTGGTACTCGTTGCGGGTGCTGCGTTGCGCCGATCCAGCGGGGGCGCTCAGTAGCCGGTCATTTCGAGATAGCCCACGCCGACATGGCTGCCAGTTATGGTGATCGGTCCCTCCCAATAGGCGATGCGGGTTGCCATCCAGGCATCGGGGTTGAGGGCCTCACAATCGATGGCGAGCCCTTGCGCGGGGATGGCGATGTGCCAGCGATGGGGGATGCTGCGGCCGGCGACCTGGTGGCGGGCGATCGGGGTCATCGCGATCTGGGATGCCGCAATCGCGGTGCTGTCGCCGGCCGCCGTGATCCAGTTGCCGCTTGCGGTGAAGCTGCCGTCCTGCTGGCGCAGGCGGTAGAGCATGAGCCTGTCGCCGCCTTCCAGATGCAGCGCCATCCAGTCCCAGCCGCTCTGGTCGGCGGCCAGCGCCTTACTGCTCCACTCGCGGTCCATCCAGGCGGGGCCGTCAACTTCGTTCACCTGATTGTCGATGGTAAGCCGGCCGCGGGCGTGGAAGAAGGGCTGGCTGTAATAATAGGAGGCCGCGCCACCGGGCGATTTCCGGCTGAAGCCGTGATCGCCCTGCAGCACCACAGGATGGGTGGCTTCAAGCCTGAGCGAAAAGGAAAAACCGGGGCCGGAGGCGGAAAGCGTGAGCGGGGACAGACTTTGATCATCGCTGTCGCTTTGCCCCTTCATCTCCCAGCCGTCGATCCAGGCGTGGAAGGGTTTTGCCACCACGTCGGCCTGACCGACGCCGCCACGGGCGAAACGCTCGGCGAAGCGGTGGGCGTGGGACGAGGTCACCGCGGCATGGCCCATCCACAGCGCCCGGTTGGCCCAGCCCTCTTCCTGCGGCCCGGGCGTCAGGGCCTGGCGAAACAGCGTCCACTGCAGACCGAAAGGCCGGCCCGTGCTGTCGTGGAGATTGGCGGTAAGGTACCACCATTCAATGCGGTAGTCGGGATGGGGGCCGTGGTCGGCGGGAAAGGAAAACACTTTTCCCGGCGTCACCGCTCTGAAACCTTCGGCGCTCCGGCCCAGCCCGGCATAGCCCGGCCCGGTATAGCTCTGGGCGTGCAGCGGGGCCGGCAGTGCCAGGCCCAGGGTGGCGGCGATCAGGCGGCGCCGGTTGATGTCAGCGCTCATTGGCGAATACCTTGACCAGGGTGGCGGGGTGCATCCGTGCCAGCCGGGTCACCGGAATGAGAGCTGCAGCCATGGCGGCGAGCAGCGTCACCGCGATCAGAGTGAGGAGCTGGACGGGAAAGACATAGAAGGGCAGGCGCCAGCCGAAGGCCTTGACGTTGACGATGGCGACCAGACACCAGGCCACCAGCAATCCAACCGGCAGGGCCAGCATGGCGGTGAACAGTGCCAGCGCCAGCGTCCTGAGGAGTTCGATTGCGGCGAGCTGGCGGCGGGTGATGCCGATCGCCCATAACGGCGCCAGTTGCGGCAGGCGGCTGTTGGCAAGCGTGAGCAGGCTGGTGAGGAGCGCAATTGCCGCCACCGCCAGCGTGAGGCCGTTGAGGGCCGAGGTCACGGCAAAGGTACGATGGAAGATCTGCAGGGCCTCGTCCCGGACCGAGGCCTGATCGGTCACAGTGGTCTCATTGAGCGCGAAGGCCTGGCGCAGGTCTTTGATCAGGCGCCCTTTCTGCTCGGGGCCGACCAGAATGCCGACGCGATTGTGCGCACTGCCGGGAAAGTGGCGGGCAAGAGCGGCTGTATTGACCGCAATCTGCCCCCGGGGATTGCCGTAATCGGCATGGCGGCCGACAATGGTCACCCACCAGTCGCCATCGGGGGTTGGAACAGCAAGGCGATCGCCGACATCCAGCTTGAGTCGCTGCCCCAGTTGCTCGCTGATGAAGGCTCCATCCCCGCTCGCCAGTTCGCTCCAGGGATCGCCCTTTTGCGCCAGCAGCGGCCAGCGGCTGCGATAGCGCGGGTGATCGGGCAGACCGAGCAGTTCCACCGTCTGTCCCGCGATCCGGGTTTGGCCGTGTCCGCTGGGCAGGACGGCCTCGACCCCGGAATTCTGCGACAGAAAGCGCACGATGTCGAGTGCCTGGCTGTCGCTGGTGGCGGTGACATAGACGTCGCAGGCGAGGCGCCCATCAAGCCAGGTGGAAAAGGTGCGGCTGAAGGTTTCGACCATGGTGGCGACGCCGACATTGACGGCGAGGGCCAGCAACAGGGCGCTGAGGGCCAGCGACAATGCCCGCAGCTGCTGGCGGCAGTCGGCCCAGAACCAGGAGGAAAGCGGCCTGCGGGCAAGGCCGCCGCACAGCCGCAACAGCGCCTCCAGCACCACCGGCAGCAGCAGGGCGGCACCGAGCATCAGGGCGGCGACGACCCCGAAACCGGCGTCCAGCGTCTGGCCATAACGGGCGAGCGCGATCATCACCGCGAAGGCGCCAAGGGCGAAGCCGCTCTGGATGCGCAGCCAGCGCCGTTGGGCCTGGTGCCAGGCATGAGGCTGGGCGGCGTTGAGCAGCGGCAGCGAAAAGGCCTTGATCATGCTGCTTGAGGCCGCCGCCAGGGCGCCAAGGATGCTGATCGCCATGCCGGAGAGCCACCACTGGGGGCGCAGCACCAGCTCCCCGGGCAGCTCGGCGCCATAGAGCCCGTTAAGGGTTGCGGCGACATCGGCAAGCAGCAGGCCGGCAATGAAGTAGCCGGCCACAAGCCCGACGAGACCGGCTGCGAGAGCGAGCGCAACCAGTTCGAACGCCAGCACCGCATTGAGCATGCGCGAAGAAGCGCCACAGGCGCGTAACACCCGCAGCATCGGCCGGCGCTGTTCAAAGGCAAGGCCTGCGGCCGAATGAACAATGAACAGCCCGACCAGGAAGGACAGCAGGCCGAACGCCGTGAGATTGAGATGAAAACTGTCGGTCAGCTGCTCCAGCTCGGTGGAACTGTCGGCAGCGACAATCGCCAGACGCGGGCCGACAGCAGCCTCAAGGCTGGAGCGGGCCTGTTGCAGATCCTCAAGCCGGTCTGTGACCACGAGGTGCGACAGCTCCTCTTTGGCGTTGAGAAGGCGCTGGGCGATGCCGATATCGACCACCAGCACCCCCGGCGCCAGTTGCGGATCAGGTGTCAGCGGCGGCAGCGCCGCGCCATTGCGCGCATGCGCGCTGTCTCCCGGCTGCAGCCGCAGCCGCGCCATGGTCTCGGGTGCTGCCCGCATCTGGCCCGGGGGGCCGAGGAAGCGGGCGAGGTCGTCGGGGTTGAGCTGGCTGGTGCCGGAGCCGGGCGGCAGCGTCACCGGCTCGATGCCGATGAGGCGCAAGGAACGGCCCTCGATCTCGACCCTGCCTTCGAGCGCAGGCGACACCGCCCAGCCCTGACGGCGCAGGGTGATGAACAGGCTTTGCGGGAAGCGGCCGCCATCGACCGCGGCGAGCATGGCGCTGCCGCGGGGGCCGAGCACATTGGCTGCCTGGTCATAGGCCGCCCGCGCCTGCTGGTTGATGGCCTGGACGCCGCTCCACAGGGCGGTGGCGGCGATCAGTCCGATCAGGAGGGTCGCCAGCTGCATCTTGTGGCGCCACCAGTGGCTCAGCAGCACGGCGAGGATCCACAGCGCCCGTCTCATCGGATCTGCCCGGCATGGAGTTCGAGGCGGCGGTCGAGCGTGGCGGCGAGGCGATGGCTGTGGGTCACCATGACAAAAGCGCAGCCGGTACGCGACACCACGTCGCGGGTCAGAAGCAGCACCTCATCGGCGGTGGCCTCATCGAGATTGCCGGTGGGCTCGTCGGCGAGCAGGAGAAGCGGCTTGACCGCCAGCGCCCGGGCAATCGCCAGGCGCTGCTGCTGGCCGCCGGAAAGCTGCTCGGGATAGCGCCGGAGAAGTGGGGCAAGCCCCAGCCGTTCTGCCAGTTCGGCCTCCCAGCCGGGGTCATGGCAGCCGGCGAGGCGGGCCTGGAAGCTGAGATTATGGGCCACCGACAGGCTTGGGATCAGGTTGAACTGCTGGAACACGAGGCCAATGGTGCGGCGGCGCAGCGCTGCACGCGCCGCATCGGGGAGTGCGGTAATCCCGGCGCCATCAAGGGTGATGCGCCCGCTGTCGGCGGCGTCGAGTCCTGCGATCAGATGCAGGAGCGTGCTCTTGCCGCTGCCCGATTCGCCGGTCAGGGCGACGCGCTCGGCGCGGGCGATGTCGAGATTGACCCCGCGCAGCACCGCGACCTCTTCGCCGGCCGCGCTGTAGCTTTTGGTGAGTTCGCGGATCTCCAGCACAGGCGCGTTCCCCAACTGGCAGACAGGAAAGTGGCGGACAGGAAAGTGGCGGATTGCCGGATCCGGGAGCGGCCGCGCCGCTCTTCTAAAGGATGCCGGGCAGCACCCGGTCGGGCGGCCGGTGATTGTCGAGGAAGGTGCGGATATTGATGATCACCTTTTCGCCCATCTCGACCCGTCCCTCGATGGTCGCCGAACTCATATGCGGCAGGATGGTTACCCGGCCGGTTTTGGCGAGGCGCAGCAGTCGCGGACTGACGGCGGGTTCATGTTCGAAGACGTCGAGGGCGGCACCCCTGATATCGCCGCTCTCGATCAGCTGGATCATGGTTTCCTCGTCGATGACTTCGCCGCGGGCGGTGTTGACGATATAGGCCTCCTTGCGGATCAGTTTGAGCCGGCGTGCCGACAGGAGATGAAAGGTCGCCGGTGTGTGCGGGCAGTTCACCGAGATGATGTCCATCCGTGCCAGCATCTGGTCGAGGCTTTCCCAATAGGTGGCCGACAGTTCCTCGGCGATCTGGGGCGCCACCGGGCGGCGGTTGTGATAGTGGATCTGCAGCCCGAAAGCCCGGGCGCGCCGCGCCACCGCCTGGCCGATGCGGCCCATGCCGAGGATGCCGAGGCGTTTGCCGCCGATGCGGTGACCGAGCATCCAGGTCGGAGACCAGCCGGCCCAGCTGCGTCCCTCGCTGAGGATGTTGGCGCCTTCGATCAGGCGCCGCGGCACCGCCAGAATCAGCGCCATGGTCATGTCGGCGGTGTCTTCGGTGAGCACCCGCGGGGTGTTGGTGACGGTGATGCCGCGGCTTTGCGCTGCAGCAAGGTCGATATTGTCGACGCCATTGCCGAAATTGGCGATCAGTCGCAGCCTGCAGTCGGGATGGCTGATGACCTCGGCGCCGATCTGGTCGGTGACGGTGGGCACCAGAATGTCGGCCGTGCACGCCGCCTTGAGGATCTCTTCGGGCGTCATCGGGGTGTCGTCGAGATTGATCCTGGCGTCGAACAATTCCCGCATCCGGGTTTCGACCGAATCCGGCAGTTTGCGCGTGACGACGACAAGGGGTTTCTTCTTAACCGACATGTCCTGCTCTCACGAGGCTACGGGTCCCACTTTTGTCGCCAGCGACGGAATGTTCAGACCTCGTTAACCCGGGTGCCCGACACTGTCTGTCGCGTCCCCTGGTTCTTCAAGTTTGGGCTGTGCCGATGTTTTCCGTTCCGGAAAAAGGCAGGCCGGCTATTGTCGTTCTGTCCTCCTCTAGCAGAAGGCGGGGCCAAGACAAGAACGACGACAGCTGTGAGGCGAAGAACCGGGGCGGCCCTGGCAGGCAGAGAAGGGGTGGCCTGGTCAGGGGTGAGGGATTTTGCCGGCCGGCTTTGGGTGGGGATCTGTTGGGAGACGGGGAGATGGCGTTGGTGCGTGTGTGGGTGGTGATGCTTGCGGGCATGATGTCGGGGGTTTTCTGTCAGGCGGGATATGCCGCCAGTGGTGGCCAGATCACCAGCGGGCTGCCGGTGCCACGTTATGTCAGTCTCAAATCGGACCACGTCAATGTCCGTTCCGGTCCCACCAAGGACAACGACATCACCTGGATCTATACCCGCGCCGGACTGCCGGTGGAAATCACCGCCGAGTTTGAAAACTGGCGCAAGGTGCGCGATTCGGAGGGTGCGGAAGGCTGGGTCTATCATTCGCTGCTCTCGGGGCGGCGTACCGCCGTGGTCACGATGAAGAATAAGACCGATCTGGCGCCGATTTATGAACGCGCCGAGACCGCGAGCACGATTGCGGCGCGGCTGCAGGCCGGTGTTCTGGTTCAGGTTAAGAAATGCAACACCGGCTGGTGCCGGGTCAGCGGCGACGCCTTTGACGGCTGGATCCAGCAGGAGCGGCTGTGGGGGGTCTACGCCGCCGAACAGCTCGACTGAACGGCAGGCCCCTTTGCTGGCGGCGCTTGCCGCCCGCCGGGCGCAACGGCTTTTCAATCCTGGCCCGGATCGCCCTGGATCCGGATCGCCCCTGCCAGTCGTTCGCATCTCTGTCATGCTGGTGCAATTGAGCCGTGGCATCTTGCGCGATCCGGGATGACTGCACGGCTGCAATCTCTCCTGGTGCAGCCGGCATGAGACCTGGCGCGGCGATCTCTGCGAGCATTGTTAGCTGCGCTCGCCTTTTAGTTGTGGCGGCGGGCCGGTCCGGCGAGGTCGCTGCTTCTCCACGGAGCCGTCAGGCGGCAGCTGGCGCGGTTCTGTGCGGTTGCCCCAGCGCGTGCGAGGCGCCGGTCGAGGGGCGATTGAAGCACAGGGACAGCGGCGCCAGTCCTTTGGAGACCGTAAACCTTATTCCCGGGAAAAGGGGTGCTTTGACGCAGGCAGGCCCTGTGTTAGAGACGCAGGCGTTCTGTCTGGTCGGGTTTTTGCGATTGCACCCACGCGGTGGCGGTTTCACGGTGTGCCATCGGGCTGTGGTGGGTGACATCTTGGCGAATGACCCGATATTGCCACGATGTCCGGGCAGGATGACGCCATCGGGGCGTCGTGGCTCTTCCATGGAAAGGCATAGAGGCTGAAGATGCTGAATCGGCGCAGCGGTTACGACTATGAAGACTTGCTGGCATGTGCCCGTGGCGAGATGTTCGGCCCCGGCAATGCGCAACTGCCGCTGCCTCCGATGCTGATGTTCGATCGCATCACGGAAATTTCCGAGACGGGAGGCGAATTCGGCAAGGGCGTGGTGCGTGCGGAACTCGATGTGAAGCCGGATCTCTGGTTTTTCGGCTGTCACTTCAAGAATGACCCGGTGATGCCGGGCTGCCTCGGGCTTGATGCCTTGTGGCAGATGGTAGGGTTTTACCTTGGATGGACTGGAGGCGCGGGTCGGGGCCGGGCGCTGGGCTTGAGCGAACTGAAGTTTGGCGGCCAGGTGCTGCCCGAGGCGCGAAAGATAGTGTATAATGTCGATGTCAAACGGGTGCTGCGGTCGAAGCTGGTGCTCGGCATTGCCGACGGATGGCTTTCGGTCGATGACACGATCATCTATCGTGCCCGGGATCTCAAAGTCGGGCTGTTCAAACAGGGTGCGGGGCCAGGCTGAATTGAGTTCGATAATCAGTGCGAGGCAATCATGAGACGGGTTGTAGTCACCGGGATGGGTATTGTCTCGTCCATCGGAAACAACAGCCAGGAAGTGCTCACCAGCCTTCGCGAGGCAAGATCCGGAATATCGCGTGCGCCGGCGCATGTCGAACTCGGCTTTCGCTCCCAGGTCCATGGTCTTCCCACGCTCGATCCGGCGACCGTGGTCGATCGTCGTGCCATGCGCTTCCTTGGTCAGGGGGCGGCGTGGAATCATGTCGCCATGGAACAGGCAGTCGCCGATTCCGGTCTGGCGCCCGATCAGGTGTCCAGTTTCCGCACCGGGATCATCATGGGCTCCGGCGGTCCGTCGGCGCGCACCATCGTTGACGCCGCCGATATCACCCGTTCCAAGGGCCCCAAGCGTGTCGGCCCCTTTGCGGTGCCCAAGGCGATGTCCTCGACGGCATCGGCGACACTGGCGACCTGGTTCAAGATCAAGGGCGTCAACTATTCGATCTCCTCGGCCTGCGCCACTTCCAACCATTGTGTTGGCAATGCCTATGAGATCATTCAGCTGGGCAAGCAGGATGTGATCTTCGCCGGCGGCTGTGAGGAGCTGGACTGGACCCTGTCCGTGCTGTTCGACGGCATGGGCGCGATGTCCTCGAAATTTAACGACATGCCGGCGACTGCATCGCGGCCCTATGACGTGAACCGCGATGGTTTCGTGATCGCGGGAGGTGCCGGTGTGCTGGTGCTGGAAGAACTTTCCCATGCCAGGGCGAGGGGCGCACGGATCTACGGCGAAATCATCGGTTACGGCGCCACCTCGGACGGTTACGACATGGTTGCGCCATCGGGCGAGGGTGCCGAGCGCTGCATGCGCATGGCGCTTGCGACCGTCAATCGGCCCATCGACTATATCAATCCGCACGCCACATCGACGCCGGCCGGAGATCCACCCGAGATGCAGGCCATCCGCAAAGTGTTCGGTGTCGGCGACAAATGCCCGCCGATTTCGGCCACCAAGGCCCTGACCGGTCATTCCCTGGGCGCCACCGGGGTGCAGGAAGCGATCTATTCTCTCCTGATGATGAATCACAGCTTCATCTGCGAAAGCGCCCATATCCGGGAACTCGATCCGGCCTTTGCGGACATGCCGATTCTGCGCCAGCGCGTCGATAACGCGCGGGTGTCGACCGTGCTGTCGAATTCCTTCGGCTTCGGCGGCACCAACGCCACGCTGGTGTTTGGCCTCTTGGATGCCTGAGGAGGCCGGATCTGCCTTTGTCCAGTGAGGGGCGTGCGCCTCTGCGCTGCGGCGCGGACAGGAGATGGCGGACCTCCCGGGCTGTGGGCGGGTGCGAGGTGAGAGAACCCTTTCCGGCGCGGGCGATGGTGCGCGCTCTTTGACCAACGTTATCCGGCGCGGCGCGGCCCCTGCTGCGCGCCCCGGTTTCCTTGCAGACACCGGCACATAGAGGAGCGACAGATGCAGGAATTGATGAAGGGCCGGCGTGGCCTGATCATGGGGATTGCCAACGACCATTCGATTGCCTGGGGCATGGCGAAGACGCTCCATGGCCATGGAGCGGAACTGGCCTTCACCTACCAGGGCGATGCCCAGGGGCGGCGGGTCAGACCGCTGGCGGAACAGCTCGGCGTTGAACTGGTACTGCCCTGTGACGTCGAGGACATCGCCACGGTCGACGCCACGTTTGAGGCGCTGCGGGCGAAATGGGGCCAGCTCGACTTCGTCATTCATGCCATCGGCTTTTCCGATCGCAATGAACTCAAGGGGCGCTACGCCGACACCTCCCGGGAGAACTTCTCGCGCACCATGGTGATTTCCTGCTTCTCCTTCACCGAGATCGCCCGGCGCGCCGCGGAGATGATGCCGCAGGGCGGGGCGATGCTGACGCTGAGCTACGGCGCTTCGATGCGGGCGATGTCGAACTACAATGTCATGGGTGTCGCCAAGGCCGCACTCGAGGCTTCGGTGCGCTATCTCGCCTTTGATTTCGGTTCGCGCGGCATCCGTGTCAACGCCATCTCGGCAGGTCCGGTGCGTACGCTGGCGGGCTCCGGCATCGGCGACGCGCGCGCGCTCTTTGCCTACCAGCAGAAACATTCGCCGCTTGGACGCGGCGTTACTCTTGATGAACTCGGTGGTGCGGCGCTCTACCTGTTGTCCGATCTGTCGGGCGGGGTCACGGGCGAGATCCATTATGTCGATTCCGGCTACAACATCGTCCTGATGCCGAGGCCGGAAGATCTCAACAGCCCGGACTGAAGGGGCGCGCTTTGCGGGTCGCAGCGGATCGGCGATGTGCGCGGGATCCGCTGCGGCTTCGACCCGCCTGGGGGTGCGGGCCCGGGGCGCCAGGCCCGGCGGGGGCGTTCACGAAAGGACAGCAGGGCCGCGCGGGCGGATGGTCCTGCCAGGGGCGCAATTTCTCCCTGCGGCGAACCCTGAAAACGCCATCTGGCAGCGGGGCGCGCCAGGCGAAAGCCGGCCTCCCTTGAGGCAGGGGTGCGGGCCCTTCGTTGCAGATCTCCGCAACGGAAGGCTGGAGAAAGAAATCACTGTCGCGCTGTAGAAGAATACCGCGGTGGGGGCAGAGTGCGGTGCGCCCTGCACGCAGCGATGGTCGACGCGACCGTGAGCCAGGGAGAGCTGGACCGTCATCTGCGCAAAAAAGGGCCCTGGAAAAAGAGTTCCGGCACCGGGCTCCCGGCCCCCCCTTTGAATGAAAGCCGGTCCCCGGGGGTGCCGGGCTACCCCTCATCGGGCGGCAGTTTCCTGCTGGAACAGGAGCAACTGGCAAGTTGGCTCTATCAAGTGGAAAGAGGAATTCCCCGAAAAGCGGGAGGCAGCTGGCGGGACCTTTCCTGCATCGCCGCTCGTCGCGGCTGCAGGGGTCTTTTCGGGAGAGATTGCCAGGGACTTTTCTCCCTGCATGCAGCGCAACTGACGGTTGCGACGCGGGAGATTCGGTGGCGTGCCGGTTCTTGTCGAAATTGCGGCGGAAATGAGATGATGATTGGCGCGGGCTGTCTGGAATTGTGGCGACAGCATGGCGGGTGGCGGCCGGCGGCGGCGCCGTGGCAACTTCCTTTCTACTAAGGAGTTGGAGTGCTGCTGGCCGCTGCGACGGACGTTGCGGCCCGCTACCATCCGCCGACGGCAGGCGCCGCTGCGGTGCCGCACCGGCACCGCCGCTGGCGTCGCCCTTCACAGGATGCGGGATGAGGCTTCTGCGGCGTGGGTTGAGCGGGACCGCTGCGGTCCCCATGCGGCAGCTGCGGACCAGCAAAGTTCGATTGACCCTGCTGCGAGACCGGGGAAGAGCAGGGCGTTTTGTGTGTGTCGTAACAGCCGCACTACAGAGAAACCTTGTCCGGCCCATCCCTTATCAGAATACCGCATGGCGCCAATGCCATTGTTTTGCGCCCAATTTCGGCCTGATTCCGGACGTAGTCGGCGGCGCAGCGATTGCGTGCTGCTTGACGCGTTGCCGAAGGAAATGCCAGATGCCACAACCCTCGATTGTGATGGAAATGTGGCATGAGTACCGAAATCGTGCGTGACGCCCTGCACAGGATGCTGCCACCCGGTTTCGTGGTCGATGCTGCCTATCCGCGTATTCAGAACCGGTGGCTCTACCCGGATGAACTGGCGTTCATCCGGGGCGCGTCCGCCCGACGACAGGCGGAGTTTGGCACCGCACGCGTGCACGCCCGTCTGGCGCTGGGGCAGCTCGGTGCCCGGGTCGGCTCCCTGCTGCCGCTGCCGGATCGCTCTCCGCGCTGGCCGGCCGGAGTCGTTGGCAGTATTTCGCATACCGACGATTGTTGCGCCGTCGCAGTGGCGCCGGCGGGGCCGATTGCAGGTGTCGGGATCGATATTGAGGCAGCGGGGCCATCGCTGTCAGCCGGGATCGAAGAAATGATTTGTACGCATGAGGAGCGTGCGTGGATCGCCCGGCACCAGGGCCATCACGGAGCCGGGGTTCTGGGCCGGCTGATCTTCTGTACCAAGGAAGCTCTCTTCAAGTGTCAGTACAACATCACGCGCGCCTTCATGGATTTCAGAGAGGTCGAGCTGTCGATTGATCTTGGTCGCGGGATGTTTGCAGTTGCCGATTTGAGAGGGGGGGCAATGAAATGGCGAATGGCGCTGCGGGGTCTGGAAGGCAGATTTGACATCCGGGCGCAGTTCATCGTGGCGACGGCGGTTCTGAAAAAGTCTTTCGGGGAGGTTGTTTAACCGGCAGGGGCAGCGTCGGCGTATTGTCGTGCAGTACGCCGACGCCCGGGGGGAAGAGAATGTTTTTTTGAGGAGCGCCATCGCGTACCGGAGCGGGAGAGCACGGGGGTGCGACGGCACGGGAGGCTTGCGTGCTTTGTGCTTTCGCCCCCGTCGGCAGCGGCGAAGGGTGAGTTGAGGCTGGCGCGCTGGGTGATTGAGACGTGGACGTGTGGTAAAACTTTGTCAATTTGGAACTGAGGTGCTGCGATGGCTGCTGAGGTCGCGGGTGAGAAGCCCGAGAGTGAGCCCGAAATTTACACTGTGCTCGTCAATCACGAGGGGCAATACTCGTTGTGGCTCAAGCGCAATGCTGTGCCGCGAGGCTGGCAGGCGGTGGGAAAGCAGGGCGAAAAGGCCGACTGTCTGGAATATGTCAGGACGGTCTGGACCGACATGACGCCGTTGAGCATTCGCAGGAAAAATTAGCAGCGCGGGGGGAGGGGCGGCGCCGGACCGAATTGGCACAGCCGGCCCCTTCCAGCGTCCGGCAACAGCATGCGTGCCTTGTCACCGGCAGGTCTTTTCCTGTAGGTCATATGGTGCGCAGGGATTGAGGGCGTCGGACGTGGCGCGACGGGGGCCCAGATGAGGCATGAAGAAGACGGGTGGCAGCCGCTGTCTGCTATCCAGCACAGCCTGTGGTTTGACCATCGCACCCGACCCGGCCTGAATGCACTGCGCAATATCAGTTTCTGTGTCCGGGTCCGCGGAGCGCTCGACCGGGCGCGGCTTGAGGCCGCGCTTGAACTCCAGGCCGCGCGCCATCCGATCCTGCGTACCCGGTTTCGTGAAATCGACGGCACCCCGAGCCAGGGCGTTGACCAGAACGCCCGGATCGAGGTCAGCTTTGTCGACGAGCGGCTTTCGGAGGAGGAACTCGACCAGCGCCTGCACGAGGAAACGGTAAGGGAGTTCGATATTACCGTTGCCCCCCTGATGCGGGCCGGCATCTACCGGCTGGCGGTGGACGACTTTATCCTGATCCTGGTCTATGACCATCTGATCCTCGACGGCTGGTCGTACTGGAAGCTGATCGACGAGCTGGGGAGCGTGCTGGAGGCGGAGCGGATTGCGCCCGCCAGCAGCGTCGAAGTCGTCGAACCGGAATATTTCGCCTATGTCCGGGAGCAGCAGAAATTTCTTGAGAGTGCTGCAGGCGAAAGACAGCTGAAATACTGGACCGGGCTGCTGGGCGAACACAAGGGCGAGCTGGAACTGCCGACCGACCGACCCCGTGGGCGGGGGGTGATCACGGAGGTCAGCAACAGCCGGATCGTGGTGTCTCAGAGACTCACCGAAGCCTTGCGCGAGGTGGCGAAAAATCGCGGGGTGCCGATGTTCTCCCTGCTGGTTTCGGCCTATGTCGCCATGCTGCACCGGGTGGCAAGGCAGGAGGTGATCACGGTCGCCTCGCCGATGCCGGCGCGCGGCAACGGCCGCTGGGCCGACACCATCGGTATCTTTATCAACATGGTGGCACTGCGCGGCACCATCACGCCGCAGACCACCCTGCTTGACCTGATCCGCCAGCTGCAGTCATCGGCCTTTCGGGCGCTGCGCAACCAGGACTATCCCCTGGCCGAACTGGTGCGGCGGATCAATCCGCCGCGCAGCGAGAACCGCCCGCCCTTCTTCCAGGCCGCCTTTGTGGCGCATAACGCCAGGGACGCCAGCCCGCTGATCCCGCTGCTGCTCGGCAAGGTGGGGGTCGAACCGGTGCCGGTGTCCTGGGGCGGGCTGGAAGCCACCAGCTGGCGCGATCCGCCCGATATCGATGTTGAGTTCGACCTGACGCTGAAACTGGTCGAAACCGAAGAACACGTCTTCGCCGGGCTCTATTATGCCCCGAGCCTGTTTGACGACGAGACCATCGATCGCTGGAGCGGCTACTGGGTCCGCCTGCTTGAGGCAATCGTCACCAATGACAGCCAGACCGTCGATCGCGTCGATATACTCGCCGCCGACGAGCGGCGCCTGCTGATTGAAACCTGGAATGCCACGGCGGCGGCGTTTCCGGAACAGACCCCGGTCCACGAACTGTTCGAGAACCAGGCCCGGCTTTCGCCCGAGGCGCTGGCGCTCACCGATGGCGGGCGCAGCCTGTGCTATAGCGAACTCAACTCGATGGCCAACCATCTGGCGCGCCATCTGTCGAAACGCGGGGTGTTGCCGGGTGGGCGCGTCGCCGTCCTGCTGGAGCGTTCGATCGAACTGGTGGTGGCGGAACTCGCGGTGCTCAAATGCGGTGCCGCCTATGTGCCTGTCGATGCCGCCTTTCCGCCCGAGCGCCAGGCCTTCATGATCCGCGACTGCGGTGCCGGCGCGGTGCTGGTCCGGCAAGGCCAGGTGCTGGCCGGCGGCCATGCGGCGGCGCGCGTCGACGTCGATGTGGTCTGCGCGGCGCCGGGCACCGCCCGCAATCTCAAGGTCCGGGTGGGCAGCGATGCGCCGGCCTATGTGATGTATACTTCGGGCTCCACCGGGACTCCGAAAGGCGTGATCATTCCGCATCGGGCGATCGCCCGGCTGGTGATCAACAACGCCTATGCCGATTTCGGGCCGACCGACCGGATCGCCTTCGCCGCCAATCCGGCCTTCGATGCCACGACCATGGAAGTCTGGGCACCTCTGCTCAACGGCGGGGCCATTGTCATCTTCGACCAGGAGACGGTGCTTGATCCTGAGCGCCTCGGCGCGGCCATCAAGAAACAGGCCGTCAACGTCCTGTTTCTGACCACGGCGCTGTTCAACTCCTATGCGTCGATTCCGCGATTCTTCTCCTCGTTGCGGATCCTGCTGACCGGAGGCGATCGCGCCGATCCGAACGCCTTCCGCAACGTGCTGGCCAGCGCCCCGCCCAGACATGTGGTGCACGCCTATGGTCCGACCGAGGCCGCCACCTATGCCATCAGCCACGAGGTGAGCGCGGTCGAATTCGGGGCCAGGAGTATTTCGCTGGGCCGGCCGATTTCCAACACCCAGGCCTATATCCTTGATGGCGAGGGCGCCCCGGTTCCGATCGGGGTCGCAGGCGAACTGCATATCGGCGGTCCCGGCGTCGGCAGCGGCTATCTCAACCGTCCGGACCTGACGTCGGAACGCTTCGTTGCCGACCCCTTCAGCGCTGTGCCGGGAGCCCGGATGTACCGCACCGGCGATCTCGCCAGCTGGCGGCCGGACGGCACCATCGAGTTTCTCGGGCGCAACGATTCCCAGATCAAGCTGCGCGGCTTCCGGGTCGAACTTGGCGAGATCGAGGCCCGTCTGACCGAACATGTCGGGGTTCGTGAGGCCTCCGTCATCGTGCGCGAGGACAGCCCCGGGGACAAACGCCTGGTGGCCTATCTGACCTGCGATGTCGGACTTGGCGCCGACGAGCTGCGCGCCCATCTGGTCGGGCAGCTGCCCGATTATATGGTGCCGGCGGCCTATGTGCGGCTGGAAACGCTGCCCAAGACCCACAACGGCAAAGTGGACCGCAACGCCCTGCCGGCACCGGGGGCGTCGGCCTTTGCCGGCCACCAGTACGAGCCGCCCCAGAGCGAGGTCGAGAAGAAGCTGGCGGCGGTGTGGGCCGAACTTCTCAACACCGATCGCATCGGGGTCAACGACAACTTCTTCCATCGTGGCGGCCATTCGCTGCTCGCCATGAAAATGATCGAACGGCTGCGCCGCGAGGGGCTCGAGGTCGACATGCGCACCCTCTTCAGTGCGCCGACGCTGGGCGCACTGGCCAAGGCCGTAGGCGGCACCAATCGCATTGAGGTTCCGCCCAATCTGGTTCCGCCCACCAGCCAGGTCGTCACCCCCGAGATGCTGCCTCTGGTGACGCTGGATCAGAGCCAGATCGACGCCATCGCTGCCCGGGTTCGGGGCGGGGCCGCCAATATCCAGGACATCTATCCGCTGGTGCCGCTGCAGGAAGGCGTGCTGTTCCACCATCTGATGGGCGATGAAGGCGACGCCTATCTGCTGTCGAGCCTGATGGCCTTCGATACCCGCCCCCGCGTGGTGCGTTTTCTGGAGGCGCTGGAGGCGGTGATCAAGCGTCACGACATCCTGCGCAGCGCGGTGTTGTGGGAGGATCTGCCGCACGCGGTACAGGTGGTGTGGCGCCGTGCCCCGCTCATCGTCGAGAGGGTCGAGCTGGATCCGACGGAGGACGGGGCCGACCAGCTGGCCCTGCGCTTCAATGCCCGCAACACCCGCCTTGAACTCAGCCACGCCCCGCTGCTGCGTGGCTATGTCGCCCAGGACCTGCCCCGCAACCGCTGGCTCCTGCTGCTGCTGCACCATCATGTGGTGATTGATCACACTGCGCTGGAAGTTATGGCGCAGGAAGTGCAGGCCCATATCGAGGGCCGCGCCGGCGACCTGCCGCCGGTGGTGCCGTTCCGCAACTTCGTTGCCCAGGCGCTCTTCGGAGTAAGCGTAGCCGAGCATGAGGCCTTCTTCCGCACCATGCTCGAAGATGTCGACGAACCGACGGCACCTTTCGGCGTGCTCGAGATCGGCGGCGAAAGCGTCGAACTCGACAAGGCTGAGCAAAGGCTGGAGCCCAGGCTGGCATTCCGCCTGCGCTCGCGTGCGCGCGCTCTCGGGGTCAGCGTCGCCAGCCTCGTTCACCTTGCCTTTGCCGTGGTGGTCGGACACACCTCCGGACGCAGCGACCCGGTCTTCGGCACCGTGCTGTTCGGCCGCTCGCAGGGCGGTGCCGGGGCGGACCAGGCCATCGGCATGCTTATCAACACCCTGCCGATCCGGATCGGGATCGGCTCGGAGCCGGTGGCCGACGCCGTGCGGCGGATGCAGGATCTGGTGGTCGAACTGCTGCGCCACGAGCATGCGCCGCTGGCCCTGGCGCAGCGCTGCTCCGGCGTACCGGCGCCGGCGCCGCTGTTCACAGCACTCCTCAACTTCCGCCACAGCGCGCCGGAGGGCGCGATGCGCTTCGGCGATTTTGAGGGCGTGGAGATTCTGACCGGCGAGGAGCGCACCAATTATCCGGTGACGCTGTCGGTCGACGACCTCGGCGAAGGTTTCGAACTCAACTGCCAGACCGTGGCCCAGATCGGGGCGGAACGCCTGTGCCGGCTGATGACGGTGGCGCTGGAGGGCATCGCCGATGCCCTGGAACAGGCGCCCGGGACCGCAGTCTCGGAGATCGGCATCCTTGATGAGGACGAACGTCGTCAGGTCATTGAGGCGTGGAATGCCACCACGGTGCCCTATCCGCAATCCGCTGCAATCCACCAGCTGTTCGAGGCCGAGGTGGCGCGCCAGCCGATGGCGCCAGCGGTGATCTGCGGTCGGGAGCAATGGAGCTACAGCGAACTGAACAAACAGGCCAACCGCCTTGCGCATCATCTGCGGCGCTGCGGGCTTGAGCCGGGGGGGAGGGCGGCGATCCTGCTGGAACGCTCGCTCGAACTGGTGGTCGCCGAACTCGCGGTGCTCAAATGCGGTGCCGCCTATGTGCCGGTCGATCCGACCTTCCCCGAGGAACGTCAGACCTTCATGATCCGCGATTGCGCGGCCGCCGTCGTTCTGGTGCTGGAAGGCCAGATCCTGCCCGCTGGCTGCGCGGCCGATCGGGTCGATGTCGATCGGGTCATCGTCGGCACGGGCTGGACCGACAATCCCGCTGTCGCCGTGAACGGCGAGGCCGCCGCCTATGTGATGTATACCTCCGGCTCGACCGGAACACCCAAAGGGGTGATCATTCCGCATCGGGCGATCGCGCGGCTGGTGGTCAACAACACCTTCACCGTCTTCACCCCCAGCGACCGCGTGGCCATGGTCGCCAATCCGGCCTTCGACGCCACCACCATGGAGGTCTGGGGAGCGCTGCTGAACGGCGGTGCCATCGTCGTCATCGACCAGGATACGGTGCTCGATCCCGATCGTTTTGCGGTCGAACTGCGCGAGCAGGGCATCAGCGTGATGTTCCTGACCTCGGCGCTGTTCAACTCCTATGCCGCCATTCCCGGAATGTTTTCGGGCTTGCGGGTACTCATGACCGGCGGCGACCGCGGTGATCCGCACGCCTTCCGCCAGGTGCTGCGTGCCAGCGCACCGGGCCATCTCGTCAATGGCTACGGACCGACCGAGACCACCACCTTCGCCATCACCAATGATGTCGCTGCCGTTGCCGAGGGCGCCAGCAATATCCCGCTCGGCCGCCCGATCTCCAACACGCAGATCTACATCCTTGATGAGCACGCGGTTCCGGTGCCCGCAGGCGTGGTCGGCGAAATCCACATCGGCGGTCCCGGCGTCGGCCATGGCTATCTCAACCGCCCGGATCTGACCGCCGAACGCTTCGTCGCCGATCCCTTCAGCGAACATGCCGGTGCGCGCATGTACCGTACCGGGGATCTCGGGCGGTGGCTCGCCAACGGCACCGTCGAGTTCCTCGGGCGCAACGACTTCCAGGTCAAACTCCGCGGCTTCCGCATCGAACTGGGCGAGATCGAGACGCGGCTTGCCGAGCTGCCCGGAGTCCGCGAGGCGGCGGTGGTGGCGCGGGAGGATGTCCCCGGCGACAAGCGGCTGGTGGCCTATCTCATCACGGAGGGTGATGTCAGCGTCGATGCCGTGCGCAGTGGGCTGGCCGAGCGTCTGCCGGACTATATGGTGCCCTCCGCCTATGTGCGGCTGCACGCGCTGCCGCTGACACCGAACGGCAAACTGGATCGTAACGCCTTGCCGGCGCCTGCGGGTGAATCCTTCGGGAGCAGTACCTATGAAGAGCCGGCCGGAGAACTTGAAGACAAGCTGGCGGAGATCTGGTCGGAACTCCTCAACGTCGAACGCATCGGCCGCAACGACAATTTCTTCAAGCGTGGTGGTCACTCGCTGCTTGCCGTGCAGCTGGTGTCGCGCCTGCGCCAGACCCTGAACATCGAAGTCTCGCTGTCGGAGGTTTTCGCCCATCCGACGCTTGCCGATCTGGCCGCCACGGTCAGCGAGGCTCCGGTCAGCGAGTTGCCACCGGTCACGGCGGTGTCGCGGGAGGGCGCGCTGCCGCTGTCGTTTGCGCAACAGCGGCTGTGGTTCCTGGCCCAGTTCAAACAGGCCAGTACCGCCTACCACATGTCCGGCGGCCTGCGCATGCGCGGGGAACTCAATCATAAGGCGATGGCCCGCACGCTCAAGCGCATTGTGACCCGCCATGAGGCGCTGCGCACCATTTTTGTGATGGAGGACGGCAAGCCGGCGCAACGCATCCAGCCGGCGGATATCGACTTCGAGCTGGTCGAACACGACCTCAGCGGGGCATCGGGAGCGGAGGCCAAGCTGGAGCGTCTGGCGGTCCGGGAAGCCGCAGCGCCCTTCGATCTGGAGCACGGCCCGCTGGTGCGCGGGCGCCTGGTGCGGCTTGCGCCGAACGATCACGTGCTGCTGGTGACGATGCATCACATCGTCTCGGACGGCTGGTCGCTCGCCGTCCTCAACCGCGAAATGAGCGCGATCTATACCGCCTATGCGAATGGCAAAGAAGACCCGCTGCCGCCGCTCACCGTGCAATATGCCGACTACGCGGTGTGGCAGCGGCGCTGGCTTGCCGGCGATTTCCTCAAGCAGCAGGCGAAATTCTGGGAGACCACGCTCAAGGGAGCGCCAGCGGTGCTGACGCTGCCGACCGACCACCCGCGCCCGGCCGAACCGGACTATGTCGGCGCTGGCGTGAAGGTGCGCCTGGAGCCGCAGCTGTCGAGGGCGCTCCGGGAACTGAGCCTGGAGCACGGTGCGACCCTGCATATGACGATGCTGGCCGCCTATGCCGTGCTGATGGGCCGGCTGGCGGGGCAGACGGAGGTGGTGATCGGAAGTCCGGTGGCAAACCGGGCGCGGGCGGAGATCACCGATCTGATCGGCTTCTTTGTCAATACCGTGGCGCTGCGTGTCGATCTCACCGGCTCGCCCTCCTTCTGGGACCTGCTGGGACGCGTCCGGGATGTCAGTCTTGCGGCGCAGCAGAACCAGGACCTGCCCTTTGAGCAGGTGGTGGAGATTGTGCAGCCGCCGCGCAGCCTGACCTATACGCCGCTGTTCCAGTCGGTGTTTGCCCTGCAGAACACGCCGCAGGATGATCCGGATCTCTGCGGGCTGCGCATCAGCACGATGGACCTGGCGATGGAGGCGGCCAAGTTCGATCTCACGCTGATGATGGAGGAGCGTGGCGACGACATCTTCGGCAACTTCAACTACGCCGTTTCTCTGTTTGAACGCTCCACCATTGAGCGCTGGCGCGACTACTGGATTCGCCTGCTCGAGGCGATGGTGGCGGACGAAAACCAGTCGATTGATCGGGTTGATATGCGCGGGGCCGAGGAACGGCAGCATGTCGGCACCGGCTGGAATGCAACGGAAGCAAGCTATCTGCCGAACGTCTGCATGCACGAGCTGTTCGAAGCGCAGGTGGTGCGCACCCCGCACGCGGTCGCAGTCGCCTGTGAGGGCCGCGAAATAAGTTATGAGGAACTCAACGCCCGGGCCAACCGGCTGGCGCAGCACCTGCGCCACCATGGCGTGCGGCCGGATGACCGGGTGGCGATCTGCGTGTCGCGCAGCGTCGAAATGGTGGTTGGCGTGCTCGCTGTGCTCAAGGCCGGCGGCGCCTATGTGCCGATGGATCCGTCCTATCCAGCGGCACGGCTCGCCCACATGCTCACCGACAGTGCGCCGGTGGTCATGCTGCTGGATGAATCCGGCCGCAGCGCGATCGGCTGCGATGGCGCGGGGACGCCGGCGATCGATATCACCGCCGATGCCGCCTGGGCGCGGGAGTCGGAGCGTAATCCGGGCCGTGGCGACGTGAAACCGCGTCACCTTGCGTATGTGATCTACACCTCGGGCTCGACCGGAACGCCGCGCGGCGTGATGATCGCGCACCAGGAATTGAGCAACCTGGTGCAGTGGCACTGCGTCAGTTTCGACCTCAAGGCCGGTGACCGCTCCTCCTGTGTCGCCGGCTTCGGCTTCGATGCCGCCACCTGGGAGATCTGGCCGGCGCTGTCGGTGGGGGCGACCCTGGTCCTGGCACCGCCGGAAATCGGGCGCAGTCCGCTCGATCTGGTGGAATGGTGGCAGGCGCAGGAGGTCGACGTGAGCTTCCTGCCGACGCCGATCGCGGAAATGGTGCTGTCGCGGGGCGTGGCCCCGGCACGGCTGCGCATTCTGCTGACCGGAGGCGACCGCTTGCGCCAGCACCCGCCGCCCTCGGCGCGCTTCCGCCTCATCAACAATTATGGTCCGACCGAGACCACCGTGGTCGCCACTTCCGGAGAGGTGCCGCAGCAGGGTATCCTCCATATCGGCCGTCCAATCGCCAATACAAAGATCTACATCCTCGACGACGAAGGTGCCGAGGTGCCGATCGGGGTCGCCGGCGAAGTCTATATCGGCGGTGTGGGTGTCGGACGAGGTTATCTCAACCGCCCCGATCTGACCGCGGAGCGCTTCGTCGCAGATCCCTTTGCGGCGGAGCCGGGAGAGCGGATGTACCGCAGCGGCGACCTGGCGCGCTGGCTTGGCGACGGCACCATCGAGTTCCTCGGCCGCAACGATTTCCAGGTCAAGCTGCGCGGCTTCCGGATTGAACTCGGCGAGATCGAGGTCCGGCTCAACGAATATCCGGGCGTGCATGACGCCACTGTGCTGGCGCGCGAGGACGTCCCCGGCGAGAAGCGTCTGGTGGCGTATTTCACAGGCGATGCGGGCATCGGCGCCGAGGAGCTGCGCTCCCATCTCACCGGGCGGCTGCCGGACTATATGGTGCCGGCGGCCTATGTCCGGCTTGAGAGCCTGCCCCTGACGGCCAACGGCAAGCTCGACCGTGACGCCCTGCCGGCACCGGTGCTGGCGGCTTTTGCCGCCGACCGCTATGAGCCGCCGCAGGGGCCGCTGGAAGAGCAGCTGGCGGCCATCTGGTCGCGGCTTCTCAATGTGGAGCGCATCGGCCGCAACGACAATTTCTTCGACCTCGGCGGCCATTCGCTGCTCGCGGTGACCCTGATCGAAGAGCTGCGCCAGCGCGGCCTCAAGGCCGACATGCGCACGGCCTTTAATGCCCCGACGCTGGCCCGGCTGGCGGCAGCCCTCAGTGAGGGGGTGTCGGACAGCGTGGTCGATCTTGCAACGGCAGCCGTTCTGCCCGACGACATCCAGCCGCTGCCGGTGCCGCCGAAGGTCAAGCCGGACTGCGTGCTGCTCACCGGGGCCACCGGCTTTGTTGGTCGCTTCCTGTTGCGCGAACTCCTGGATCAGCGCCCCCGGCGTGTCCTCTGCATGGTGCGTGCCGCAGACGAAAGGAGCGGCTTCGAACGCCTCCAGCAGATCCTCAAACGCTGGTCGCTGTGGCGTCCCGGCGACGAGGACCGCATTGAGGTCATCACCGGCGACCTCGCTCTGCCGGGCCTCGGCCTCAGTGAACGTGGCCGCTTGCGTGCCTGCGAAGAGCCGGATGCGATCTTCCATGCGGCCACCAGCATGAACCATCTCGAAAGCTTCGAGAGTGCGGCAAAGGCCAATGTGGACGGGGTCGCGGAAATTCTCCGCCTCGCCACCAGCGGCCGGCCCAAGACCGTTCACTATCTTTCGACCATGGGTGTGTTCAGTTCGCATGGCCATGACGGCATACGGATGGTCAATGAACGGACGCCGATCACGGCCGAAATGCATCTTGGGGCTGAAGGCTATACCACCAGCAAATGGGTCGGCGAACAGCTCGTCCATCTCGCCGCCGCGCGCGGGGTGCCCTGCAATGTCTATCGACTTGGTCTGATCACTGGTGACACCGAGCTTGGCCGCTACGATGAGCTGCAGACCTTCCATCGCCTGCTCGAGAGCTGTATCCGCATCGGTGCTGGTTTCGACAGCTTCCGCTACGATCAGATGATCACGCCGGTCGATGCCACCGTGCGCGCGCTGGTTCGGCTCGGCGACGCCCATGCCGGGGGCGGCGGCATCTTCCATGTCGCAGCAACCAGCGTGACACCTATTGCCACCGTCTTTGCTTTCTATAATGCGATTGCCCAAAAACCGCTTGCCATCCTCCCCTATCGCGAGTGGCTCGGTCGCGTAAAGGCGCGTTTTGTCGCCGGCGAGACACTGCCGATCATACCGCTGGTTCATCCGCTGCTCGATCTTGATGAACCGACGCTGAGGGCCTTCATCGCGGCACAGGAGCGTGCCACGGTGCGTTTCGACTGCTCCCGCACCGCCCACGAACTGGAGCAGGCGGGTGTGGTCTGGCCGGTCTTCAATATGCACCTGATGCGCAGCTATCTGCAGGGCATGCTTGCTGCCAATCCTGCACTGAACACGCATCTGAAGATAGCGGATGGCGGCAGGAATGAGCCCAGGGAAATGCCCAGGGAGGAAACCAGCGATGAGCCGAAGAACGGGCCCGGGGATGAGCGCATGACCACATCTCGTACTCGGCTGCCTTCGCTTGGCGAGATGCTCGGACATCTCGAAGAGCCGCAAACAGCGAAAGTGGTTCTGACACCGCCGCCATCCGCCGCGCCGGCGCGCCGGCCGGAGGCCGTGCTGCGTCCGGCTGCCGCGGCGGCGGCGCACGCGCCTCTGCCGGGACCGCAGTTCGCGCCGCGCCGCGAGACGCAGCCGTTCGGGGAACGGCGCGAGACGCAGCCATCCGGGGACAAGCGACGCGAACCGGCTTACGCAGAAGCAGGGGAATCGGTTTACGCGGCTGGCGGAGACCCGGGGCAGGGCTCGCCTTTTATGGGGCTTCGACTGTCGCGACGGTCGCAGGACGGCGGCCAGCCGCCACCCCATTACGGGGACTCCGGGTCGAGAGAGCCTCCTTTGCCACAAGGTCGCTCAGCGGGGCTGGAATCGACAACTTCGATGTGGGAGGAGCCGGCTGCGCCCGCGCATGACACCTCGCGTGGCGCGCAGAAGCCGGATGGCGCTTCGGTTCAGGCCCGGGGCCGCCCGCAGCCGGGAGCGCACGGACCGCAGGATCGGCCCGGGAATCAGTCCCAGGAGCGGTTCCAGGGTCGAACCCAGAACGGGCCGCTCCGCGGCCAGCCCTCCGCTACCGACCGGGAGGCCGGACTGTCGGGCACACGCAACTCCAGCCATCCGCTGCCGCGCCCGGCGCCAGCGGTGCATCCGATGCCGCGGGTGGTTGACAGTTCCGAGGTCTCCGCCAAGGCGCGGGCCGCGGCGAGTGAGCTGTCGGCGCTGGGACCCACAGCGCAGGATGGTGCTGCGGGCATGGTGGCGTCACGCAGTCGCTCCGAATCGGCGCCCACGCCGCAGGCATCGCCAGTCGCCGACACAAGACGTGACCGGGATCCGGCGCCGCGCCATCGGCCCGCCGAGCGCGAGCCGTCGCGACGGCCGGCTGCTCACCCGGCGAAACCGGAGGAGCCGGTGGAGCCGCGGTCGAGCCGCGGGATGTCGTTCGGCAGCAAACTGGCGATCCTGGCGGCGGTGTTCGCCGTCGGGCTGGGAACCGCCTGGTACCTGCTCGCCGGGACCTGGATCAAGGGGGTCACGGTGGTGCGGGGCGAAGCGGTCCAGATCGTCTATGCCACCGGACCGGTCGAGTCGGAGACCTGGGCGCGCTTGACGCCGCTGGTGCGCGGACGCATTGTCGAGCGCTGCCGCTGCGAGGGTGCGGCGGTGAAGATGGGGCAGCGTCTGGCGCGACTCGATGACCGTGAGGGACAGGCGGTGCTGAAAGACCTGCGCGCCCAGGAAAGCTACCTGACCATGGAGTTTGAGCGCCAGAGCCAGCTGATGGAGAAAGGTGCGACAACCGCGCAGGCCTATCAGAAGACCCAGATCGAACTTGACCGGATCCATGCCCAGGTCGCTGCCCAGATTGAACGTCTGAGATATTACGAATTGTCGGCACCGATGGACGGTGTGGTGCTCAAAGAGGATGGCGAGGTTGGCGACATGGTCGATCCGGGTACCATTCTCTATCAGGTCGGTCTGCCGCGACCGTTGTGGGTGGTTGGCGAGGTCAATGAGGAGGACGTGCCCAGGGTGACGCCGGGCCAGAAAGCCCTGCTGCGCTCGGACGCGTTTCCGGGAAAGATTCTGGATGGTTACGTCAAGCAGATCACGCCTGCCGGGGACCCGGTAGCCAAGACCTTCCGGGTGCGCATCGGGCTGCCTGAGGACACGCCGCTCCATATCGGCATGACCGCGGAGATCAATATTATCACCGGCAAGAAGTCGGATGTGCTTCTGGTTCCGGCGACCAGTGTCTTCAACAACACCAATGTTCTGGTCGTGACCGACCACATCCCGGTGGTACGCAAGGTCGAAATCGGAATTCGGGGCACCAGCAACTTTGAAGTCATCTCCGGCCTGAAGGAGGGCGAAGTCGTCGCCACCGACCCCAACCCCGAAATCCGGAATCTGAAGCGCGTCATCGTCACAATCGAAAAACCCGGCCAATGAAGCTGATCTTCGCCATTGCCTTCACCCATGTCCGCCACCGGCTGCGCCAGACGCTGGTGGCCGTCCTTGGTGTGATGACCGGTGTCGGCTTTTCGATCGTGATGGCGTCGTTGATGGAGGGCACCCAGAACGACTTCATCGGCACACTGGTCGACGCCCTGCCGCATATCGCGATCACCGACGAATCGCGCGAGCCGACCCTGCAGCCGGCCGTCATCCGCTATCCGGTGGTCGAGATGCACGGCCTCACCCCCCAGATACGCCGGCCCGGCATCAAGAACCCGCTGGCGACGATCGCGGCGCTGGAAGCCTGGGACCCCGGTCCGATGACGCTCTCGGTGCAGTCGAAGGCGGTGCTGCGCTTTGCCGGCCGCGATCTCAATGTGGCGATTGTCGGGATCAATCCCAGGACCGAAGGCAATGTCTCGACCCTGCCCAAACAGATCCGCTCGGGTTCCATGTCCGCGCTCTATCGGGCGTCGAACGCGGTGCTGCTCGGCGACCGCCTGATCACCAAGATCGGGGCCCGGATCAACTCCAAGATCACTCTGATTTCGGCCAAGGGCGTGACCATCAGTGCCACCGTGGTCGGCACCTTCCACTCGGGTTTTCGGGCCACCGACGAGGGAACCGGTTACGTCCTGCTGCGGACCGCACAGACGCTGGAGAACCAGATCGGCGTCATCAACGAAATCCGCATCCGTACCCGCGATCCGATGGAAGCCCGTGCCATCTCAAATCGCATCGGCGAACAGACCGGATACAAGTCGGTGTCCTGGCAGGAGGCGCAGGAAGACCTGCTCTCCGCAGTCAAGAAACAGAAAGTGATATTGTATGCGGTGGTCGGTGCCATGCTTCTGGTCGGGAGTTTCGGCACCTATAACATCATCTCGACCATCACCCACGAGAAGACCCGCGACATCGCCATCATGAAATCGCTCGGTTTCAACAACAGCTCCGTGATGCTGATCTTCATTGTCGAGGCGCTTCTGATCGGGATCGTCGGTGCGGTCGTGGGCTGGGCGTTCGGCTATCTTCTGTGCATCAGCGTGGGCTCGATCCGCATCGACGACCCGCTCACCGACAACCACTCGCTGCCTTTGGCCTATTCCGCCTGGCACTATGCGATGGCGACGATGGTGGCGCTGGCTGCGAGCCTGATCGCCGGCTTTTTTCCGGCGCGTTCGGCGGCGCGTCTGCTGCCGGTGGACATCCTGCGGGGGGCAACGTGAGCGGGCCGGCGGGAAGGGAGCACATGCAGGACGAGGATGGGGCTGCGATGGCGCCGGGAGGCCTGCGCGAGCCGCAGCGGCCGCGCATTCCCCTGCTCGAGGCGCGCCGGGTCTCGAAAATTCTCGGCGGCGCGGTGCCGACAACGCTGGTCAACGATGTCTCGCTCACCATCGGCACGCGTGAATTCATCGCCATCACCGGCCCCTCGGGCTCCGGCAAATCGTCGCTGCTCTATCTGATGGGCCTGCTCGATCTGCCGACATCCGGAGACATCCTGGTCGAAGGCCGCTCGACCTCAGCGATGGACGAGGAGGAACGCTGCATCACCCGCCTGACCCGCTTCGGTTTTGTCTTCCAGTTTCATTTTCTGTTGCCGGAATTTTCGATCACGGAGAATGTGGCGCTGCCGATGCGGGCGCTAAAGCGGCTGTCGGGCTCGAAGATAACCGAACGGGCGCAGGATCTGCTGTCTGCGCTTGGTCTGAAGGATCACCTCAAAAAGACCCCGGATCAGCTGTCCGGCGGCCAGCGCCAGCGCGTCGCAGTGGCACGCTCTCTTGCCAATGATCCTCCGGTCATTCTGGCCGATGAACCGACCGGCAGTCTTGACAGCGAATCGACCCGACAGGTCTCCATCATCCTGCGCGAACTGGTTCAGGTCTATGGCAAGGCGGTTGTCGCCGTCACCCACGATATGGAATTCGCCGCCCAGCTGGATCGCCGGCTGCACATCGTCGATGGTCGTCTTCGTGCCGACGCCGGGCCGTCGCGATTTGCGCCGACTCCGGGTGGCAATCAAGATTTCGCACATCTGCGCGAATGAAGGGAGGAGCCGATGTCGTCTGCCCCCGCGCCATGCAGTTTGCCTGGGCGCCGGAACTCCTATGGCTACGAGGACCTTCTGGCCTGCGCCCGCGGCGAAATGTTCGGCCCCGGCAATGCCCAGCTGCCGTTTCCGCCGATGCTGATGTTCGACCGCATCACCGAAATTACCGAGAGCGGCGGCCCCTACGGCAGGGGCAGGGTGCGCGCCGAACTCGATATAAGGCCCGACCTGTGGTTTTTTGCCTGCCACTTCATGAATGATCCGGTGATGCCGGGCTGTCTCGGTCTGGAGGGCCTGTGGCAGTTGAGCGGCTTTTTCCTGGCCTGGAGCGGCGGAGAGGGTCGCGGCCGGGCGCTGGGGCTCAACGAGCTGAAGTTCTCCGGTCAGGTTCTGCCCGACGCCCGCCAGGTGGTCTATGATCTCGCCATCAAGCGCATGGTGCGCTCCAAGCTGGTGCTTGGCATCGCCGACGGGGAACTCGCCGTTGACGGCAAGACCATCTATCGGGTCACAGATCTCAAAGTCGCACTGGTCAAGCCGGATACGGCGATCTGAACGTGCCGGAGCGGCCGTTGCGGCGGCAGTGGCGCCCCGGCTTTAGGAGCGGGCATCCGCTGGCAGCACGGCCTGCCCGTTGGATGCGGGTCATCGGATGCCCCCAGGCGCTTTCTGCGGGATCGCTGGATGGGGACGATAGCGAGGGCGGCCCCCGCAAAGAAATTGAACCGGCTCGCGGGGATCGGTGCCGTGTCCTGCTCGCTGATCGCGATTGGCTTGGGGGCGGTTCAGCCGCTCCTCTCTTTGGTGTGCCGAGCATGATCGACAGCTTGGAGGTTAGAGTCCTTTACCCAGCCTGATGACGGCGAAGGGTTAGCGAAGCGCAAGGGCACCATCGCGAGGTGGGGTCTGAAGGAAGCGCGGAG
>WQYW01000013.1 GCA_009781045.1 Alphaproteobacteria bacterium
ACTTTTTCCTGACTTTTTCATCTCTGGCACACCTCGTGTGGTTTCGATTGAGTGGCCACAGAATCGCACGGGTCATTCTACCGCGCTATGGGGGGCGGACCCTGTACCGGTTTGACGCTTACGTTCAGCTTTCCGAAAACCGTCTCGCTCGGGTTAGGGTCTGGGGAATCTGCCGGGACAAATTCGAGCGATGATTGTTGAGTGTGTGTTTTCGCGTAAGATCAGATCTGGTGCCAGCTCAGGTATCGCGAAGATCACATATGGCGAAAGAGCCGTGCTGCGAAGGAGGAAGGCTCGGCGAATCGCGACCTCCGAGCCTCCGGAATCCCGAGGGTTCAAGACTTCCAACGATTGATCTTTTATGGGGTGCAGCGGGCGCGTCCCTTTTGCCGTTGCCAAGGTGGTGGCAGAGATTGCAGTATGCAGCGACCGTCGGAATCCCAAGCGGACGCTTCTTGCCGTTCTTCCTGGGGATGCGGACGCGCAAATGTGGCATCAGGCGATAGCGGTGATGCCGTAACGACCGCCGCCCCTCCATCTGGATGTTGAGGCAGACCAGGTCTTTGCCTCGCGGCACCGGCGTTCTTTTGCCGCGATTTTCCGTAACTTGCGGCACGGCGAGCATCTTGCCGCTGTGGGAGCGAGTCAGGAGACGGGGCAAGGCTTGCAGCTTGCCCCGTCGGCCTCTCGCGGTGCCTTGGCGACACGCATCTGGAGTCGTCTCGCATCCGGTTGGATCTTCGGTCTGGGACCAGTCGATTTGATCGCGTTCCGTTTCGGCGCGCGGGTGCGCCAGTTACTGACGGATCTGCCTCGGCTTCGCTGTCGATATCCGTAATCTGCTTTCCTGCGCACAACGATTGGCACACTTTCCTCGCCATGAATGACCGCGCGGAAGTCTGGCCGCTTTGGCGGCGGGTGATGTTGCAACCCGTATCCCGACCATGACAGCCGCGCGTTGGCGTCCTCAGCAGTCCTCTACCGGCGAGTCCCATTGACGTTCCTTTCGGTTCGCCTGCCAGTTTCCTGGCGGGACTTGTGGCTTATCCTGTGCCGCACAAATCTCCGAGCGGGCGGTACCTTTTCTGTGCGCCGGCGGCTTCGAATGTCGTTGGTGGCGGAGATCACGGAGAGCACACCAGGCCGTGCAGCTTTTGGTTGAGGCCAGTCAGTACGTTTGGCTTGTTTCGGTGTGCAACGCCTGCAGAAGTTCACAGTTCACATACGTTGGTCGTGGCCGCTCATCCCGAGCGCCTCACCGCCGTTGTGCTGGCAGATTCTGCCCTGATCCTCGCGGCGAAGCGTACCGTGTTACCCCGGTGGCGACATTGTCCCAAGAGTTTCACACGGAGCTGTTGCGAATGCCGCATGTCTGGGCAGGGAACGGTTGAGGGAACAAGCGGTTTCATCTATTCGTTTATGCTCTTTTCCTTTGTAAAACAGAAGCTTATGGCACTTTCGGTCGCATGTGACGGGTGGGAATGGGTGGTCGCCTTCGTCGGAATACGCACTGAGCCTGGGGATTTTCTGAAAATTGGCGGATTTTGGCACCAGGCGGTCTCCCTTGATCCTGGGAACGCGCCCTCGGGGCGCTGGCGCGGGCGCAGGACATCTTCATCGCGCCCGGCTTTGCCGCGCCGTGAAGGAAGAATCGCTCCGGGCGGCTTTGAGGCAGCACCAGGGAATGAGCCACCCATGGCCCCAAAGAGGTTCCAAGCGGCCCCCAAAGGTACCCTGCGTCCGGGAAGTCCGGGAAGCGATGGAACCTGTTTCTGCCCGGCTTGTGCAGGTGCAACCGGAAATGATCACAGCCGCGTGATGGGGATCCTGCCTGGAAGTTTGTGCCTCACCGTGAGGTCGGCCGCAGATCCCGGAACATCGCCGCCGCGACCGGCTCAATTCGGCCTCATTGCGGATGGCGGCGATGGCAGCTCGAGCTTTCCGCTCCGTTGATCATGGCGGGGGCATCGGTTATCAGGACGCGGTGCGGGAAAGGTTGAGGACTCGGGGTATTTTGATGACCGCGGAACGGGCCAGCAGTTCCCAGCTGAGGGATGCCCCGGCGGGCCAGGCCATGGTGAACATTGCGATGGGGTGCATGTTGACGTCGCCCCATCCGGCTTCAGGCAGGCGTGGATGATCTCGATCTCGGAACCGTTCATCCGCAGACCGGTGGGCACGATCCTGCTCTCGATCGGCCTGTTTCTGATCGGTGTCGTGGCCTATATCTTTCTGCCGGTGGCGTCGCTTCCCAACGTCGATTTTCCGGTGATTCTGGTCTCCGCCCTTCGTCCCGGTGCCGAACCTGCGGTGATGGCGGCAACGATTGCCGCACCTCTGGAGCGTCATCTCGGCCAGATCGCCAGCGTCGAGCAGATGAATTCGACAAACAGCCTCGGCACCACGATGATCCAGCTGCAGTTCGCCTCGGGCCGCAGCGTCGATCATGCCGGGCGCGACGTCCAGGCTGCAATCAGTGCCGCGGCGACCGATCTGCCGAATGATCTTCCGCTGCGGCCCGCCTTCCGCAAGATTAATTCGTCGACCATCCCGATCTATGTCCTGGCGCTGACCTCAACCACCATGACCACCTCGGCGATCTATGACATTGCCGACACCATCCTGCTCCAGCGCCTTTCGCAGGTTCCAGGCGTCGGCCGTGTCACCGTCACCGGGAGCGATCAGCCGGCGGTGCGTGTGGCGCTGGATACGACAGCCCTGGCCAGGGCCGGCATCAGTAGTGACGACGTCCGCGCCGCGATCGTCAATGCCAATCCAATTGGCCCGATCGGGGCGCTGAACGGCGCCTCTCAGAGCGAAGTGCTGGGGATGAACCGGCAGATGCGCTCGGCGGCGGAGTTTGGGGACATCGTGCTGCGAAGCGCGAACGGCAATTTTCTGCGCCTTTCGGACGTGGCCGGGATCCGCGATTCGGTGCGCAACGTGCGCTCCCTGGCCTGGGTGAACAACCGGCCAGCGGTGGTCATCCAGATCGAGAAGCAGAGTGACGCCAATGTCCTCGACACCATCGACCACATCAAGGCGCTGATGCCGGAACTGAAATCCCGGATTCCCGCGTCCATCGAGATCCTGCCCATGGTCGATCTCACCCGCGGCATCCGCGCCGGTGTCCTCGACATGGAGTATACGCTGATCGCAGCCGTAATCCTGATGATGCTGCTGGTCGCGGCGTTTCTCCGACGCCTGGCCCCGACCATCGCCGCCGGCGTATCGGTGCCGCTGACGCTTGCCGGCACCAGTTGCGCCCTCTGGATCGCCGGCTATTCGATCAACAACCTCTCGCTCATCGCGCTCACGATTTCGGTGGGTTTCATTGTTGACGACGCCATCGTCATGATCGAGAACATGTCGCGCAATCTTGAACTCGGCAGGGTGCCCTATCACGCCGCCCGGCATGGCGCAAAACAGATCGGGTTCACCGTCGTCTCCATCAGCCTGTCGCTGCTCGCCGTCTTCATGCCGCTTCTGTTCATGGACGGGTTCGCGGGACAGTTGCTGCGCGAGTTTTCTCTGACGCTGACCTTCACCATCATCATTTCGATGCTGATATCGCTCACGGTCACCCCCATGATCTGCGCGCACTTCATCACCGAGCGCCGAGGCGATCGGGCAAGGCGTCTGGATCGGGTCATGGATGGTGCCATGGCACGCGTGGTGGCATTTTACCAACGCACCCTCCGCGGCGCGCTGCTGCACCCATGGGCCACCCTGGTCGTGTTCGTCGCCACCATTGGTCTGACCGTGGTTCTCTACGTCGCCATCCCCAAGGCCTTTTTTCCCGCAGGTGACAGCGGCTTCATCTATGGCGTCACACGTGCGTCCCCGGACATCTCCTTCCAGGCCCTGACGTCCCTGCAGCAGGATGTCGCCGGCATTGTCGGCGCGGATCCCGCGGTTGCCACCCTGGGCTCTCTGATCGGCAACCAGGGCACCAATTCCGGCATCCTCCTGATCACCCTGAAACCGGCTTCCGAGCGTGGCGATGTGTCAACGCAGGAAGTGATGGAGCGGCTGCGCGAAAGGATCTCGCGGCTGCCGAACATACGTCTCTTCATGGTTCCGATCTCGGATCTTCCCAACCCGCGACAGAGCGATTCGCAGTATCAATACACCCTGCGCAGTGTCGATCAGGCCGCTCTGCAGGAATGGGCACCGATCGTTGCCAAGCGTATGGAGAGTATCGAGGGTGTGGTCGATGTCTCCAACGAGCAGAATAACAATAGCGGAATGCAGCTTCAACTGGCGATCGACCGGGACCTGGCGTCCCGTCTCGGCGTCAGGACGTCCGATATCGACAACGCGCTCAATAACGCCTTCTCGCAGAGGCAGATCGCCACCATCTACACGCCGCGCAACCAGTATATGGTGGTTCTGGAGACCGATCCGGCATTCCAGCACGATCCCGCGGATCTCGATCGCATCTTTGTCGCCGGTGCCAACAACGCGCAGGTGCCATTGTCGGCTCTCGTTCGCCCCTCGCGCGATGTGGCGCAGCTGACGGTGTTTCATTCGCAGTCCTTGCCTTCGGTCACGATCTCCTTCAACCTCAGGGGCAACACCCAGCTGGATGCGGCGACCGCCAGCATTGAGCGGGCGGTTGCGGAGTTGCATCTGCCGGAAGGCATCCGTGGAGGATTTGACGGACTGGCGGCGCAGTCCAGCCAGGCGACGGCCCGCCTGCCGGTCCTGTTCCTGATGGCGGTGCTGACCATGTATATCGTGCTCGGCGTCCTTTACGAAAGTCTCGCTCATCCGTTCACGATTATTTCGACCCTGCCTTCGGCGACCGCAGGAGCCTTATGTGCCCTGGAGCTGACCAATACACCCATGAGCGTAGTGGCGTTTGTCGGCACCATCCTTGTGATCGGTATCGTGAAGAAGAACGGGATCATGATCGTTGACTTTGCGCTGGAAGCAGAGCGCAAACAGGATCTGTCGTCGCTGGATGCCATTCTGGATGCCTGCAGGACACGGTTCCGCCCGATCCTGATGACGACGCTGGCAACCATCTTCGCCTCGATCCCGCTCGTGGTGGCGAGTGGACCGGGAGCGGAGTTGCGTCGGCCGCTTGGGATTGCTGTGATCGGGGGGCTGCTGGTGTCGCAGATCCTGACCCTCTATACCACTCCGGTGATTTATGTCCTGATCGATCGCCTGCGGCTGTGGCGCAGGCGACGGCGCATGGCGCGGGCGACCGGGTCCGGATCTGTGGCGGGGCCACGGCAAGCGTGACGGGCGAGGCAGGCGTCACGGGATTTGCTGTTTTTTGCGGACCCCGCGCTGGTGGCGAACGGCAGGGCGGCGCTGCGGGGTCGGACCGGGCGGTGTCGGGCGCGAGGCTGTGGCTGCGCGGCTTCGAAGTTCAAAACGATATCACTACCACCGGGTCATCCACACGCACCTGCTCCGGGGCGGCGCGCATGGCACCCGGCATGCGCAATTCCTGGGCGATGTAACAGGCAGGGAACTCCCGCGCGGCGCTGTAATATTTTTCTATGGCACGATTATGCAGAAGACGAGCGGTGGTGATGCGCCTCTCGCAATCGACCAGTTGCCGGTGAAGCCCGGCAAATTTCGGAGCCACATGGATGGCAGGGCAGTGTTCGAGCGCGGAAAGCAGGTTCTGGATCAGGGGGCTCAGACCCAGCTCGGCATGCAGGCGCAGCTCGGGCGGGACGGAAGCGGCGTGGGCGCTGGCGTCGTTGAGGTTCGCCACGAGGTCGCGGTTATCCAGCCCGGTATCGCGGGCCAGTGAGAGCAGGGCAGGGAGGAGATTCTGGCGGCGCTTGAGATGGGTATCGAGGTCGAGGAACGCGCCTTGGCAGCGGCGGTTGAGCGCTGCCATGGTGCGGACGGCGCCGGCATGGATCCGCTGGATGGCCAGAGCGAGAAACAGGCAAAACGTGACAGCCCAAACCACCCATAACAGGATTGTCATTCATTCGCTCCCTGTCCTGCTCGGAAAAAGGCAGGAATCAGCAATTCGGTGGAGCCGGGCCGGATGGTTAATAAATAATTGTAAAGAACCTGTACCATGAGCCGGATCCCGACGTGGCATCTGAAAGCCTGACTATAGGGCATTGCAATCGACACACTCCAGCCTCATCGGCGGACGACGGCGGCGATTGGGGGAATGGCTTACAGTGTGTTGTATTATGGGTCGGGTTTCTGCCGGTCGGTGTAACCATCTGCAGATTTCGATCGCCTTGTGCGAGATGGAGGTCGGACGGGACGGATTGACGCAGAATTGATGAAAGCGGACCCGCTCGCGCAGCGACGTGCGCAGGGATGGAGCGCAGGCTGCCGATTTTGCGCAGGACTGCAAACCTGTGGCGCGCGCCCCTTGCGGGTCGGGCGGCTCATTGAGGGGGATTGAAGAGATGAAGCAGGAAGCCGCGCGCGCGTTGCGGCGGGCTGCGGCAGGCACTGCGAGGGTGGCTCAGGGCGGCAGGCCGTCCCGGGCTGCGCGAAGCGCCGGTGAGCTGCGGCGCGCGGGAAAGAGAGGAAGTGCTCGGGGCGCCTGTGCACAGGATTTGTGCGGCCGGGAGGGGGGCGTGAGTGCGGCAACTGCCGGAAGAATTCACAACGCGGAAGGGTACCGGCTGCGAGTCCGCTGGTCAGGCAGGGTGCGAGCGGTGAATGTGCACGAGGTGTGCACTTGCGGGCAGTGGCGGAGCGCAGGGACAGGAGTCGGATTGTTGCCCATCTGGCGGGCGGATGCTGCGCGGCGAGCCGGGGTGGGGCGCCTGTTGAGGTTTTCGCCGGGCGTACTGTGTGGCGAGGCCGCCGATCCCTTTTGTTGTGGCTGGCGCCGTTTCCTCTGCCGCGCGGCCGGGGAGCCTTGAAGAGGCAGGTTGGGCGATGGCCGCTTCAGTGTCAGAGGGAGAGACGCCAGTTTCGCAGGCTGTGGACTGAAAGCAAGCCAGCCGGGCCCGGCTCGGGCCTTGCGCGGCAGGCATGAGCAGCTTGCGGCGAGCCGTGACGGCAGTTCGCCGGTTCTGTCGTCAGGCTTGCGGTGGGAGTCGGACAGAGGATCTGCCTGCCACGCCGGCCCATGGCAGTGCCAGGGGCCCGGCTGGCATATCGCCGGGCAAGGGCGCCGTCATCTGGCGGCCACAGCATTGGAACCTTGATTCACTTTGATCCGCCTTGCACAGCGGGCGTCGATCCGGTTGCCGGAGCGTGGCGTCAAATGACTGCGTCGTGGTGATTGAGGGCCAACCGGAATCTAGGCGAGGATCAGAGAGCGGTGTGCAAACTTTTCGGCAATGCGTCTTGCACCCTGCTCGACTTTGGCCTTTTCACTCAGCATACGGGCCTCGGAGGCCAGGCGGACCGACAATTCATGATGGTGGTCACGCTCGCCATCGAGAGTGGCTTGACGTGCCTGGGCGGCATGATAGGCGGCGAGGTCACGATGAAGTTTGATATAATTCTTCTCGCTCATGGTGTCCTATCCCCTGTTCAAAATCGGCGAGGATGATGAACGGGCATTCATGACAATTTGATGGCATTTAAATCTGACCAATGGTTTTCGGGAGCATGGCAGGATTGCGCCGAGGATCGTCAACATCTTGTTTTTACTGAATAATTGTGGAATCTGAGGTCGCTGGTTGCGGTTTTCGGTTGATAAAAATGAAATATCTGGAGGCGTGGGCGTCATGAACGGCACTATAATATTTTGAACATTATTCAGTTCCGTTCGAAATCGACTCGTTTCCTGATTTCTGGATCGTGCCAGCGGGTGTTGAGCGGCGGGGCGCTGGCTGGATGGATACGCACATCCAAAGAAGCGTGCCAAAGAAGTGGCACCAGCCTGGTGATTTTTCCTGAGAATCGGGCGCGAGTGCGCGAACAGCGGCAATCACCGGCTCCGTGTTCGATCATCTCCGGCGGGTGTGTCGTCGCCGACCGAACGGCTCCAGACCGCAACCTGGCACCGCGGGATTGATGCACAGCAGCCGGCCATGGGCGGGCGCCGCGCGGCACGGTGAGGCATTCGCTTTGAAGGGGAGCTCGAAGGGCCTGTAAATGCGCAGCGCCTGGCTGTGATCGGGCAAGGCGTCGCCTCACTCACCGATGCCGATCCTGGGGCAGGAGTGGCTGGCGGAAAAAAATGGCTCTGGATCCAGCGGGTTGCCAGGCTGGCCTGATTGCAGTCCTGAAAGGGCGGATTTTTTCCCCGGCGAGCGGCAGTTGTCAGCCAGGGCGGCAGGGGTGAAGCGAATTTGCAGGCTCGGCAGGGCAGAACCGGTTCTGCCGGCCCTTTGCGGCAATAGCCGCAAAGGGCATGTTCCCGATGTTCCCCGACTGGCACCCGGACACAGACCGCGCCTCTCGCGTAGTGGCGCAGTCCCTCAATAATCATCGTCCGGGTCAAGACCCTGGGCGATACGCACCAGTTCGGGCAGGCGCGCGATTCGTCGTGCCATGGTGCGGGCGTCCTGTTTCGACAGGCGTTTCGTCAACTCGCGGCGCATCTGATTGTCGTCAAAATAGATCGAAGCCAGGCGCCTTCCGGTGGCGTCCTTGACCTCAAAGGCCTCCATATTTTCGGCCAGACGCCAGGGGGTTGAGAACGGGGGGGCCGCCTCGTTCGGTCCGGCTTCGGCCGTCTCCCTGACGGGAGTGATCATTCGTTTCACAGCCTTGCGCATGCATCACCTTTTTTCGCAGGCACCACCTTCACCCCTTGAGCAGGAAGCCCATCGCCCGGTGCTGCGGCACGGAGCGGCAGCCCATCTGATAGCGGTTTGCTCACGGAATTAAAGCCAGTGAACATGAACAGAGGCAATATGATTAAATGACCGTGGCGGCTCCAACAAGGCGGATTCAATGTGAGGGCAAACCGGGCTGGCGGTGTGTGCCGCGCGTCATTTCCCTCGCCGGTTCAGGGAGGGAGGTTGAATCCTGGAAGGGCGGCAATTGCCGTCAGGCCCTTCGGCCTTGATGGAATTAATGTTTTTCAGGCGGCCGAATCAAACCGGCGGCCTTTTAAATGAAGTCGGGTCCCAGCATTAACGGAGCCGAAAGACCTGCCGATCGCCAGTCGGTGGTCTGCCGCGCACAATGGGCAAGGCGGTCCGGTGCAGCATTTGCCCGCCACAGGACCGGTCGGATCCATCGCAGGATCAATCCTGACCAATAAAGGGCAGGGCGCAGGCTGGCGACGGCTTCCGTGGCGGCCCGGGGGGCGCGAAGGGGACTTGCCAAAGCGGGACTCCTGCCCCTCACCATGGCGTCGCGGTTTGTGGAGGCAACCAGGCCGGGAGGTGAGCAAGGTTTTCGGGACACGCGGATAGCCCGGGCGGGCCGCCTTCCGGGCGCTGGTTGGCCTCCTTTTCAATTTTCAACGGCGAAGGAGGACGGCTGGCAGGCGGCCTTGGCCGGTGTTGCCTGGCGTCAACCCTGGCCTGACGAGCCCCGCAGCGACGGCATCGCTGATTTCCGGCAAAGAGCCGGAAATTCGCGCACCGCAGGAGCTGGAGGAGCACGGAAAACCCCGGTGCGGGGAGAGAGACTGCGCCAGGGCGCGCTGCCACAGGCTGAGATCGGCGGCCTGGCTGGCAATGTCGCAAAAAGATGAAAGACGTCACCGGATGTCAGGGCAGCTGGTTTGCGGAATGGTAACTGCCCAGGTTGGACAGGAGGCAGCTCGCGCCCGGCTCGAAATCCGGAAAAAACCACGCCACGCCAGCCCGGATGGCGATCCATTTGCCACCCATCATCTCGCTGATGAAAGGCGTCTGTGCCTCGACAACGTGAAAAGGGGCACGGTCAGTCGTTCCAGAAATGGGACGTGGGCAGAAACGCGGAATTCTGAGTGACGCCGGAACCCGCCTGGCGCATCGCGCAAATTCCGTGGCGGCCGCACGGGCCGGGGGCCGCCGCCTTTGCAGATAGGGCTGAGGCCAGGACCCGTGTCGGCGTTGACGCACGCAGAAGGATGGATATTGGACCATCTCCTGCGCTGCGAGGAGCGAAGAGCGCGAGCCAGTGAGCCAGGGGCTGGCTGAATTCGATACGCCGCGCTGGCCGGGGCGAGGGGAGGGGGCGCCTGGCGTGGCGATCCGCGGTCCGGGAGATGGCATTCGGCCAGCTGCGGCCAGTTGACTGGAATTCTGCATACAACCCAAGCGCGCAGTCTGGCGTCGCCGGTGTGCGAAAGCTGAAGCCTGCGTGCGTCCTGCGGCCCTCCGTTCGCTGGCGCGGCAGGCTGTGCGGTGCGGGGACAACCGCACGCCGCCTTTTTCAGGGTGCAGATGGCATGCGGGCGGGCACCGATTTTCAGGCTGTCGGCCAGGGTCGCGGAGATCGTTGATTGAAGCCGTTTGCAGGTGAATGAAACTCCTCGCACAACCCACGCCTGCTACCTCACGCCTGCGATCGGCGCGGGACCGGCTGAAGAAGATCCTGGGAGCACGCGGCGCCTTGACGCATCCTTCACTCACGGGTCCGTGTGCGGACATGTGCGCTTCCGCCGTGGAATTTGCCCAAAACGCTGGCCGGCGCGAGGGGGAGTGAATCGATCAGCCGCCGCCCTCCCTTTCTTGGAGGCGGGCGGACGACAGGAGGCAGCGGCGGCTGTGCCGCCCGTGGCGGTCATCGATGTCGTCGAGTTGGCTATTTGTAGTTGTGTGAAGATATTTGCACAACGCTAGCGTGTAATCTGGCGGCGCCGGAGCAGAAGAGGAGGATTGCGTGTACCCTGGCTGTCGTCCCTTCGTCGGGGGGGATGCGCGGGTTCGCGCTGCCGAATTCCGAATTCGCCGATGTCGTGGTGCGGGCGGGCAGGTGCCGCGAATCTGCGGCGCGCTTTCCAGAGGGGGCGGATGGCACGCGGTTTTCGAACCTGGCGCAGTTGAGGCAGAATTGTCCACCTGCCTATTTAGAGTTGAGTGAAACTACTAATACAACCTATGCATGCAAATTTGCTGTCCCTGAAGGGAAGAAAGAGTGTATGCGATGGAGTTCTGCTCATTCATCGCTGGACATATCTGCGTTTCTCCATACGATCAGTCTGGAGAACTGAAGCTGATTCGTGTTGCGTTGCGTTGCGTATCATCTCTGACAGGTTGATTCATGACACATCGCCAAAATGCGCCTTCGGGCCGCGAGATCATGCTGTGCGGACAGATGCGGGTTGAGCAGGGGTGCGAGCGGAGACCTCTCAGCCTGGCGCGATTGTCCCGATGCAGGCAGAGGTTGCGCTGCAGGTTTAAGTCCCGTCGTCGTCACGTCGCAGTCACGGTCACAGCTTGTGCGCGCTGTCGCGAGCGGCCGCCTGACAGAGGCGTCTGGAGTCGTCTGGATGGCAATGGGATGGCGCCGTAACCGCCACCACCACAGGCGATAGCAAAGTTGAATGTCCGTCACCGAGCCGGCTGCCGTCATGGCGGCAGGGGCTTTGTGTTGCCGATCGCAAGGTTTCCCGGAGTGGATATGAGCATCGTCGAGGGCAGGACAAATCCGTGGCCGGGCAGGATGCCGTCGGCTGCGCAGGAATTCCCGGCCCAGGCCGTATCCGGCGTTGGGGTCGGAGCCCCGATCGCGGCGCCATCGCGGCGAAGCGCGGCCGCCACAGGCGCGGTCCGCGACAGCGATGCCCGCAGGCAGCCCATGCTGCTGGCGGCGTGCAGCGACATCGTCGCGGCAGATGCTCTCCTGCCGGCGCGCCAACAGCCGTGCTCCGGCACGCACCTGCGGTGTCGGACGGCTCGTCTTCCAGGACCTCGCGCACGGCCACGAAAGCCGGATGGAGGTGCAGGGGTGAGAAGGGGCAGGCGGGGCGCGACAGGCCGCCTTATGGCGCGCGTGGACGCAGGTGCGGGGGCATGTGGCCGATGACGACCGACGTATTTTCGATCAACGAATTCGAATATCATTGCTATCGCCGCGATTATGAAACGGCAGGTCGCGAACTGCTGGTGCTGCTGGAGCGGATTGATCAGCACTATGGACTGTTGATGGACGTCGACGACTGGGTGCAGTCGGAAATGGCGCGCGACATCATGGACGAGCATCTGACGACGCGGCTCGCCGCGGCGATCACGGCACTGGTCACCGATCCGGGATTCTCGATCACCAACTACGGGGTCAGCAAGCTTGCTCACTTCCAGCGCTGGCTTTCGGCCCTGTTCGCGGTCACCCCGTTTCGCAACGCCGACCACATCCTGCGCTCTTTCGGCTGCGATGCCGCGGCCAAGAACACGCTGTTTATGCGCGATACCGAACTGCGGAAATTCCAGCTTTTCTATCTCACCGATTCGGAGATGCTGCTGGACTGGGACATCTTCTGGGGCGTCAACAAGGTGGCCGCGGCCAATCTCGGCATCTCGCTGCTCGCAAGTCGCCTGATGGCCTCGCGTTCGGCGCATCAGAAACGCGAAATGCTGCTGTCCTGGCTGCCGGCGCGGCTCGGCGAAATCGACTGGGACGAGATCCCGTCGGGCGTGCTGCACGATGCCTATATGCATTGCAGCTACGCCGACATCCCGAGCAAACACAATCTCAAAAAGGCGATCAACCTCATCATCCGTCGCAAGCTGGCAAGCCTGCGTATTCATGATGTGACCCGCA
Organism: Alphaproteobacteria bacterium; assembly: GCA_009781045.1. Taxonomy (GTDB): domain Bacteria; phylum Pseudomonadota; class Alphaproteobacteria; order Rhizobiales; family Xanthobacteraceae; genus Bradyrhizobium. The sequence goes on from WQYW01000013.1 coordinate 12,601, forward strand.
AGGCACAGGTGGGTGGAGGAAAGCCGGTGGCTCTGGTGGTGCTGGAATGGTTCTCCAAGAACCACTCGATCTATCGCACCCATTCGCAGACCATGGTGGCGATGCGCGACAAATTCCATCTGATCGGTATGGGGTATGACGGCCGGGTGGATGATGTCGGCAGGGAGTTGTTCCACGAATATATCCCGATCCAGGGGGATACGGTCTTCGATCATGTTGCGCATATCCGCGAGGTCAGTGAGGCGCGCACCGCCCAGGTGATGTATATGCCGAGTGTCGGCATGTTCCCGACCACCATGATCCTCGCCAACCTGCGGGTGGCGCCATTGCAGATGATGGCGCTCGGTCATCCGGCAACCACCCATGGTCATGCCATGGACTATGTGGTGGTGGAGGAGGATTATGTCGGCGAGGACGCCTGCTTTTCGGAGCAGCTGCTGAAGCTCCCCAAAGACGGCATGCCCTATCGGCCGCCGGCGGCGATGCTCACGATGCGGCTCGAAGGCGGCCATCTGCCGCCGAAACCGTCGCTGCGAATGGTACGCATCGCGATCGCAGCTACCATCATCAAACTCAATCCGGGCTTTCTCACCATGTGTCGCACACTGGCGCGCGAAGCCTCTGTACCGGTGGAGTTCCACTTTCTGGTCGGGCAGGCCAGCGGGCTGACCTATCCGCAGGTGCGCAACATCGTCCACAACCAGGTGGGCCGCTGTGCGGTGGTGCACCAGCACCAGGATTACGATGCCTACATGAAGGTGATCGCCGATTGCGACATGTTCCTCAACCCGTTCCCGTTCGGCAACACCAACGGGATCGTCGATACAGTCTGGGCCGGGTTGATGGGCGTGTGCAAGACCGGGCGCGAAGTCCATGAACATATCGATGAGGGCATGTTCCGCCGTCTGCGTTTTCCAGAATGGACCATTGCGCGCACCCCTGAGGACTACAGGAAGGCGGCACTGCGCATGATCAATGACGGTGCCGAGCGCAAGCGCCTGGCGCGGCAGCTGGCCGGGCCGAAAGCAATCCGGGAACTGATCTTCGAGGGGCGGCCCGAGATCCTGGGGGAGCGTATCTTCAGCCTGTGGCAGGCGCTGCCGCGGGAGGCGCGGAGCGCGCCGGGCAAGCGGGTGGCGCCGACCCGGCAGGTGCGGGCGGAAGGACCGGCGGGGGTTCCGGACTGGCTGGCGCGGGAGGTCGAGGACTATTTCGTGGTCGCGTTCCGGCGCACGCCGCGTGTCGTCATCGATATCGGTGCCAATATCGGAGCCTTTGCGTTGCGGGCGCACCGCCAGTGGCCGGGAGCGCGGATCATCGCCTATGAACCGCTGCCCTCCAATGTGGCGCGGCTGCGCGCCAATCTCGGTGTCTGGGCCGAGATTGTTCCCGCTGCGGTGCGTGCCACTTCCGGCACCCAGAGCATTTTCCTCGGCGATCTGTTTGTCACCGGAGGCTTCACCAAAGGTGTCCGGCAGCGCGAGGACCAGATCGCGGTTGATTGCGTGGCGGCAAAGGATCTGCCGGGATGTGATCTGCTCAAGATCGACACCGAGGGGTCGGAGGTCGAGATCCTGAGCAACATCAACCTGGATCGTATCAACACCATTCTGGTCGAGTTTCACAGCCGGAAGGATGCAGACACGATCCGGCGGCGGCTGTCTTCGAGCTTCGACTGCATCTCCGGCCAGTCGGGTGAGGAGGTCGGCACCCTGATCCTCGAACGCAGGGATGAGACGTCGGAGTCACAGATGGCGCGTCAACAGGAAAACGCGCTGGTTTTGGAGGAAGTCTGAACCATGTTGAAAGAGTGCGACAGACCCATGCCACAGTTCTATCAGTGGCCGATGGCGTTGAATGCCAGGGGACACCGTCACGCCGGCATCCGGGCGACACCCGGATACGACTTCAGCCGCAGGGCGATGTCGGTGCCGCTGCGAGCCAGCGAGTTCGCGGAAGCGGTCAGCGATTATCCGATCGTGTTCACCGACAAGGGCACCCCGGTGCCGCTGGCCATCCTCAGCTATGAGGCGGACCGCAATCTGTTCGTGGCCGAGGACGGATCCTGGCGGGTGGAAGCCTATCTGCCGCTCTATGTGCGGCGCTATCCCTTCATCGGCATGGAGCGGACCACGGGTGAGATCTCACTTGGCATCGATGCCAGTTCGGGTCTGTTTGTGCCGCGCGCCCGAGAGGGGCGGGACCTGCGCCTGTTTGACGATGAGGAGCAGCTGACCGAGGTCGGACGTTTCGGGGCCGCTCTGTGCACGGCCTGGAATGAAGGCGAGGGCGCGACGGGAGCCTTTGTCGAGGCTCTGGTCGAGACCGATCTGCTGCAGGCGGGGCGTATCGAGATGAAACTCGCCGATGGCTGCATCCAGGTGGTCGATGGATTTCTGGCGGTGAACGAAACGGCGTTCCGTGCGCTGCCGCCGTCGACCGTACTCAGCTGGCACGAATCGGGTTGGCTCGACCTCGTCACCCTCCACCTCGCCTCGCAGCGCAACTGGGCGCGGCTGGCGGCGATCGGAGCCATGCCGGTGGTGGAACGGGACAGGAAATGTCAGGCCGCACGGCGTGCCGGCGTCAGGCATATGGCCAGCAACGATCCGGGGCTGGCACGCGTCGCGAGCTAGGGCGTCCGGCCCGGCAGCGACGTGAAGGCATTGATACCAGGAAGGATCAGGATGATGAAACCCCGATCGACACCCACGCTGCTGGCAACGGGTTGTGTTGCGCTTGCGATTGGCGGCGCGGGCGCTGTGCTGGCGCAGCAGGCCGCGTCAACCGCGCGCGTAGCGCCCGCGCAGCTTCAGGCCGGAAAGCCGGCGCTGAGCGCGGTGGCGGCAAAAAGGCCGGCCGCCGCAGTGCCGACCGTGCAGCCCCAGACGGGCCAGGCGGTCGCGGCGGGGCGCCAGGCGGTCGCTTCCAGTTCCGAGAGCGTGTTCGATCAGCAGATCCGTGAGGGCCGGATCGACACCTGCGCCAAGGTGTTCGGCGTCCTCGGTCGTGGTCTCACCGACGGCTACTCCTATGCGGTGCGCAGCCAATGGAATGCCCAGGCGGTGAATGGCCACGCCATTCAGTCTCTGGTCGCGCTCAGGCACCCCTCGGTGCAGCAGACCGGTGCGGGCATCGTGTTTACGGCACCGGTCGGCAGGTCCTGCGAGGGCTCTGTGGTGCGGGTGACGCCAATCCAGAAGAACTGCGTCGAGGTCGCGGCCGATCTCGCGAAATCGAATGGACGCAACATCCCGCTGGGGGATCTGCCACTGGTGGCGATGCCAAATGGCAGCCAGATCATGCTGCTGCCCTCCGACAGGATCTGTATCTCGGTGACGGTGCTGCGGGCCGCGACCGCGGGTTGATGTTGGAGAGGAAGGGTCCGACAGGTGAGAGATCCGCTGCGTCCATAAAGTCGCAGCCGGGGCCATTGGGGCCATTGGGGGGGGTGACCACAGCGCCGGAGCCTGCCGGTTTTTCCCGCATGTGAGCTGTGGGAGCCGAGCGCATCCATGCTTCGGTTGAGCCCCTGATCGCGGTGGCGAGGAGCGCCGGTGACGGGCCGATCCGGCGGCTTCTGACATTCTGCTCGCGCTTCGGGACGAACTGCCGAAACCGGAAATGATGATGCTGGCGCCGGAGCGCGGATGTGGCGGGTATCCTGTGGCCCTCAGAACGTCAGGATCAGCCTGGTGCGGCGTGCGCGCGTGCGGGCGGCCTGACCGGGTCCAGCGTCACGGACTCGATCGGCACGCTTTGAGAAAGAAATTTCCGCTCCTCTAATTTGAACGGGGGCGAGTCCGCCTGTCACCGAGCGCAAGGGAATCACGGGCCGTGCGCGCCCCTGAGCGCATCGGAACCCGCCTGCCGCGCTTTGCGATGTTGCGAGAAGCGTGGTGAAAGGCGCGCCTGGCGGAAGGGGATCTGAATCACGAGCGAAAACCGCTTGCTTTCGCTTTGCCAGTTCCATTACAAATCACAGCACAATCAGTCTGAGGCTGGAAACCATGCGTGTCCTTCATCCCGTGGCTGGCACTGTTGCGCTTGTGTGCGTTTGCTGTTTCTGGCTTTCGACTGTGGCAGCTGAGATTCTCGCCCTTGCCATCGGCAGCGAGGCCATGGTTGTTGCGGTCAAAACCGCAATCCCCTTTGGCTTTATCATCCTGGTTCCGGCCCTGATTGCCACCGCCGTTTCCGGATTTCGCCTGAATGCCGGGAGGGTGATGCCCCTGACCCGCCGCAAGCAGCGCCGCATGCCGTTCATTATCGTGACCGGCGTGGTCATCCTCATCCCGAGCGCTCTCTATCTGGCCTCCGCCGCCCGCGCCCACTCCTTCGGAACGGTCTTCATCCTGGTGCAGGCCATTGAGCTGATTGCCGGAGCCGTCAATATTTCGCTGCTGAGGCTGAATATGCGTGACGGACTGCAGATGAAGGCGGAGCGCGCAGCAGCGAAGGGCTGAAGAGCCTTCCCGCAGGATGTCTTTCGCCTTACCTGGCTACCGTCTGGCAGGGGCGTGGAGCGCTGGCTCCATGCGCCATTCCGGCAGGCGGTCCCCAGCCGTCAGGCTGTCGCCACTTGCAATCCACCGGGATTCTGCGCCGCGGCGGCTTCCGTCACCGGGGATGCCGAATCCCCGGCATCGAAAATGGGGTGCGGCAGAACAGGAACCGTCGCGATCCGGCAATTGCGGGTGGCTTGCCTTTGAGCGCGTGCTGTCGCGGGCGAGGTTGTGGAGGGGGCCAATATTTCAGTGGCTCTTGATGAAGGATAGGTGCAGGTTTGGGTTGGCGACCGAGGGCCGGCGTCTTGCCGGCCACCGGGAGCCAGCCGACGCATTGGAGGGGCCGGCCAGTGGGGCTGGTGTTTGCCGCGCGGCACGCAGGGATACCGCGCTGGCGGCTCGTTTTGCTGCACCCTGCTACAGCGTGCCCGGCGTCCGACAGGCGCTGGCAAATATACATGAAGCACGATGAAGCACGTTCGTTGTTCTTTGCGGTTCGGAGGTCGAAGCGTCTGGAATTAAAGTGCGTTGCGGATCATGCCAGATCAGGCCGGACGGGTCGGCGTCGCCCCTTGCCGCGCCCGGGGCTGATTGCGCGCACCACGCCCTGCGCCCTGCGCAATCAGCGGTCTGGCGGGCTGATGTTACCGGGCAGGGAGGCTGCCGCTTCATGCTTCATCAGATGTCGACATTGCGATCAGGAACCCGGCCCGGGATGCCCGACGGAGCCGCCCGCGTCGGGACAGGAAAGCAGATTGGTTTCTTGCGACCCCTGACACAACCAGAGGTTGGTTGTTTTCTCCCGGACGGCAGCTTCGCGCCCACCGCAGGTCCTGAACCCCGGATCCACGGATGCGACCTGTCTGTTTGACCGCCAGATCCGGCATCTGGCATGCAATCCGGCATGCGCAGTCCAGGTGCCGGGCAGACTTCGCCGTATGCACATGCGTCATGGCCAAGCAACATCCGCGAGTTATTCACAGCTGACACTACCAGAGGGCGTGAATTGATACCGCGGCGCAAGAGCGTAATGACACATAGAAAGCTCTGGTGGTAAACGGTTGGCTTCGATTCCGTCCCACTTCGGGTGACGAGCCGAATCTCGAACGAGAGCGGAAAGCAATCCATAGCGCTGGCAACCTCCATAATCCTGAGGGTTTTCCGGCAGTTCCGCATGGCGGATCAGTTCCGATGTCGACGCCACGTCGCGCATCAAGGCTGATGCGATTCAAACTGGGAACGGTGAGAAGGTCATGAAAAGGCAACCCGCTGGCAAGCCCGAACAACGCAGCGCCGGAAGCCACGACGTTGAACTTGGCAAACGCATTCGCGTGCGTCGTGTCGAGATGAAGATCTCTCAGTCTGAACTTGGCGAGAAGCTTGGCGTCAGTTTCCAGCAGATCCAGAAATACGAAAAAGGCATCAATCGCGTCGGTGCCGCCCGCCTTGAGCGCATTGCAGCGGTCCTGGACGTTCCGGTCACCTTTTTCTATGACGCCGACAGGAGGAGCCGCGAAGTCGACAGCCTGTTGTTCATTGACTCTGCCTTCAGTCTGCGACTCCTGCGCGCCTATAATAACATCAAGGATCAGGCGCTGCAGCGCCAGCTGGTGACACTGGTCGAGGCCATCGCGTCCAGAGAAGATTGAGCCTGATGTCGGATTGCGGCGGGGAAAAGTGCTCGCTTGAGTTGATTGGTGCACAGATGTGCAACCCTGGCCTGCGGCAAAACGTCATGTCCACAGCCTGCGGCTGGGTGCGCGTGCGCCATACATCGGTTGATCGCAAAAAGCGTGAAATTCGCTCCTGACCTCCTGACACCAGGTGTTGATGGTTTTTGCGACAGAGCTGGTCGCTGAGATCCGCAGCCACCGCAATGATTGCGGGTCGGCCGCAGCAAAAGCGTCGATGGCGGACGGCTGCCGGATTTCGCAGGAGGCACGCAGATCCGCACACGCAGCTGGCGGAAGCGGCCGGGACCTGCTGCCTGAGAAGAGATCAATGTGGCCGATGTGCGATGTGTCGGGCCGCTGTCGCTCGATTCCGGATCCCGGGCGGTGACGCGCGGGTCGGGAAGCGGCGGGATCGACGCGGCGGCGCCAGGGCGGGAGATGGCAGCCGTTTCCCGGGGAGCCTGTCGGACCTGGGCCGATTCGGCGGGCCTTGCTATTCTCGATTATTTTGTTTCCTTTCGCCGCAGGTATTGACGCGAAGATTTCAAAAGCCCGGGCATCTTTTGCCGTTTGTTTCAGGAATCGCACTGAAATCCGTGAAGCCTGACTGCGCTGCTGGATCCGGCTCCTGCGCGGTAACAGCTTTCTGAGCCTGGCGCGACAGGGAGGGCAGGCGTGAGAGGAAGACAGAAACGGCAGTGCGTGCGACCTGTTTGACGCCATTCAGCTGTGACAGCGCAGGCTGCGCTGCGCGGGCGCGCCGGCGTAACACCGGGAAAATTGCGGGATCTGCGAGCTGTTGCGTGCAGCCCGAGCCGGATCGTGTGCGGTTTGCGTTCGGTGTCGCAGGGCAGCGCCGGACCGTGACACCATCTGCTGCGCGAAACTGGAGGATCGCGCATGCAGGTCTGGTCTCCCGTGCCGTGCGTTTTCGCAGTTCCATCGCTGGCGCGCAGCCGGGAGGCTGGCGGGAAGGGCGCGCGCCGTCAATCCGGCTCTGCGGGATCGCTGTGATCTGCCGACGCAGCGATGGGGACCCGGGCGTGAAAGCTGCGCATCTGTCTTTGCGGATGGTCGGCTGCGACGGTGGCGACACGCGCTGCTGGCGCAGGCTGCGCTCTCCCGGCACAGGCAGGGCCCGCTTCGCGTTCCCTGCCTCCGCAAAGCGCGCATCCTGCTGCAACAATCCGGGCACGGGGGCGAGGAGACGGCGGGTGTGGCCGCGGAGCCGCACGCAGACTGCCGAATTCGAAAGATTTCTTAGTATTGCGTTAACCAGCTGCGTGCGATTTCCGGGAGTATGGTCACTCGTTCGCGTCTGCAGTCGATTCTGACGGGGCTTGCTCTTTATGTGATGGCGGCGGGCATCATCGGCTATTTCGCCATCAACGCCTATACCGGCAGATATGGTTTGACGGCGCAGCAGGAACTCGACCAGGAGATCGTCAGCCTGACCCGGGAACTGGAGCAGCTGAAGCACGAACGCGCGGAGCTGGAACAGCGTGTGTCGCTGTTGCGGCCGGAACATATCGACCCTGATATGCTGGAAGAACAGGCGCGGCGGCAGCTCAACTATGTCAATCCCCGTGATGTGCTGCGGATGACCAATCGCGTGGCGCCCTGACACCGACAGCGCGCGCTGCCGAAGCGGCCGGCGATTAAATCTGCCTTTATTTGATCACATTGTTGCCACGAGTGTGGCGCGCGTTGCTGTTGGAACACATTGTGCCGCCGTCGCAACAGTCGCTGCGGATTTGGCGGTAACACGTTGCCGCGCCGCTTTTACGCCACAGGCTTGGGTTGTATCCTGATCAGGTCACGGGGTGTGGCGCAGTATGGGTTGTGGAAGCGCCTGACGTTTCCGAAAACCCTGGGGGGTGGGTTGTGGTCGGACATCGGTCCGGCGGCCGCCAGTGTGGCTGTGGTGAAGAGGGGCGCCATGTCACGCAACATGCCATGGAGCTGTGACGTGACGGATCGCTGGACGGATTTCGCTGGTGTTTCTGCTCGTCCCTGTGGGCGTCCCAACGGTCAGATTGTGGCGCAGAGGAGGTCGGGAAAGCACAGATCTTCAAAAAGTCACGTCGTGTCGCGGAATTGAAACCGCATGGCCGTGATCTTGCCAAAGATTGCTATCAGGCTGGCATGGTTTTCAGAGCCTGGCGGTCGCCATCCGGATCGGCAAAAACCGCGAGGCGGGCAGCACGAGGACTGGCAGCAGGAGGCACCGGCAGCACAGGGAGGCTCGGCCGAAGGATGATGGAGACGCTTTGAGGAAAGAGTTGGCGCCAGCAGACCCACCTTCGGTGGAGCCGTCGTGGGGCGGACCCTCAGGCCAGGAAAGGGTTGGTCAGGGAGGCTTCGAGGAGAGTGACCAGGAGATTGACGGGTGGTCAGCGCGTGCCCGGGGATCTTTGAGGAACCGATGAGACGCGCTCTGGAACTGTGCCCGACCGGATGTGGCCTGAAGGACCCATCCCGATGGTGCCGATGAGAAACAGTGCTATGCGGATATTCAGGAAGCGTACCATTGTTGCGTTTGGTGCCCTGGCGCTCGCTGTGCCAGCGCTGGCGGTCGACCGGGTGTTGCCCGATGCCCATCTGGCGATCACCGCCGATCGCCCGGCAGCGACGGAAACCACGGCAACCGTAGGCAAGATAGCGCCGGTGGGCGCGGTCGATGGCGGCAGCGCCCTGGTCGAATTGCGGGATGCCGCCGAGCGGGGGCAGCCGCGTGCGCAGTGGCGCCTGGCACGCATGTATGCCGACGGCGACGGTGTGACGCGCGATGACATGCGGGCTTTCGAATATTTCAGCCAGCTGGCCGGAGCTCACGCCGAGGACAGCCCGACCGCGCCGCAGTCGCAGATTGTCGCCAATGCCTTCGTGGCCATCGGCCGCTACTATCTCAACGGCATCCCGAATTCGCCGATCAAGGCCGATCCGGATCGGGCACGGGAGATGTTTTCCTATGCGGCGTCCTATTTCGGCAATGCCGAGGCGCAATATTATCTCGGTCGGCTTTATCTGATGATGCAGGATGGTTCGCGTTACGATGCTGTTTCAGGGGCGCGCTGGCTCGGCCTGGCGGCACAGAAGGGGCAGCATGAGGCACAGGCGGTGCTCGGCGAAATGCTGTTCAACGGGGATCGCGTGCCGCGACAGCCGGCGCGGGGCCTGATGTATCTGACCCTGGCGCGGGATGGTGCCGGGCCCGATGAGGCCTGGATCAAGGAAAGCTACAATCGCGCTTTTGCCAAAGCCTCCCGCGACGATCGCGCGATGGCGCTGCAGATGCTCGAATACTGGGTCCAGGGACGGGGCGATTAGTTAGTTAGGCGCGATCAGGTCCTGTGGCGATCAGGTCCTGTGGTTTGTGTGCCCGCAGGTGATCGTTTCAGGACTTAAAGGTCGAGATCGACCCAGAGCGGCACGTGATCCGACGGCTTGTCCCAGTCGCGCACATAGCTGTCGATGCCGACATCGCCGAGCCTGTCGCCGGCCTGGGGCGACAGCAGGATGTGATCAATGCGCAGGCCATGGTTCTTCTGCCACGCCCCGGCCTGATATTCCCAGAAGGTGTAAATTCCTGGGGCGTCAGAGACCATGCGCAGTGCATCGCAAAAGCCGAGCCCGAGCAGGGACTGGAAATGCTCGCGGGTGGCGGTGGTAAACAGGGCGTCATTGGTCCAGGCAGCGGGATTGTGAACGTCGCCGGCGGTCGGGATGACGTTGAAATCGCCGGCGAGGATAACCGGCTGCTCGCCGCTGAGCCGCGCTCTGGCATAGTCGTGAAGGCGTGCCATCCAGTTCAGCTTGTAGGGATATTTGTCGGAGTCGAGGGGGTTGCCGTTGGGCAGATAAAGGCAGGCGAGATGCAGGCTGGAGCGCGTCAGGCTGAAGCTGGCGTCAAGGAAGCGCGCCTGGTGGTCCCCGTCGTCGCCCTCAAGACCGATGGAAAAACTGTCGAAGCGGAGCTTCGACAGCAGCGCCACGCCGTTGAAGGTCTTCTGGCCGTGGGTGAGGATGTTATAGCCCAGGGCTTCGATCTCAAGGCGCGGAAAGGCCTCGTCGATGCATTTTATTTCCTGCAGGCAGACGATGTCGGGCGCGCATTCGCCGAGCCATTGCAACAGATGGGGCAGCCGCTGGCGGACCGAATTGACGTTCCAGGTGGCGACGCGAATCGGCATCAGAGGGCTTCCGAAACAGGGCAGGGGCCAGAGAGGAGGCAGGGCGCCGTGCATTCGCCTTACAGGGCGAAGCTGGTGCCGCAGCCGCAGGAGGTGGTGGCATTGGGGTTGTTGACCCGGAACGAGGCTCCGGTGAGATCGTCGACGAAGTCGACCACGGCACCGGCGAGAAAAGGCTGCGAGGCGGCGTCCACCAGGACGGTTGCGGCATCGCAGGTGATCACAAGATCGTCATCGGCGCGCGTGTGGTCGATGTCGAAACGGTACTGGAATCCGGAACAGCCGCCGCCGGCGACGGAAATCCGCAGCATGGCGCCGCCCGATTCGCCCTTGAGGATCTCGCCGATACGGCGTGTGGCTCGCTCTGAGATGGTCACCGCAGGCGTCATGATTCTCCCTTTTGCGCAGGCTGGTCTGCGGTCCCTTGGGGTTGGAGGCAATGGGCTGGCGCACAGAGGACAATAATCTGCTAAAGGCCACATTTAGGTGCTGTGTGGCGGATTCAAATGGATAAGGACCGAAATTCCTGATGACTGTGGCAATGGCCCCCCCGCGGGCTTCCTGTGCCTGTGATCCGCTTGCCAGTCGGGGCCGGCGGGTCAGTGAGCCGCCGAGCCAGACCCGCAGCGCCTTCCGGCGGGACTGCGATCGGGTGATCCATTCCACCGCCTTCCGCCGCCTCAAACACAAGACCCAGGTCTTTGTGTTCCATGAGGGCGATCATTACCGCACCCGTCTGACCCATTCGCTCGAGGTCGCCCAGGTCGCCCGGGCGCTCGCCCGGCAGCTCGGGCTTGAGGAGGATCTCACCGAAACCCTGGCGCTCGCCCATGATCTCGGTCATCCGCCCTTCGGCCATGCCGGCGAACACGCCCTCGACCTCTGTCTGAAGGATTTCGGCGGTTTCGACCACAACGCCCAGACCCTGCGCGTGGTCACCGCGCTTGAGCACCGCCATCCCGAATTTGATGGTCTCAATCTGTGCTGGGAGACTCTGGAGGGGCTGGTCAAACATAATGGTCCCCTGACCGACCGCGAAGGTGTGGCCGTGGGCCGCTATCGGGAGCGTGGTGTGCCGGCCGGGATCAGCGCTTTCGTCGCCTCCTTTGACCTTGAATTGTGGAGCTTTGCTTCGCTGGAGGCGCAGATCGCGGCGATTTCGGACGACGTTGCCTATAACGCCCATGACATCGACGACGGCCTGCGTGCCGGTCTGTTCGGGCTCGACGATCTCAAAGCGGTGCCCCTGCTGGCCGACATCATTGAGGGGATCGGTGAGCGCTATCCGCTGCTGGATGATGCCAGACGCGGGGCCGAACTGGTGCGGGTCCTGATCTCGCGCTCGATCGCTGCGGTGTTTGGCGAGGCCGCAGCGCGGATTGCCGCCTCCGGGGTGCGGACGGTGGCCGAGGTGCGCCAGTGGGGCGCCACCCTGGCCGATTTTCCTGTGGATGTGGCAAAACAGGAAGTCGCCATCAAGGGCTTTCTCCATCAGCATATGTACCGTCATCCGCGGGTGATGCGGGTGATGGCAGGGGCCGAACAGATTGTGACCGATCTGTTCACCCACTATCTTGCGTCGCCTTCGGATCTGCCGGAGGAATGGCAGCTGAGCGCGCAGGCAGATGATGACGCGGATCGGGCGCGGCGGATCGGGGATTTCATCGCCGGAATGACCGACCTGTTCGCCATCACCGAACATCAGCGGCTTTTTCACTCGACACCGGACCTGCGTTAGGCGCGCCAATGGCGGAACACGATGGCTGAAAATTCTCTTTCACCGCATGTCTTTGCCGACATGCTCCGGGTTGTCCACGAAGCCTGCGCGGCCCACGCCCGCGAAGCCGGCCTGGCCGACCCTCCCGATCTGTCGCGGGTGGTGGTGGAACCGCCGCGTGACCCCAGCCATGGCGACATGGCCACCAATGCCGCCATGGTGCTGGCAAAGGCGGCAAACGTCAGGCCGCGGCAGCTGGCCGAGGAAATCGCCTCACGCCTGTCGTATTCAGCCATGGTTGCCCGGATCGATGTCGCCGGCCCCGGCTTCATCAATCTGACCTTGCGCGCCGAGGTCTGGCAGGCCGCGCTCAGGGCGCTTCTGCGGGCGGGTGCAGATTTTGGCCGCGGCGCCAATGGTGGCGCCGTCAATATCGAATATGTCTCGGCCAATCCCACCGGACCCATGCATGTCGGCCATTGTCGCGGCGCCGTGTTCGGCGACGCCCTGGCCAGTCTGCTGCAGTTCGCCGGCCATGCGGTGACGCGCGAATATTATGTCAACGATGCCGGCGCCCAGGTCGATGTTCTGGCCCGTTCGGCCTTTCTGCGTTACCGCGAGGCGCTCGGCGAGGATATCGGCGCCATCCCGGAAGGTTATTATCCCGGGGATTATCTCAAACCGGTGGGGCAGGCGCTGGCCCGGGAGCATGGCGAGGCCCTGCTGGCCATGGCTGGCGAGGCCTGGCTTCCAATCGTGCGGGATCGGGCGATCGGGATGATGATGGACGAGATCCGGGATGATCTCGCCGCCCTCGATATCCGCCATGACGTGTTTTTCTCTGAACGTGCCCTGATGTCCGGCGGCGACGAGGTGGCGGCGACCATCGGGCAGCTGCGCCAGCGCGGCGATGTCTATCAGGGCCGGCTGCCGCCGCCGAAGGGCGGGGCGGTCGAGGACTGGGAAGATCGCGAACAATTATTATTTGCAGCAACTGCCCATGGCGATGATGTCGACCGGGCGCTGATCAAGGCGGACGGCTCCTATACCTATTTCGCCTCCGACATTGCCTATCACCGGAACAAATTCAACCGTGGTTTCAGGCAGTTGATCGATGTCTGGGGGAGCGATCACGGCGGCTATATCAAGCGCATGCGCGCGGCCGTCAGCGCCATCACGGCAGGTCAGGCCAGCCTCGACGTCAAGATCGTGCAGCTGGTGCACCTGCTGCGGGCCGGCGAGCCGGTCAAAATGTCCAAACGTTCCGGGGACTTCGTGACCCTGCGGGAGGTGGTCGATGAGGTCGGCCGCGATGCCGTGCGCTTCATGATGCTGTACCGCAAAAACGACGCCCCGCTCGATTTTGATCTTGCCAAAGTGCTTGAAGAATCACGCGATAACCCGGTATTCTATGTCCAGTACGGGCATGCGCGGGGGCATTCCATCTTTCGCAATGCCCGGGCGGATCTGTTTGCCGATCTGCCGCTCGATCATCACGCCCGCCTGGCGTGGCTTTCCGATGCGGCACTGGAATTGCTCACGGATCCTGCCGAACTGGACCTGTTGCGGCGCCTGGCGGCCTATCCCCGCATGCTCGAGGGGGCGGCCAAAGCCCATGAACCGCACCGGATCGCATTTTATTTATACGAATTGGCGAGTGATTTTCACGGAATTTGGACAAAAGGTCGCGATCTGCCCTATTTACGCTTCATTATAATTAAAGATGCGGGTTTAACGAAGGCACGTCTGGCCATGGTCCAGGGGGTCGTTTCGGTTCTGGCTTCTGGCCTGGGTATCCTCGGTGTTCAGGCCCCCGATGAAATGAGGTAGTTTTTATGCAAAAAACTACGTTAGGGTTAAATGATCGTAGGGGCTGGCGGTGCCGGCTCCAATGCGCTGAATCGGGTTGAAAGCCTTGTCGATGAAAAATGCATAGGTAATAGTAGCTTTTCCGAAAGGACGCATGATCAACATGGCCGAGCGATATCAGAACAGACAATTTCCCGCCGCCGCCGCCCTTGATCGCAGTGCCGATCAGTTTGGTGACGGAAGGAGCGAAGGCGACCCGTTGGCCGAACTGGCTCGTCTGATTGGGCAAACCGATCCGCTGGGACCGGCACCCCCGAACCGCGGCAATGATTATGATTATGATTACCGCGATCAGCGCTCCCAGAGCAGCTCGCCGGAGAGCTACGGCGAGAATGTGCACGATATTTCCTCGGCGCAGCAGCCGGGCTGGGTGCGGCGCGCCAATGCGGCTCAGCAGCAGGCACAGCCGCAGTATGATTATGCCGATGCGGCGGAACCGGGCTATGGCCGCCAGCAGTTTGCCGACACCCAGTCAGGCTATGACAGCAAATCGCGCTTCGACCAGGGGCGCCAGGATCAGCGCGGCTATGACGATGCCGAATATGATCATGTCGAGGCGGAGGATGCGGATTACCATCCGGACGCCGCTTACTCGAACAATGATTCCTACGGCTATCACGAAGACGAATATGACGACGAGGAGTATGACGACGAGGAGGAGGGCGGCTCCCGGGGCGGTGCAGGCAAATGGATCGGCGTGATCTTCATTCTGGCGATTCTGGGCGGTGCCAGCGGCCTCGTGGCCTATAAATGGCGTCCGGCCCCGGCCCCAGCCCCGGCCCCGGTCTTCCAGGCCGACACCACTCCGATCAAACAGCAGCCGGCGGCGGATTCCTCTCCGGTCCGGGTGGTCGGACAGACTCCGGTGAAGTCGGACGAGAACTTCGCTCCGCCACCGGAGACACCTGTGAATCCGGAGCCGACCGCCGATCAGAATCCGCCTTCAGCTTTCCCCGAGCCGCCGCCGCCGCCGCCCAGAACGGTCCAGACGACCAGGGTCCAGCCGCAGCCGCAGCGGACCGCAGCGGCGGAAACCGACAATGTCGACCCGGAACCCGCGTCTGTCCGGAACATCATGAGGGCACCTCCCGCTCCCGCTCCCGCTCCTGCCAGGCCGCCGGCACAACAGCGGCATGGGCCGATCAATCTGGGACCGAATGCCCAGCAGCAGGCGTCTGCAGCGCCGGCACCGCAGTCCCCCGCGCCTGTGGCGACAGCCGGGGGCAGCGGCTTTCTGGTATCGATTTCGTCGCAGGACAGCGAAGCTGCGGCGCGGGAATCGTTCCGGGTGGCGCAGACCAAATATGCAGCGGCGCTGGGGTCGCAGAAGCTTGTGGTCACGTCGACGACCCTGCCCGATGGCAGGGTCAAATATCGCGCCGCAGTGGGCCCGTTCACGACCCGACCGGATGCGGTCTCGATCTGCGAAGGCCTGAAAGCCGCTGGCGGTCAGTGCTTCATTTTCGCTTCGGCTCATCGCTGAGCCGCAACAGCGGATAGGCTTGCGATGACCAGGCGGTCATTCATCGTCGGTGTGTCCGGCACTGAATTGACCGCCTCGGAGCGGCAGTTCATTGCCTCCGGGCGCCCGTGGGGATTCATCCTGTTCGGGCGCAATGTTGATCATCCCGACCAGCTGCGCCGCCTCGTCAGCCAGCTGCGCGAGGCGGTTGATGATGCGGATGCCCCCGTTCTGATCGATCAGGAAGGCGGCCGGGTGCAGCGCCTGCGCCCGCCGCACTGGCCGCTTTACCCCCCTGGATCCCTGTTCTCCGCTCTTTATGATCAGGAGCCTGAGCTTGGCCTGCGTGCTGCCGGTCTTTCGGCGCGGCTGATCGCCTGCGATCTGGCCGATCTCGGCATCACCGTTGACTGCCTGCCGCTCGCTGACCTGCCGGTCGCCGGTGCCGACGCCGTGATCGGCGACCGCGCCTATGGCACACGTCCGGACAAGGTCGCAGCACTTGCCCGTGCGGTTGCCGATGGTCTGGCCCAGGGCGGGGTGCTGCCGGTTCTAAAACATATTCCGGGCCATGGGCGGGCCACCGCCGACAGCCATCTGCGCCTGCCCGTTGTGGATTGCCCGCGGCCTGAGCTCGATCGCAGCGATTTCGCGCCGTTCCGGGCGCTTTCGGATCTGCCGATGGCGATGACCGCACATGTTGTGTTTAGCGCAATTGACCCGGTTCATCCGGCGACGACTTCTGCGACAATGGTGGCGCAGGTGATTCGCGCCGCGATTGGGTTCCAGGGTCTGTTGATGAGTGATGATGTGTCGATGAACGCGCTCGAAGGGACGATCGGCGATCGTTCCCGGGCGATTCTCGCGGCCGGTTGCGACATGATCCTGCATTGCAACGGCAGGATTGAGGAAATGCAGGAAGTCGCCGGAGAAGCGCTCGAACTGACCGGGCTGCGGCTGCAGCGGGCGCAGCGCGCCTGTGCCGCGCGCCGGATGCCGCGGCCCTTTGACCGGGAGAGCGGTCGTGCCGAGCTGGATCAGCTGATTGCGGGCGCGGCATCGGTATGAGCGCGGAAATTCTGTCTTTTGAAACCGCGCGGTCGACCGGGACCGTGGACGGGGAGCCGACGCTGGTCGTCGATGTCGAGGGCTATGAGGGCCCGCTCGATCTGTTGCTGGCGCTGGCGCGCCAGCAGAAGGTTGATCTTGCCAAAATCTCGATCCTGGCGCTCGCCGACCAGTATCTTCGCTTCATCGAGGAGGCGCGACGCATCCGCCTTGAGCTTGCCGCCGATTATCTGGTGATGGCAGCCTGGCTCGCCTTCCTGAAATCGCGCCTCCTGCTGCCCGAACCGCCGAGCGCCGAGGGCCCCAGTGCGGCGGAAATGGCAACGGCACTGGCCAACCGCCTGCGCCGGCTGGAAGCGATTCGGGAAGCGGCCAACCGCCTGATGGGCCGGCCGCAATTCCAGCGCGACTTTTTCCCGCGCGGTGCGCCGGAGGCGATCGCCGAAATCAGGCATCCGAAATATACTGCGACTCTCTACGACCTGCTCACCGCCTATGCGGCGCAGCGTCAGTCGCGGGTGCTGGCCAGTGTCCATCTGGCGAAGCGCACGGTGTGGTCGCTGGCGGAAGCCCGGGCGGCGCTGGAACGTCTGGTGGGGATGGCGGAAGACTGGAGCTGTCTCGACGATTTTCTGATGCGTTATGTCCTTGATCCAGCGCAGCGCCTCACTGTGCTGGCGTCGAGTTTCGCGGCGGCGCTGGAACTGGTGCGCGAGGGGCATATGGAACTCAACCAGCAGGAGGCGTTTGCGCCGCTCTATTTCCGCAAGCGTGCGGTGCAGGCGGGGGGGAGTGCGATGGCGGGTCCCGATTCACCGGTCGCCTGTTGACAGGATTGAAGGAGAAGTGGCCATGGTGAGCCTGGCGGAAGTTCTGACAGACGAAGCCGAGCTGATGGAAAATATTCAGGCCCGCCCGGAGGAGTTGCGTCTGCTTGAAGCATTGCTGTTTGCCTCCAGTGAGCCGCTCGATATGGCGACGCTTGCCAAACGCATGCCCGCCGATGTCGACGTCAAGCTCGCTCTGGCGCAGCTGCAGGCCGAATATGCCCCGCGCGGGGTCAATCTGGTGCGGATCGCCAATAAATGGGCCTTCCGCACCGCCAATGATCTGGCCTGGCTGATGACGCGGGAAAGCACGGAAACCCGCCGGCTGTCGCGCGCGGCCATCGAGGTGCTGGCGATCATCGCCTATCATCAGCCCATCACCCGTTCCGAGATCGAGGAAATCCGCGGCGTCGTGACCTCCAAGGGAACCCTGGACGTTCTGCTTGAGACCGGCTGGATCAAGCCGCGCGGCCGGCGCAAGACCCCGGGTCGGCCGCTGACCTTCGGCACCACGGAGAGCTTTCTGTCGCAGTTCGGCCTTGAGCAGCTCGGCGACCTGCCGGGTCTTGAGGAACTCAAGGGCACCGGCCTCCTGGATTCCCGACTGCCCACCGGCTTCACGGTGCCGACGCCCTCGGACGATTCAACCCTGCGCGAGGACGAGGATCCGCTTGATCCCGGCGATCTCGACCTCATGCTCGGGCCCAAGGTCGAGGCCGAGGGGGCGGCATAACCCTGTCGTCCCTTGTTGTCCCTTGCATTTCAGCTTTTCCGCTCTAGGTTTGAGGAGGCGGGGGCGACGCTCCTGCGCCCACGAGGTTCTTGTTTTTGTCTTCCGTGCGGCCTAGGTCTTGCACGAGCGGGGCCGGCTTTTCGGCCATAACCCTTTGGAGGGGCGTGAGGATGGGTATTTGGCACTGGCTGGTGGTGATCCTGGTGGTCCTGGTGCTGTTCGGCGGCAGCAAAGTGTCGGATCTGATGGGGGATGTGGCCAAGGGCATCAAGGCTTTCAAGAAAGGCCTTCAGGAGGAAGACAAGTCGATCGACAAGCCCGAAGCGACGAAATCCATCGAGCACAACAGCTCCACCACGGCCGAAACCCGTAACGATATCGGCAGCAAAGCCCTTTGAGGAGGCGCCCGGCGGGTGCCGTCCGCGGCAACGCAAAAAGGGTGCATCGCGTGCACCTCTGGCGCATCGGTGCGGTGGCCCCGCCATTTTTCGGCGTGAACGGAAGGCGTCATGTTCGACATCGGCTCAGGTGAACTGGTGGTTATCGCGGTGGTTGCGCTGGTCGCCATCGGTCCCAAGGAACTGCCGGGGGTGTTGCGCATGGTGGGGCAATGGACCGGCAAGGCGCGGCGCATGGCGGCGGAATTCCAGAGCCAGTTCCAGGAGGCCCTGCGCGAGGCCGAACTCTCCGACCTCAAAAAAAGCTTCGACGACGTGAAAGATGTGGCGAACAGCCTGCGCGGCGGCAATCTGCTGGCGTCGCTGTCAAGTGCGGTCGGCGCGCTCGACAGCCCGCCGCCTGCCAGTCCACAGTCCGGCACAGGGGCGGGCGCGGGCGCGACCGCGCCTGACGCCAGTCCGCCGGCGGCGGTGGTGAGCGCAGCGCCGGAAACGTTGCCGGGCGATGCCGCGGCGCCGGCCACGGCCGCGCCCCCGGTCAATCTCCTTGCCGGCCGCGGCGAGCCCGAGCCACCGTCCCAGCCGGTTCCGCCGCCATGACCGACGCCGATATCGAGGCCAGCAAGGCACCGTTGATGGACCATCTGATCGAGCTGCGGGCGCGGCTGATCAAGGCCCTGATCGGGTTCGGCATCGCCTTCGTGGTCTGTTTCTTCTTCGCCCGCCAGATCTACAATGTGCTGCTGGGGCCCTTCGTGCAGGTGGCGGGCGGAGCGCATTCGAAATTCATCTACACCGCATTGCTGGAATATTTCATCACCCAGCTCAAGCTGGCGCTGTTCGGGGCCGGTTTCATCTCCTTCCCGATCGTCGCCACCCAGATCTATAAATTCGTCGCCCCCGGTCTCTACAAACACGAAAAGCAGGCCTTTCTGCCCTATCTGATTGCGACCCCGGTGTTCTTCGTGTTCGGCGCGCTGGTGGTCTATTTCGTGGTGATGCCGATGCTGATCCGCTTTTCGCTCGGCATGGAGCAGGCGCCATCGGCGGATGCGGCGGAGATCGTACTGATGCCCAGGGTGGGCGAATATCTTTCGATCGTGATGTCGCTGATCTTTGCCTTCGGCATCGCCTTTCAGCTCCCGGTGATCCTGACGCTGCTCGGGCGTATCGGCATCGTCACCGCGGCCTGGCTGCGCGGCAAGCGCCGCTATTTCATCGTTCTCGCCTTCGTCATCGCCGCCGTGCTGACGCCACCGGACGTGCTCAGTCAGGCTTCTCTGGCGCTTCCCCTGATGCTGTTATACGAGGGGTCGATCTTCGCGGTACAGGTGGTGGAGAAAAAGGTGGCGGCGGCGCGCGCTGAAAAGGCGGGCGCGGCGTGAGCACGAGGCCGGTTTCTTCGGGCTGACCCTTCAAAGGGGCACGCACGCGCCTCTCGGGGGCCGTCCCGGCTCTGCGTCCTGCGTGCCTGCTCTGAGAGACCGAAGCACGCGCGGCATTCGACAACAACACCAGGATCTTTTTGAGCATGCACGATATCAAAGCCATCCGCGACAACCCGCAGGCTTTTGACCTGGCGCTGGGGCGCCGGGGCATCAAGCCGGTTTCTCAGCTTCTGGCCGACCTTGATGACCGGCGCCGGGCGGCAATTCTGGCCTGTGAGCAGGCCCAGGCCCGCCGCAACGCCCTGTCGCGGGAGATCGGCGAGGTCAAGCGGGCAAAGGACGAGGCCCGTGCGGCAACCCTGATGGGCGAGGTGGGGGCGCTCAAAAGCGCGATGCCGGAACTGGAAGACGCAGTGCGCCGGATCGAGGAAGAACTTGCCCGCACTCTGGCCGCGATTGCCAATCTGCCGCTGGCCGAAGTACCTGACGGTGTCGACGAGCGGGATAATGTGGTGCGCCATGTCTATGGCGCGGCGCGCCCTTACAGCTTTGCCCCCCGCGCCCATTATGATCTGGGCGAAGCCCTTGAGCTGATGGACTTCGAGGCGGCGGCGCAGATGTCGGGGGCGCGTTTTGTGGTGCTCAAACGCCATCTGGCGCGGCTCGAACGGGCGCTGGGTCAGTTCATGCTCGACCTCCATACGGAAAGCCATGGCTATAGCGAGATCAGCCCGCCGATTCTGGTGCGCAATGACGCCATGTTCGGCACCGGCCAGCTGCCGAAATTCGAGGACGATCAGTTCTGGGCGGTGCGGGGGGAACTCCTGCTGGCCCCCGACGAGCGGCTTGCCACCGAGCGGCTGGGCCTGATCCCGACCGCCGAGGTGCCGCTCACCAATCTGGTGCGCGACCAGATCCTTGATGAGCGCAGTCTGCCGCTGCGCCTCACCGCACTCACGCCCTGTTTCCGCGCCGAGGCCGGGGCCGCCGGCCGCGACACCCGCGGCATGATCCGTCAACACCAGTTTACCAAGGTGGAACTGGTGTCGATCACCACGCCGGAGGCCAGCCGGGACGAACTGGAACGCATGCTGTCCTGTGCCGAGGAGGTGCTGCGCCGGCTCGATCTGCATTATCGCGTGGTGACGCTGTGTGCCGGCGACATGGGGTTCTCGGCGCAGAAAACCTGCGATATCGAGGTCTGGATGCCGGGGCAGGGCGAGGGCGGCGCGTTTCGCGAAATCTCCAGCTGTTCGCTGTGCGGCGACTTCCAGGCCCGGCGCATGAACGCGCGCAGCCGCCTCGGAGAGGGCCGGCCGCGCTTCGTCCACAGCCTCAACGGCTCCGGGACCGCAGTGGGCCGTGCCCTGATTGCGGTCATGGAGACCTACCAGCAGGCCGACGGCTCGATCGCTGTGCCCGGCGTGCTGCAGCCTTATATGGGAGGATTGCAGGCCATCGGGGCCGATTGATCTGCGGGTGGTTTCGATCCACGTTCCATTTCTGCAGGCGAGGGACTGTGCCCCTGTTTGACGCTGTCGAGGCCCAGCCGCTTTCCTGACGGAGGCGATTTGAGGCAGATGGATGACCATTCCGGTTGGAGATGCGCAATTTTTCCCGTATTTCGAGCCGGGGACGACCTGGCCATGGTCCGACCTGGCCATGGTCCGACCTGGCCATGGTCCGACCTGGCCATGGTCCGACCAGGACAGTTGCAGCAAGCCGAACCTGCCCGATAGCGCCTCCGGGCGCCCCGTTCTCTTCCCGGTGTCCGGGGGTGGCGCGGGAAATGACCGTTACACCCGCACTGGAATCATGATCGATGCGAATTCTCTGCACCAATGACGACGGCATCCATTCGCCTGGGCTGAAGGTTGCCGAGGAGATTGCACTGGCGCTGTCGGACGATGTCTGGGTGGTGGCCCCCGAGCTGGACCAGTCCGGGGCCTCGCATTCGCTGTCGCTCAATGATCCCCTGCGCCTGCGCGAGGTCGGGCCGCGGCATTATGCGGTCAAGGGCACCCCGACCGACTGTGTGTTGATGGGGGCACGGCATATTCTGGGCGCGCACCCGCCCGATGTGGTGCTGTCGGGGGTCAACAGGGGGCGCAATGTCGGTGAGGATGTGGTCTATTCCGGCACCATTGCCGGTGCCCTTGAAGGCACCATTCTCGGCTTCACCTCTTTTGCGCTGTCGCAGGAACTGACCCTGGAGACCCGTGACAGCCCGTCCTGGGACAGTGCGCGCAAGCTCGGTGCCGACCTGCTGCGCCGCATCATCCGTGCCGGGGTCCCTGCGGGCGTGGTTATCAACGTCAATTTCCCGGCCTGCGCCGCCGAAGCGGTGACAGGCGTTCGGGTCGCACGCCAGGGCAGCCGTTCAAACGGTTTTCTGCGTATCGACGAGCGCCATGACGGCCGCGGCAATCCCTATTACTGGATCGGCTTTGAACGGGCGGCGATGCTGGCACCCCCGTCCGAAGGCTCTGACCTCGCTGCATTGCGCGACCGCTTCATCAGTGTGACGCCGCTTCAGCTCGATCGCACCGATGAGAATTTTTCCCGGGTTCTGAACGGACTGTTGACCTGAACTGACCTGGACCGACCCGGGCCGCGGTCAGGCCGACAGAGGTGACGAACCCTGCTACAACTTCCGGTAGTTCAAAATTCCGGATCAAACCTGCAGTTGGCGCTCCGGTCCGATCGGCCAATTGCCGGATCGTCCTCCCTTGCAGGGGCGGCAAACTCAGGAGCCCGGACAATGTCTCAAACCGCGCCCTGTTTCGCTTGCCACTCACGGAACCGGCAGGTTCCATGTCATTGCCGACATATTCGTCTTCCCGGTCGGCTGGCTGTGAGACGGAGGAGCCGTAAAGGAACAATCGCTTGCGCCACCGGCCCGCGAGGACAGGAAAATCCGGCACGTCCCCTGGCAAGCGATTCGTTTATTTTTACCCGGCTCCTGAGATCAGGCGGGGCGCAGCGCCGCTTCTATGGTCCGGCTCAGGGCTTCGAGCTGAAACGGCTTCTCCAGCGCCGGGCGATCGCGATAGGACTCGGGCAGGGACGAGGAGCCATAGCCGGTGGCGAAAATGAAGGGCAGTCCCCTGGCACGGAGGAGATCCGCGACCGGCAAAATGGTCCTACCATTGACGTTGACGTCGAGAATGGCGAGATCGAAGCTTGTGCTTTGGGCGAGCCGCAGTGCCTCATTGATGTCCCCGGTCTCGGCCGCGATCCTGTAGCCCAGCTCCACCAGCATATCCGCAACCATCAGTCTGATAATGACCTCGTCTTCAACCAGAAGTATGGAACTGCCAGGATGCTGTGTTGCGGTCATGCACAAGAGTCCTTGCCTGCGAGGGTGCCCCGGCTTAGGAGGATACCCTAAGCTTGACAGGGGTAACAGGAATCACACAGCACGGGGGCTATTTTATGACCTCGTCGCCGCATCGGTCGCGCCACAGCGAAATCCCAAAATGATCTCCAGTCAACAGCCTCCGCAAAAAATGATGTTTCAGCTGGTGCTGAGGCGCCGTGGCATTAGTGACCAGGGGGTGCTGCGTGCCATGGAGGAGGTGCCGCGCGAACTCTTTGTCGAGGATAAGAATCGCGACAGCGCCTATGCCGACATGCCGTTGCCGATCCTCTGCGGCCAGACCATCAGCCAGCCCTTCGTCGTGGCATATATGACCGAGCAGTTGCAGCTGGCGAAAAGTCATCGGGTGCTGGAGATCGGAACCGGTTCCGGCTACCAGGCTGCGGTGCTGTCGCGGCTGGCGGGATCGGTGCTGAGCGTGGAAAGATATCGCAGGCTCGCGGAGACAGCACGGGAAAGAATGGAAAAACTTGATTACCACAATGTCGAAGTCATGCTCGGCGACGGCTTTCATCTGCCCGCCACGATCGGTTCATTCGACCGCATCATCATCACAGCGGCGATCGAACAGGTTTCAGAGGACATGACTGCCCGGCTCAAATCAGGCGGGCTTCTGATCGCACCCGTGGGGCCGCATCACGCGGCGCAGACCCTGATCCGGTTTCAGCGCACGGAAAGCACGGTGACGCGCAGGGAACTCATCGCGGTGCGCTTTGTGCCGATGCTGCCCGGAGTGGCGCGCGAATTGTGACCGTCGTGACGGCGGCGCAACGCCGCTGCGCTGAGCCCTGCGCCGTGTAAATCCGCCCCAGATAAGCGCTTCGCTGATTTTGCCTGGCCGCTGGCAGCATGGCCTGACCCTGATACCGGCAAGACGCCCGGGGTCATCCCCCTGTGGCAAGGGCAGGGGGACGGGTGGGCCGCGGGCTCAAACCGGGTCTGGCGGGCGCCTGGAAGCGGCTTCCGGTCCAGAATCCGAGAGCCCGGAAAATCTGATTTCAGGGCAATCGGTCTGTTTCGGCCTTCGCCATAGCTTGGGGATGGCCTGAGAAGAACTCCCCAAACCGCGATGGCCGTCGACTGCCGGTTTCTTTGCCGGTTCAGCCCGCTGCCGCCCTTTGAAGGGGCAAGAGGGCCGGGAGGCGTCCAAGGGCGGCGGAGCAGAAAAGCCTTCGAATGAAAAGGCTTCGGATGATAAGGACAGGGGCCACCCCGGTCGCCCTCCTTGCCGGATTGCTTGCTCCAGCCAGTTCTCCGGTTTTTTCGGCGCCTGGGGTTTTGCGCCGGATCGTCCGACGGTTTTGCGCAAAAAAAAATCCGCGCCGTGGGAAGGACCGCGAGCGATTTCGAAACACATGTTTTCATGCGCCACGCCGTGGGGCGGCGTTTTTGCCGAACGGGGTGGATGGCGACGCGCGGGAGCGGCGGGCAACGCGGTTAAGGCCTTATTTACTCGATACGTGTTTATTCAAAAGACCAGTCAGTTGCGTACGAGTCAGTAACTATGCTCTCCGTCACCCAGTTGCGTCACGCCCGCCGCACGCTGCGGGTTGTGGCGCTGGCGTCGATTTCTGTCGGTCTTTTGGGCTGCAGCGGAGATTCGACACGCCTGCAGAGCCAGATTGCGGATGCCTATGCGCAGGAGCCTGGGTCGGTGCCACCTGCGCCGATCGGTCGTGACACTCCGCGAGTTCGTGTTCCGCAGCCCCAGCCGCGCTATTCGCAGCCCGATCCACCTCCCTCGGCCTATCCGCAAAGCTCCTATCCGCAAGACTCTTATCCGCAAAGCTCCTATCCACAGAGCAGCTATCCGGAAAGCAGGAATCCGCAAGGCGGCTATGATCAATATGGCCGGGCGGATGGCGCCTATGGCAGCAGCAGGGTGTCTGTGACCGCGCAGCCATTGCCGCCGGTCGTGGCTGCGCCGCAATCCTATCCCACGCCGCAGTCCTATCCGGCGTCGCAGTCCTATCCGGCGTCGCAGTCCTATCCGGCGTCGCAGTCCTATCCGGCGTCGCAGTCCTATCCGGCGTCGCAGTCCTATCCGGCGTCGCAGTCCTACCCGGCGTCGCAGTCCTATCCGGCGTCGCAGTCCTATCCGGCACAGCAGTCCTATCCCACACCGCAATCCTACCCGGTGTCGAGCGTGGGTGTCTCCGGCGGGGGGCGCGGGGTGTCGTCCTACGCGCCGCCAGCGCCGCCTGCCGTCGCGGTCGCCGCGCCCGCGCCGAAGCCGGTCAATGTCGCCGCTGCAGCTCCGGCGCGCCCGCGTCTTGATGTCACCGGCACGGTGGCGCCACGCTCGGTCGCAGCAGCCAGACCCGCCCCGGGTTCGACGATGATCATCGTCGGCACCAGCGATACACTTGAGGTTCTCGCCAGGCGCTATCATGTCACGCCAGCGGCGATACTGGCTGCAAACGGCTATAAGGGGCCGCGCACCCTGTCGCCGGGCCAGCAGCTGATCATTCCCCATCTCGCCACCACAGCGGCACCCGCAGCCGTGGTTCCCGCGAGCCGGCCGGTGGTGTCTGCCGCAAGCCCGGGCGTCCATTTCGTCAATAGTGGCGACAGCATGGCGGCAATTGCCCGCAAATACCGTGTCTCAGCGGCGGAACTGGCACGGGCCAACGGGATGCAGCCATCGGCGACGCTCAGGCCGGGCACCAGGCTGACGATTCCGCGCAGCCCGGCGGTGGCACAGAATCCCGGCCCGGCCGCGGCGCCCAGGGTCACTGCCAGGAATGCCGCGCCGGCGCCGAGGCCGGTCGCTGTCCGGCCCATTGAAGCGGCTGTCAGCCGCCATGCGGCGCCCGCTCCGCAAAGCGTGCACATGGTCCAGCCTGCGCCAGCGGTTGAGGACAAGCCGGTTGCGAATGGGCCGAAGCTGACTGCCGACAAGAGCGGCGACACCACTGGTGCGTTGCCGAATTTCCGCTGGCCGGCGCGTGGCAACGTCAAGGTCGCCTATGGCGTCAAGACCAACGGCAAGGCCAATGACGGTATCAACATCGAGGTGCCGACCAATACGCCGATCAAGGCGGCGGATGACGGCGAGGTGACCTATTCCGGTAATGAACTCAAAGCCTATGGCAATCTGGTTCTGATCCGCCATGCCAATGGCTATATCACCGCCTATGCCCATGCCAATGAGCTGCTGGTGCGGCGCGGCGATCACGTCAAGCGGGGACAGATCATCGCCAAGTCGGGATCCTCAGGGGAAGTCGAGCGGCCGCAGCTTCACTTCGAGATCCGCAAAGGCTCCACTCCGGTTGACCCTGCCCAGTTCCTCAACGGGACCTGAGGAGGCGGGCAGAAATCAGCCAGTCGCCTTTCGGTATGGAGGTGTGGGATTGTCGCCGCCCTGAGGTCGCAGGCGACGATTCCTCAACGGCTCCGGAGGGCGATGCCCTGTCGTCCTGCCAGTTCCTGGATGAACTGCCAGGCGACCCGGCCGGAGCGCGCGCCGCGCGTGGTGGCCCATTCGAGCGCCATGCGTTCCAGTTCCGCAGCATCCGCCGTGATGCCGAAATAGCCGCAGTAGCCCTCGACCATGGCGAGATATTCATCCTGGCTGCAGCGATGGAATCCGAGCCACAGGCCGAAACGATCCGACAGCGACACTTTTTCCTCGACGGCCTCGCCCGGGTTGATGGCCGTGGAACGCTCGTTCTCGATCATGTCACGGGCCAGCAGGTGGCGACGGTTCGATGTGGCATAGAGAATGACATTTTCCGGCCGCCCTTCGATGCCGCCCTCAAGCACTGCCTTCAGGGACTTGTAGGAAGTGTCGTGACCGTCAAAGGACAGGTCGTCGCAGAAGATGATGAAACGGAAGCGGGCGTGGCGCAGAATCTCCATCAGAGAGGGCAGGGTCTCGATATCCTCGCGGTGGATCTCGATCAGCTTGAGGTGGTCCGTCCCCTCTCGGGCGCGTGCGTTGATGCCAGCATGGACGGCCTTGACCAGGGACGACTTGCCCATGCCCCGCGCCCCCCATAACAGGGCGTTATTGGCGGGCAGGCCGCGGGCGAAGCGCTCGGTGTTGTCGCTGAGAATGTCGCGCACGGCGTCGATGCCCTTGAGCAGGGTGAGATCGACGCGACTGACTTTGGGTACCGGTGCCAGCCGGCCTTTCGCATGCCAGACGAAGGCATCGGCGGCGTCAAACGCCGGCGGCTGCGGCGGCACCACCGTCTGCGCCGCGACCTGGGCGGCGATGGTCTCCAATGCGGCTGCGATGCGCAGCAGAAGGCAATGTTGCGTGTCCGCCGCTGTGTCCGGGGGTGATGTGTTCCCGGACTCCATACCGGATTGCTGGCCGGATTGCTGGGATGCCCGTTCGGGGGCGTGATCGCCGGCCTGCACGCCGGGGTTGCTGCCTGACATTGTTGCCATGTCCGAAACTGGTAAAGACGAAGCCATATCGGGCGGACGCGCCTGCCGCAAGGGACAGAGCTGGGTGCTGCTGGGTGGTGGACCGGCGTGGATCGCGGCAGCGGGACGCCCGCTTTGCTCAAGGTCTGGCGCTGGTCTGTGAGTTCAGCCACCCCGTTTTCTCAAGGATCGAAAAAACGCACCATGGCGCTTATCCGGAACCTTCAGTTGACCCGCAAACGTTGCCGACCGTCCTGCGATCGGCGCATTGATGCGGTAATTCCGCCCTGTTGGTGGCCTGGCGCGGGCTTATGCGGGAGCGCCTCGCGCCCGGTTTGCGCCGTCCGCGGCACCAGCCTGTTGTCGCTCCTCAGCCTCCTGCTGGCCCTGCTGGCAGCGGTGAACCCCGCCCATGGCGGGAATTTCGGGGGGGTCGAAGCCGGAATCTGGCTGGAGGTTGAGCCCCGCCCGGGGGTTGATGTGCGCGAGCTGCAGGCGAAGCTCGATCTTCCTGGCTTTGGCGAAGTTGAGGTTCGGCCTCTTCCTGGTGGCCGCTTCGTGATCCACACAGGAGCGCAGCCCGGCGGTGACGCTGCCCAGATGCAGGCCCTGATAAAGCTGCGGGATGCGCTTGGTGACAGCGTGAGGATCTGGAAGACTGATGTGGTCGGGCCGCGTGCCGCCCAGGCAGCGCAGCTCGATGGTCTCGTCTTCCTTTTGATCGTGACCGGCCTGATCACCGCGTTCTTATGGTTTCTCGCCCGGCGGCTTTACCAGCATGCAAGTTGATCGGGGCATGGCCCCGTCCTGCCCGCCGATAAGGCGTCCATGGCGAGGTTTTCTCAAGCCCGGCGTCGGGCAAAGGGCCAGGCCTTGCCCGGTTTCCGGGCAGGATTCTGCATCCTCGGGCTAAGCTCTTGAAAAAATGCAGATATCAGGAACGATGAAGAGGCGTGGGAGGAATCCGACGGGCGCGCAAGCGACATTGCAATTGGATGCGCTGCCGCTATAGTCCGGCGCAAATTTGCACCTTAACGCCCTGATTTCGCCGGCGGGACTGGTCGCTTCACCCGATTCACCAAGGATGATCCGAGAATGTTGATTACCCCTGCCTACGCCCAGGCTGCGGCCGGCGGCGACCTCTTTGGTTCGGCCAATACGTCGTTCTTCCTCATGATCGGGGCGGTGTTTCTGATCATGTATTTCCTCATGATCCGGCCGCAGCAGCAGAAATCCAAAGAGCATGCCAACCTGGTCAAGAACATCCGCCGTGGCGACACTGTGGTGACGCAGGGCGGCATGGTCGGCAAGGTCACGCGGGTGGTCGACGACGAGCAGATCGAGATCGAGATTGCGGACGGGGTCCGGGTGCGCTGGATGCGTCCGCTTATCACCACCGTGCGCGGCAAGGGCGAGCCGGCCCGGGAGCCGGCCAAGGACACGCCGAAGGAACCCGCAAAGGACGCGTCCAGGGACTCCAAAAAGGATGCTTCCAAAGACGCGTCGAAGTGACGATTCGAGCGGATTGCGTCAAGCCGCCGATCCTTAAACCGGTCATCTGTGGATGTTCTGACAGGTCCAGCCAATGTTGTACTTCACTCCTTCGAAGGCCTTGGGGATCATCCTCACAGCGCTGCTCGTGTGCCTGTGCGCGGTACCGAATTTCTTCCCCGAGGCTACGGTGCGGACCTGGCCGCAGGCGCTGCAGCGGCGCATCGTGCTCGGTCTGGATCTCCAGGGCGGCTCCTATCTCCTGCTGTCGCTGGATTCGGCCTATATCAGGAAGCAGCGGCTTGAGCAGATTCGCGATTCTGCACGCACCGCGCTCAACGACGTCAAGGTCCCCCATACCCGCGTCATTCGCGGCGATGCCGTCGAGATCCGGGTCCGGGAGCAGGCCGATGCGGAGAAGGCGGGGCCGGCACTGCGCGGCATCTCGCAGCCGCTCGGCGGACTGCTTGGTACCAGCACCCAGCGTGATATCGATGTTCAGGATATGGGCGAGGGTGTGTACCGCCTGACCATTCCTGAAGCAGCGATGGTGGAGCGTCTGCGCCGCACCATTGAACAGTCGATCACCATCGTTGAGAAGCGGGTCAACGAACTCGGCACTGTCGAGCCCATCATCCAGCGCCAGGGCTCTGACCGCATCCTGGTCCAGGTGCCGGGCATGTCGGACCCGTCCCGGCTCAAGGATCTCCTTGGCAAGACCGCGCAGATGGAATTCCGCATGGTCGATACCACAGTGTCGCCGGAACAGGCCCAGGCCAGTGGCGCGCCAGCCGGCTCCGAAGTGCTGGAGAGCAACAAGCCGGGGGACAAGTCTCTTTTTGTGGTCAAGACCGATGTTCTGGTCGCCGGCGGCGATCTCACCGACGCCCAGCCGGGCTTTGACCACCGCAACAACGAGCCGATCGTCAATTTCCGCTTCAATTCCGTCGGCGGCCAGCGCTTCGCCCGCGCCACCACCGAAAATGTCGGCGTCCCCTTCGCCATCGTGCTCGACAAGAAGGTGGTTTCGGCACCGGTCATCCGTGAGCCCATCACCGGCGGCCAGGGCCAGATCTCCGGCAATTTCACCGTCCAGGGAGCCAATGATCTGGCGATCCTGCTGCGTGCCGGCGCGCTGCCGGCACCTTTGACCGTGGTCGAGGAGCGCACCGTCGGTCCGGGCCTGGGCCAGGACGCCATCGATAAGGGCGAAATGGCCGCCTATATCGGCTCGATCATGGTGGTTGTGTTCATGCTCCTGACCTACCGTCTGTTCGGCTTCTTCGCCAATATCGCGGTGGCCATCAACGTCCTGATGATCTTCGGGGTGCTGTCGCTGCTGGGGGCCACGCTGACACTGCCGGGCATTGCCGGTGTCGTCCTCACCGTCGGCATCGCGGTCGACTCCAACGTGCTGATCTATGAGCGGATCCGCGAGGAGCTGCGGGGCGGGCGCACCGCCATCACCGCGATTGATGCCGGGTTCAAGCGCGCGCTGGCTACGATTCTCGACTCCAATATCACCACCTTCATCGCCGCCGCGGTGCTGTTCTTCATCGGCACCGGTCCGGTGAAGGGGTTTGCTGTCACCCTCGGCATCGGCATCATCACCACCGTCTTCACCGCCTTCACGCTGACCCGGCTGATCGTCGCCGGCTGGGTGCGCTGGAAGCGGCCGCAGACCGTGCCGGTTTAGGAGCCTGTTGTGATCCATTACGTTCTCATCGGGCTTGGCGTCTTCATCGCCATCCTCTCGGTGGTCGCAGTCTTCGACCTGCTGCCGCCGCTGCGCATCGTTCCCGACAGCACCCATTTCGACTTCACCCGCTTCCGCCGTATCAGCTTTCCGATTTCGGCGGTGCTGTCGATCTGTGCCATCACTCTGTTCTTCACCCATGGCCTCAATCTCGGCATCGATTTCCGCGGCGGCATTCTGCTCGAAGTCAAGGCCAAATCAGGCGTCGCCGATATCGCTGCCATGCGGGCCTCGCTGGAAAAACTTGGTCTCGGCGAGGTCCAGCTGCAGCAGTTCGGCTCAGCAGCCGACGTCATGATCCGTGTTGCCGAGCAGCCCGGCGATGACGCTGCCCAACAGGTGGCCCTGAACAAGGTCAAAGAGACGCTCGGTGAAAGCGTCACGATTCAGAAAAGCGATGTGGTAGGACCGCGCGCTTCTGGCGAATATCTTGCCCATGGCATGATTGGCCTGATCGCCGCCATCGGTGGCATCCTGATCTATCTCTGGTTCCGCTTCGAGTGGCAGTTCGCACTGGGAGCCATGATCGCCAACGTGCACGATATCGTGCTGACGATCGGCTTCATGTCGCTCAGCCAGGTCGATTTCGACCTCACCAGCATCGCTGCGCTGCTGACCATTCTCGGCTATTCGCTCAACGACACCGTGGTCATCTACGACCGTATCCGCGAAATCCTGCGGCGCTACAAGAAAATGCCGATGCCGCAGCTGCTCAACGAGTCCATCAACCAGACGCTGTCGCGCTCGATCATCACCCATATCACGGTGACGCTGGCGCTGATCGCACTGCGCGTCTTTGGTCCGCATCCGATCCACAGCTTCACCGACGTGATGATCTTCGGCGTGGTGCTGGTCGGTACCTATACCTCGATCTTCATCGCCGCTCCGATCCTGATCTATCTCGGCGTCGGCAGCCATCGCGGCGATGGCGACGGCGGCAAGACCGTGGCATGACGAGGCCTGGCGGGCAGGCTTTGTCCGCGAGGACGAGCCGATCAAGGCTGTAAGCATGGCCTGCCTCCTGTGGGCAGCGCTCCTTGCTGTGGACGTGAGGGAAGACCTGGGCTTGTGTTCGCGTGAGCGACGCCATGATCGCTGAAGGATGGTGCCGTGCCGCAGCGGCCGGGATTGCACGGCCGTGAGAGCGACGTGGGAAGCCGATGCGGCGGCCTGCGCCGAGCTGGTGCGCACCTGCGATTTCCTGCGCTATGCCATCACGCTGTTTGCCTCGCCTCAGGAGCGCCGGGCGCTGCTCGCGCTCCACGCCTTCAATGTCGAGATTTCGCGGGTTCGGGACCGGGTGAAACTCCCTCTGGCCGGCGAGATCCGCCTGCAATGGTGGGCCGACCTGATCACGGGCGAGGGCCATGGCGACGTTATGGCAAGCCCCATGGCAGCCGAATTGCAGGCCGCCATTTTCGGCTTCGCCCTGCCTCTTCACGACCTGCTGCGCCTGATCGAGGCGCGCCGCCTGACGCTCGATGGTGCGCCAATGGCAACGATGGCCTGCCTTGAAGACCATCTTATCGAGGCCACCGCGCCGCTCTTTGCCGTCTCTGCACGCATCCGGGGAGCTGACCTGGCGCCGGACCATGAGGTCCTTGCCCATGCCAGCCTGGCGCTCGGGCTCCATTCGGTGCTCGTCCGCGAGCGCTATCTGCTCCCTGCAGAATGCGTGAGGGGGGCGGACGGCGCTCCGACGCCGGACGTGAGAACCCGGCTCTTGGGCTCAGCAAGGCAGCATCTTGAGGCCGCGTTCAGCGGCCTTTCGCGGCTCCCGGCCGCGGCGAGACCCGCATTCCTTGAGCTTTCGGTTCTGCGTCATGAATTGAAGGCGTTGTCGGGGGCGACCGATCCGATCCCGGCGTCGCGGCTTCGAATCCTGTGGACCCTGTGGCGGGCGCAGAACAGGTGAATGAAAGAACGCCGGGGGGCATTGTCTCGATCCGGGATTTTCGAGCGTCCCACGCACCCGATGGCACTGATTTGGGGGGGCACTATCCTAAGGCGCTGTGAATCCTCAGGCTTTCTTGGTCGGATCGGGCTGCAGCTGCCTCGGGCTTTTCTTCCCGCTGCCGCCGTGTGCCTGCCGGGCAGGGTGCGACCAGTCCCAAAATCGGCGAAACGGGCTCCAGCGGTCCGGGACCCTGGCCGAAAGATTAAAGATTAGAGCGATCGGACCGGGGAAGGCATGGGAATCATGGCCGTTTACTATGGTGCGGCGGTCGTTTGATGCAGCCATTTTCACACGCTACGCATTTTCATCGCCACAACGGCTTCGCAGTGCGATCATTTCGATCGCCCTTTCAGGTTGCCGCGACGTCCAGACTCGTGAGGAGAACCTGAGTTGCATCAGGAACCATCAGGAACCATCAGGAACAGATCGCGATTGCGGGGAATTGCCCACTGTAATTCGCACCCGTTCGCGGCTGTTACTGCGAACCGTGCCATAATGCGCGAGTGACCCTGATGCCTGGTAACAGCATGCCGGTCGTAGTGGCCGACGTGATTTCGGCGACAGCGGACAGAGCCGATGTTTGGCAGGTTGAGTGCCTTGCGTGTAAGTGAGACGGACAATTGCCTCGGGGCTCAGGCAAAAACATATGTCGGCAGCGCGAATGCCGATGCGCGCGTGAATGAGGACAGCGGGCCCGCAAAGCCGACGGGGCACCACCCGCCACGTTCCGAACGCACCGTCCCAGTGCGGGAGGCCCCGGAACACCTGATGTCTGTTGCGGAAATGCAGCATCGGCTGAAGACATCCGCAGGATTCGAGATTTGTGCCTTGTGCAACCAGACTGTGGAGCCATTTCAGCATGGGAGATCTTATCAGCTCGAAGCGAAGTCCCCTCGCCGGGACGATGGACTGGGTCAGGCCGTTAAAACGCGAGTTGCGAACGTGCTCATTGCACATTTAGCACGCTTTGGAAGATAGGCCGGCTCATTCCTTCTAACCTCATCAGGTGGCGGCCTCGCGCCGACCCCGTACAGAAGCACGAGCCTGGCGAGTGGTACTACGCAAGAGACCTACGCGAGAAATCCGTCCAAGAAATCTAACAGTGAAGTGAAGACTTCAGAACTCGGCAGGAGGTGTGCAAGACCGGAAGATCGTTACGAACCGAACATGCCGATCCCGGTGACGTCTGCGGCACTGGGCTGTTTTCGGTTGACTATTTGGACGACAACGCCTGTTGCCAAGAGGAGCAGGTCAATAAAAAAGTGGCCTACCGGCAACCTTTTTATTGACAACCATCGGCCCGTTACAGAAGGCTTTTTAACGATGCAGGTGAACTCAGGACCCTCGACCTCGCGGCCGTGATCGCCGACCTCCATCATCTGGAGGCCGCCCGATTTAAGTTGCCGGGCTGCCGTCCACGCCGAATGGGCGGGCACGATAACGTCAACCGTCAACCGGGACCCGACGAGCCCCCCCGGGGCGGTTCGCCACAGCTCCCACGATTTTCAAATTTCAAATTTTCACTCTTGTGCCGGTTACCTCAATTTGGTCAAACTTTGGACCGCGAATCGACGCAATCTCCGGGTCAACTCCCGGCGTCGTGAGTGGCCAGCCAAGGGTGTGAGATTCGAATTGACGAAAGACGGATCTGTTGTGCCAATCTCCTCCGTCCAGCGATATTACGAAGGTCCGACGGTTGGCTTCGGAACGCATTCCAAGTGGTGTGTGGCAAAAGAGAGGCGTGATGCCTCACGCAACCAGATCATCTGTACTCAATTGCCTGGAGCGATCGCGCGGCTCTGACGACCATGAGTCGTTATTGCCGATAATACGCCATCAGCCTTGCCCGGCCAACTCAGGTGATTTGAGCTGCAACCTTTCCACGGATAAACCAATTTGAATTTGCAAAACTTCCCAGTCGGGATCGGGACAGAAGCGTCGACGTGACTGTCGATAGCGCGCGGGGGGAGCGGCACTGTTGCCAAGGATGACAAGGAGCGAAGCATGCGGATCGCGCTGGCTGTGGTCGTGATTGCGGCGTTGCAGGGAACAGTGGCGTTAGCTGATTCAGCCGTCCCTGTCGGCATGTTTGAGGTAATCCGGACCCATCGCGGTACGGATATTGACGGAAAGCCGCCGGGGGACCCGGAAAATGCCCTTAAAATGACCAACAGGATCATCGCTTTCGAACACAATGGCGCTACCTTCGATGGCGACACTGTCGTATGCCACAAGATCGAAGGACGAAGCGAGTCGATTGCGGTAAGTGATGTCATGCGACGTGCTTTCGGCAACAGTTCCGCGGACCACTCGAAGATCGAACTAGGGAGGACTCCCGTTGCCACCAGGGTGCCGGCGACAGTCTTGCGCTGCCTTGATGCAGACGAGTCCGGCTGGACCGGATTGGTGATTTTTACGCTTGCTGACGGCAAATTTGCACTCACATGGGATCGCGATTATCTGCTGATACTGCGCCGGCTCGCGCCAGAGGAGCCGATCCGTGCCAGCTTCGATTGTTCGAAGGCTGCTTCACCAACAGAACGTGTCATCTGCGCAGATCGGAACCTTGCAGGATGGGACCGAAGCATTTCGGACGGCTATGAACGGCTGGATCCGGGCATGCGGGTTGGAGCGGATCAGAGGACCTGGTTTGCGAGACGCGAAGGATGCGGCAGCAACAAGACCTGTATCCGGTGGGAGATGTGGCTGCGGGCCGACGACATTTTCAGGTAATGGGCCAATCGCCTTGTAGCGAAAGTCTTGGTAGATCGTAATGGAGATGCACAGATGACGGAAGATCCCTTCGATGCGTGGCGACGGGCGCTGGAGATCGACATGAAAGACGCACAACGGCGCGGAGACCCGTTTACGGCCGAGTCGAATGAGCGGGTCCTGAGGTCGCACGGCGGGATGCCGAATGGCCCTACGCCGTCTCCGCCTGGTGAGCAGGCGAGATCGCCAACCTCGGCAGCGCCAGCGGAAACTGCGAACAGAGACCAGACACCAACTTCGGATCCGAGACTGCTGGTCGCGGCGGAGTGGGCGGTGCGTCGAGCGAGGCCAGACTCGATCGGGAAGTGTGCGACATATGTGCGGGAGGCATTCGGCTTGGCCGGGATAACGGTGCACGTGCTGCCGACGAAACCAGGAGAGGGGCGGCTCTATGGCCCTCAGTACGAATCAGCGGGCTTCGTTGCCGTGGCACAGGGAGTGGTACAGACCAGAGACAGCACGGCGGATGGATATAGCCCAGAGGTTGGTGATGTAGCTATTTTCCAGGGGAATGCGGCGCACGGGGCGGGGCACGTGGAACTCTACACTCAATCGGGATGGGTATCCGATTACAAGCAGTATCATTTTGTTCCATGGCCGAAGAACTTTGCTGGCGTCTCCTATAAGATCTACCGGCTTTCCAGGTCGAAACCATCGTCCTAGCGACGACGAGTCGCTCATCCTTTCTTGACGGTGGAACGTGGTGCATGGAATGCGGGCTGGCAGCTCTCGGAGGTCAAATTGCGTAGCTTGAGGTTTCTGGTCATGATCGCCCTGATCGGTTGTTCGGCGGCTGCGCTCGCGGATGATACGCGCGTCGTCAAGCTTGATCCGAATGACAAGGCCTTCTTTGAGAAAAGCCTGCCCGATATGGACATGAAATATGACACAAGGGTCGTGAAATTTGACAGGGCGTCGCCGCAGCAGATCAGGGCTGCTGTGAATGGAAGGGATATGTTCTGGGAAGTGGGGAGGGATGGACGAAGTCATTTCACGCAGATCGATCTTTCGACCGTCCCGTATTGGCTCTACGCGACCTATGATGACAGGCCGCGAGGTGGGTGCCAATATGCTCTGGTGGATGGGTTCTTTCGCGATGTCGTGCCTGAAACGGATCGGGACGAGCCGGTGAGCGAACCTGGGAGGTGGGTGGATGGGGATTATGGTGCAGTGGTCTTGCGCAATTGTGGCGCTGGATATGGAATCGTTTCGCTCGAGGGTTTTGACGGCATTTTTGATGATCCCAGAAAGGTCATATCGAAGTCAGGCGAAACTCTTCCCGATGGTGTGGCTGTCGGGATGGCGGGGAATTATGTTGAGCGGCTTATTGCTGCATTCGGCGGCAGGGAGGCTGTCCAGGATAAGTTTGACAGTGATCCTGGACATGATTTCCGTTCGGCGCGACCCGTCATTGCGTCTGAATTGAAAAGGCGGGGTTTTAGACCGTGAACCCATGAACCATGAGTCGTGATGGAAATGGTTAACAGAGGGTATGTTCAGCGACCTGACCGATGCGGGGCTGCTTGACGGCATCGGTATGCCCATGATCGAGGTTGTACGACGCAAAGCCCCAACGGAAGCCTGCACACTGAGGCGGTGAACATGCGAACGATGTCTTGGGCTTTGGTTGGTAGCATCGAAGCCGACTGGAACATGAAAGGGGTCGACGATGGCGCTGACGCTGGCCGATATCGAGAAAGCGGCGGCCATCATCGGGCCCGCCCTGATTGAGACGCCGTGCAGCCACAGCCGCACCTTAAGCGACATCTGTGGCTGCGAAATCTGGCTCAAATGCGAAAATCTGCGCTTCACCGCCTCCTTCAAGGAGCGCGGTGCGCTCAATCGCCTCAGCGCGCTGTCGCCACAGGAGCGGCAGGCCGGCGTCATCGCCATGTCGGCGGGCAATCATGCCCAGGGCGTGGCCTATCACGCCAGACGTCTCGGCATAAAGGCCACCATCGTCATGCCGGTGGGCACGCCGATGGTGAAGATCGAAAACACCAGGCGCCATGGCGCTGAGGTCGTCATCACCGGAGCCACGCTGGAGGAGGCGGCAGGCGCAGCACGGACGCGCAGCCAGAACTTCGGCATGACTCTGATCCATCCTTTCGCCGATCCTCTGGTGATTGCCGGACAGGGCACGATCGCATCCGAAATCCTCAAAGCGGCCCCCGACATCGACACCCTGATCGTGCCGGTTGGCGGCGGCGGCCTGATCAGCGGGGTGGCGATCGCGGTCAGGGCGCTGCGGCCGGAATTACAGATCATCGGGGTTCAGGCCCGCCTGGTGCCGTCGATGTATAACGCAGTGCGCCATGCCAGCCTGCCGCTGCGTGGCGATACGCTGGCCGAAGGCATTGCGGTCAAGGAGGCCTCCGCACTGACTGCCGATATCGTGCGCCGCCTGGTCGATGACATCGTCCTGGTCACCGAAGCGGAACTCGAAACCGCGGTCGCCACCCTGATCACGATCGAGAAGACCGTGGTCGAAGGTGCAGGTGCTGCCGGTCTGGCTGCAGTGATGGCGGATGCGCCGCGCTTTGCGGGACGCAAAGTCGGTCTGATTCTCAGCGGCGGCAATATCGACAGCCGGCTTCTGGCCTCGGTCCTGACCAGGGAACTGGCGCGGGAAGGGCGGCTGACGGAGCTGTGGCTCGATATCTCCGATCGCCCGGGACAACTGGCCATGGTCGCATCCGTGCTGGGCGGGGCGGGAGCCAATATCATCGAAGTGTCACATCAGCGCACTTTCTGCGTGTCGACGGCCAAGGCAGCCCACCTCAATGTGGTGATCGAGACCCGGGACAGCGCTCACCGCGATCAGGTCATGGCCGAGCTGGTGGCCGCCGGGCTGCGGCCGCGGATGCCCTGACCGTCGTCATGTTCGCAGCAAGCGCTGGGCCCCCTGAAAGCCCCATGCCCGCGCATCCAGCGCCATTTCTGTAAAGCGGGCTTCGACAGGCCCCTTGCGGGCAAGGATCCTGTCAGCCTCGCGGAGGGGCGCGGCAGATCGGGACCGGTCTTTGCCGGGAGGCGATCGGCCTGTCCTGATCTGCGCGGTCTCAGCCTGCCGGGTCCGGCATCTGCGCTTCGAAGTTGAAGCGGTCGCGCAGATTTTTGCGGGCATCGACGATGTCCCTGAGCACGGCGCGATCGTGGTCGCTGGTCACGAGAGGCGGGATCAG
>WQYW01000014.1 GCA_009781045.1 Alphaproteobacteria bacterium
AGACTGGAT
Source organism: Alphaproteobacteria bacterium (assembly GCA_009781045.1). Taxonomy (GTDB): domain Bacteria; phylum Pseudomonadota; class Alphaproteobacteria; order Rhizobiales; family Xanthobacteraceae; genus Bradyrhizobium. Next base: position 10 of record WQYW01000014.1, read on the forward strand.
CAGGATGTAAACGGAGGACCGACCGATGCCGAGTGCATTGGCGGCGTCCCTGGTGGATATCGAAATGGGTTCCATGTGTATCTCCGGGTTGGCCGATTGACGGCGGAGACGCAGCAGGTTGCACATTGCTGCGGCTGCGTCGTCCAGTAATGAAAATGCCAGTAAATTCAACAGGAAGTGTGGTTACGAAAATGGATGCTTCCGTCCAAGAAACGCTGCCGCGCCTCCGAAAAACAAGAATGTCGGTCAGAGAGGATTCCTCCACCCGAGAATTTCCAGTTGCCTGTAGTTTTTTTAGAAAAACGTTCCAAGGCGCAGCGTGCCGTGCCGCCTGAAGCGTCTCGAAGAAATCGCGGGGTCTTGGGCGAAACAACGGGAACAGTCGGTGCCGGATTAGTCGCAGCGGGTCACGGCCGGTGCGACCTCCTCGTCTTCGGAAAAACCACCAGGGGCATCCGTGACCAGGCAGATGCGTTTTTCAGAACCTCCCTATGACGGGCACTGACAAAACTGACACAACCCCCGGATCACCGCCGCCATGTGCCCCTGAAGCCTGGCTCCAGCTCAGGGCCCATGACGACAGCACGGGGCCCGCAGCAGCACTGGTCCACCTGCTTTATCATTTCGTAGCCGATTCCGATATCCGTGCGGTCGACCCGCAATATCGCGCTGTGCAGCAACGCCAGCTGCGCGAAGCGATTGCCGCCCTGCGCCAGGGAACCGGGAGTTGAGAGAGGACTGAAGGACGGCGTCACCCGCGAACGCCGCAAGGCCCGCTCCGACATGCGGTCTCCTGCGGGTTCGACACCACGGACCATTGCCACGACGGCGCCAGGCAGCCTTGACCGGGTTCCGGCGGTGTTCGGGATTTTGAACCTTGAACGCAGCCCGCTGCGGCCATCGCGCAAGCTGGTTCCATTCCCCTGGCCAACCCCAACCCCGACATCCCGTCGAGACCGCGGCCCGCGACTACCGATCGGCGCCAGCCGCCAGTGCGCTTTGACGGCGTGGAAGCCCTCCCACATCCAAAGCACCACCCGAGCGCCCTCGCCTCACCGAAAGATGTGGGCAACCGGGAGGCTGCAGCCGGGACCGGTCTGATTAACACTTTACAAATATTTGATATGCATTCTAGTTCCTTAACTGATTCGCGAGGGAACGGGTCCCCTTCCAAAGACCTCCTCTCCCGGCGACATGTGCCCTGCGTTTGACGTAGCCGCGCCACCTGCGATGCGGCAATTCGATGCGTAAACAGCGGCTTTTGTTCAAAGTTCAAAGCAGCACGAGACTGAAATCCGCGTAAGGCCCGACCCTGGTTCTTCGTGCGTCCGGCCCGGCGCGTTACGAGTGGGAGGGATGTGATGGCCTGCGCTCATACGGAGCCGGCTGTTTTGGAGAATGATGCAGGCGCCGCGACCACGGCGGGACAGAGCCTGCGCACCCCGCCCCCCCGATCGCCCCCCGATCGCCGCTCCTGCCGCCCTCCGGCGCCACGAACGGCGCCCATCGCCGCAAACCTCATCGGCGGTCTCTTCGGCTTCGCGCTCGCCATCACGCTTTCTCCGGCGCCGGCTGCGGCACAGATCATCGACAGCGGCAACACCATCATCGCCCCCGGGACGCAAGGGAGCCCGTGGAATGTCGGGACCACACTGACGGTCGGCCTGTCGGGCGTCGGCAAGCTCGAAATCCCAGCAGGCGGTGCGGTTTCCAGCTCCTCGGGCGTCATCGGCAGTCAGTCGACCAGCCTCGGCTGGGTCACCGTCAACGGACCCGACGCGAGCTGGAAAAATTCCACCAGCCTCACCATCGGCCGCTCAGGCACGGGCTGGCTCACCATCACCGGCGGCAGGGTTTCCAACTCGTCCGGCACCATCGGCCAGAACCGGGGGTCCAGTGGCACGGTCACGATCAGTGGAGCCGGCGCAACATGGACCAATTCCGACATCCTCATGGTCGGTCGTGAGGGCACCGGCACGCTTGTCATCCGCGATGGTGCCGTGGTCACTTCGGCCGGTGGCAGGGCCGATATCGGCTACGATGTGGGCAGCAACGGCAGCGTCGATATCTCCGGTGCCGGCTCAAAGTGGAGCGTTTCCGGCTACCTCACCATCGGCCTTCTCGGCACCGGCTCGCTGAACATCACTGATGGCGCCGCGGTGTCGAACGGCGCGGCCTATATCGGCAACAAGACCGGTGCAAGCGGCGAGGTGACGGTCGATGGCGCCGGCTCGACATGGAAAAACTCCATGGGCCTCTATATCGGCATCGAAAATGGAGCCTACGGTTCGCTTCGCGTCACCGGCGGCGGTGTCGTGGTGTCCGATTTCGGCGGCATGGTCGCCAATAATATCGGCTCCGCCGCCGACATCACCGTCGATGGCGCCGGCTCAAAATGGATCATGACGTACGGCGACTTTGAACTCGGGCGCGGCGGCACCGGCACACTTGCCATCACAAATGGTGGCCTGGTCTCCGATGGCGACGGCAATATCGCCAACAATCCCCGCGGCGTGGCCTCGGTCACGGTCGATGGCGCCGGCTCGACCTGGACCAACAGCGGCAATCTCTATATCGCCGCAGGCGCCATCGTCACCACTCCGGGCGGCGGCACCGGCACGCTCGTCATCAGCAATGGAGGCAGCGTCAGCGCCAAAAAGGTGCAGCTTGGCTCGGATACCAGCGGAGCGGGTATCATCAATATCGGTGCCGCGCAGGGCAGCGCCGCGCGGGCACCGGGCAGCCTCCTTGCCTCGACGCTGGAGATGAAGAATTTCGGCCAGCTGGTTTTCAACCACAGCGATCAGAGCGGCGGCTACGTCTTTGCCCCTGACGTTACCGGCACCGGCGACGTCGAGCAGATCAGCGGCATCACCGTGGTGACCGGTGCCAACCTCTATAGCGGTGCCACAAACATCAGCGGCGGCAGCTGGCGCGCCGGGGTCGTCAACACTTTCAGCCCGAATTCGTCCGTTGCCGTGGCTGGCGCCGGCACACTCGACCTCGCGGGCTTCAGCCAGACCGTGGCGGGACTCACCAATGCCGGCATCGTCAACATGGGGACCCGGACGCCACCAGGCACGGTACTGACGACCACAAATTATGTCGGCCAGGGCGGCAGCATCGGCATGAACACCTTCTTCGGTCCGGACAACTCGCCCTCGGACAAACTCGTGATCGACGGCGGCACCGCAACCGGCACGACGGCGCTGCGTTTCACCAATGCCGGGGGACCCGCTACAGGAACAACCGCAAACGGAATCCTGGTGGTCGAGGCCGTCAACGGCGCCACCACGGCTCCTGGCGCCTTCGCCATGGCCAGTCGCGACTTCCGCGTCGGTGTCAAGGACTACCGCCTGTTCCAGGGCGGATTGAATGGCACCGAGGCCGAGAACTGGTTCCTGCGCTCAACCTTCATTCCGGAACCCGGGCCCGGGCCCGGGCCCAGTCCCCCGCTCGGCCCGGGTGGCCCCAGCGGCCCGCCCTCTCCGATTCTCGGCCCCGAGCCCGGCACCTATAGCGCCATTCAACCGCTGGCACTGCAGCTCGGCCTTGCCACGCTCGGAACCCATGACGAGCGTGTCGGCGACCAGAATATCGCGCGCCCCGGCCTGTCGGAGCCCGATGCCCTGGCCAATGACGGCCAGCCCGCGGCCTGGGGTCGGGTCCTGGCCCGACAGCTCACTGCGAGCTACCAGGGCTTCGCCGATCCAAGGGCGGACGCCCGAATTACCCTGCTGCAATCCGGCATCGACCTGGTGCGCTCATCCGAACTCACTGCCGCCGGCCACAGGGACTATGGCGGCCTCTATTTCGCGTATGGCAACCTCAATGCCGACATCTCGGGCCTCGTCACCAACGCCGCCGCCACCGCCTATGTCCACCAACATACCGGCGCACTCAACCTCGACGCCTGGTCGGGCGGCGCCTATTGGACCCATTATGGCGCCCAGGGCTGGTATCTCGAACTCGTGCTTCAGGGGACGAGCTATCAGAACAGTGCGGCTACCGAGTTTGCCCGGCTCAAAACCTCCGGCAGCGGCTTCGCCTCTTCGCTTGAGGGGGGCTACCCGTTTCCGCTGCCGCAGCTCGGCCCCGGCTTTGTCCTCGAACCGCAGGCACAGATCGTGTGGCAGCGCGTGAACTTCGACAACGGTAATGACGGGCTCGGTGCGGTCGCGTCCGGCACCACCGCCCTCGCCACCGCCCGCGTCGGCCTCAAAGCCAGCTGGTCCATCACCGACAGTCAGGAGCGGGTATGGATCCCGAATCTGCGCGTCAATTACTGGAACGATCTTGGCGGCACCGCCACCACCCTGTTTGACCAGGATCCGGTTCCGGTCCAGCTGCGCTCGCGGTATCTCGACATTTCCGCAGGCGTCACCACAAGGATCAACAGCCGCCTTTCCGGCTTTGTCGACGCCGGCTACCAGTGTGCCGTGGCCGGTGAGGAACGACATGGAGTCAGAGGTATAGCCGGGCTGCGCTATCGCTGGTGATGGCGCGCTTCGCTGCCGCATCAAAGTCCGGCCCGCGAAAGCGACGCACCCGCAGGCCCGGTCTGAGCCGGGGCGCGCGCCGAGCCGCCCCCTTAAAGCGCCCCGCTGCAGGTGCCGGACAGGCGCAATCCGGTAAAGCTGTCCACGAGAGGCGCCCTGGATGCGCCAGCATCACGAAGTGACAACTCCGTCGCGTAAACACGACGGCCTCTCAGACAAGCTATGCGGCAATCCGCTGGCTTGGCGTCTGACAGCCGTGCCCCGGCTGGAATTCTGCTCTGAAGAGGACGTGTGCCGAGCTGCAGCAACATCGCTTCGACCAGGATGTGGTTGCGCGCGTCAGTGCGCCGATGGTGCACAGGAACCTCGCGGTTTACTTCCTGCTCGGGGCTTCGCGTCCCGGACCGACGCCGCTGACCCTGCAGGAGGCGCTCGAGAAAGCGAAAATCAGGCTCACCGAAACCGGCCGCGTCAACGAACTGCGCATCGAAAACGTCGGCGATGAGGAGGTTTTCCTGCATGCCGGCGACATCGTCAAAGGCGGCTGGCAGGACCGTACCCTCAGTGTCAGCCTCATCCTGCAGCCACACTCCGGCGAGATCCCGATTGCCTCCTTCTGCGTCGAGGCCCGACGCTGGGCGGCCCGCAGCAAAGAGGACGCCTCCAGCTTCGCGGCCTCCTCGCGCGCGGTTCCCTCCCGCGAAATGAAACTCGCGATGCACGAAGCGCTCCGCCGGCCCACCGAACCCGAAGCCCGGCACCAGGTCAGCCAGCAGGATAAGAGCCGGCCCGGGATCGCCGTCTCCGAGACCTCGGTGCGTCAGCGCAGAATCTGGGACGGAGTGCGCCTGACGCAGGAGAAGCTGACACGCAATCTCGGGCAGGCGGTCGAGGCACGCGCCTCCGTGACCAGCCTGGAACTTTCTCTCGACAACGATGAACTCCACAAGGCGATCACCGGTTACAGCGAGATCCTTCTTCCGGCGGGAGAGAAGCAGGACGATATTGTCGGCACTGTCTTTGCCATCAACGGCAGGATCTCGATCGCCGACCTCTATCCCTCGAACGGACTGTTCCGGAAAATGTGGAAGAAGCAGCTCCATGCCGGCACCATCGAGGCCATCGGTGAGCAGGACGCGACCGCCCTGCCGACGCCTGCGGTCCGCGATGTTGAGGCCTTTCTCGCAGGCCGCAACACCACCGTTGTCAGCGAGCGTGACATTGCGGGAGAGACACAGATCCTCACCCGCGAAAGCGATCAGATCCTCGTCGTCGAGGCACACAATCCCGCCGCCTTCGTGCACCGCACCTATCTCGCAAAATGGTGAGGGAGCGTCGCAGCCGGATCGCCGTCGCGCTGCCGCTCACGTCCCGGCATTTATCGCTCCCGCCAGACGGTGATGCCGGGACAGACCACCGTCCCGCGAGCGATCTGCCACGCGCTCCCGGACAACGCACCACCGCGCATGCAACGTCGTGCACCTCATCTCCCGGAGAAATCCCACGCAGCCTCACTCGCATCACGAAAAGGTGATGCCTGGCAAACATGCACTCAATTCAGGCACCTGCCTGCCGAATCCTAACCCCGCAGGTCGCCGCGCGCGGCCCGAGCGCCGCAAATATGCCCCAAAGGGAGAGTGAGGATCGCTGCAGGGGGCGCGCCCCGCAGTCCCGCAGCGCTTTCCTCTGTATCAGGGAGTGATATTGTGCATATGCTATCCGCATTGCGTGCGTCGGTGTTGGCGGTGAGCATCCTGCTCGCCGGGCTCACAGCGGCTTCGGCCCAGCCGGAGGGGGTCACACGCGTCGACGGGCCCATCGTTCACAGGAACCTCGCCCTCTACTTCCTGCACGGCGCCTCCCGTGCCGGACCGCTTCCGCTCACCTTGCAGGAGGCGCTTGAGAAACGCCAGGTCCGGGTGGTCGAGACCAGCAATGTCAACGAACTCAAAATCGAAAATGTCGGGGAGAAAGACGTTTTCATCCAGGCCGGCGACATCGTCAAAGGCGGCCGCCAGGATCGCACCCTCAATGTCAGTCTGGTGCTGCCGCCGAAGTCCGGGCAGATCCCGATTGCCTCCTTCTGCGTTGAAGCCGGACGCTGGTCTGCCCGCGGGCGCGAAGACTCCACCAGTTTTGCCGCTTCCTCGCGAGCCGTGCCCTCCCGCGAAATGAAACTCGCAATGAAGGAAAACATCGCCCGGCCATCCGGGAACGCTTTCAGCAATCGGAGTTCGGAGACCTCGTCCCGCCAGAGCAAGGTATGGGACGGTGTCCGCACAACCCAGGAAAAGCTCAGTCGCAACATCGGCCAGGGGATCGAGGCAGAAGCATCGGCGACAAGCCTGGAGCTGTCGCTCGATAACGCGGGACTGAAGAAAGCGATCCAGGGCTACACCGAGGTCCTTGCACCCCACGGCGAGCAACAGGACGACATCATCGGTGTCGTCGTTGCCATCAATGGCGGGATCTCAAGCGCCGACATCTATCCCGCGAACGGGCTGTTCCGGAAAATGTGGAAGAAGCAGCTGGATGCCGCGATTATCGAAGCCATCGGCGAGCAGGACAAGCCGGGCGGCCCGGCTCCCTCGGCAGGCGATGTTGAAGCCTTTCTCGCGAGCGCCGACAAGGGCGCGGTGAGCGAACAGAAGCTCATTGGCGATTCCCGAATGGTGACCCATGACGGCGACAACGTGCTCGCTGTTGAAGCCAGGCGCGGCGCGGTCGTCATGCATCGCAACTATCTCGCCAAAACCAGATGATGGCGGAACGTCGGGAATAGGGATCCGGGGGCGAAGCAGCCGCATCACGGAAACTGCGCCTCGTCTGCGGACAGGATCTCGCCAGCGACGACGGGGGATGCCGGGAATGGCCAATTCCGTGCCCGCCCGCTTGCGCGGACGGGCAGTACAGAGGAACCATTCCCGGCAACTACGAAAAGAGCCCGATCCGCTGCGGTCCGGCACGCGTTGCCACAGGGTCTTTCCCCGCATCGGGCCTCGATCCTGCCTGAGTGGTGAGACGGTGAGACACATGGTCTTTCCCCTGCTCTCTCTCGCCACAGCCGCCCTGCCCTGGTCCCTGCCCGCGCTCGCAGTGGCAGACGGTGGCCTCGCTTAACAGGGCCGCCGTCCAGGGGCCGGCCATGGCGCTTTATAACCGGCTGTCAGCTGTTCCAGAGGCAACGGCGTGCCCAGGGACCGAGCACAGGCACTCCAATGCACCCGCATGCCGCCGGGCAGGGTTTCGACCAGGCGCAATTCTCCCTTCGCCACATCTACCAGATGGGCGAGATTGTTCCACCGGACCCGGCACAGGCGCGGGATCGAAATCGGCTGCCCCCCGGCCAGAGCCGTGCGATGACAGCGGCCGGCCCCTTTCCACCGGTGTTCCGTCCCCCGCAGTTTTCGGACGAGCCGAAGACTCCAGCCGACAGATGAGTGATGAGTGAAGCCACCGGCCCATCGTTGCGGTTCCCGAGCTACCGATGCCTGCCGTTGCCGATGCCTCCGTTGAGCTGCCTTACGAGGAGCACGGAGAGGACACGACCATCGCCTGTCGCCGGTTCCGGCGTCTCATCACCCGCCACATCAGGCAGTGCGCCCGCTCGCTGGCATTTCGTGAATTGTGACAGTCTCTCATCATTCTGTCATCCGTCCTGCACCGCGCTGTCATCCGGTTGCAGCATACCGGAACTACCGTGCCTCCGTCCGATTCGCGGGCGAGGATGCTGCATATGGAAAACGTCTCACCGAGAGCCCGACAGGCCCCCCAGCTCTCCGTTGGTCTTGCGTGCTGCGACGAGGACATCGCCGCGGCGCAGCGTCTGCGCTGGCAGATCTTCGCCGAAGAACAGGGCGTGGCCCTCGAGGGCGCGTCGGCGGAAATGGACGTTGAGCCGCTTGACGGGTTCTGTGATCACCTTATCGTCCGGCAGGTCGCCACCGGGCAGGTCGTCGGCACCTGCCGGCTGCTGACCTCGAAGAATGCGCTGGCCCACGGCGGCTATTACTCAGAGCGGGAATTCGAGATCGGGCCACTGCTTGCGAGCGGGCGCCGCCTTCTCGAGATCGGCCGCTCCTGTGTGCACCGCGAGCACCGCAACGGAAGCACCATCGCGCTCCTGTGGTCAGGGATCGCCGCCTACCAGCTTCAGGCCCGGCATGATGCGATTATCGGCTGCGCCTCGATCCCGCTTGGAAATGACATCGGCACGGGCGCCGCACTCGCCTATCGGCTGGCGACACAATGCCGAGGCCCGGAGTTTCCGGCGGTGCCCCGCCGCGCCCTGCCGCTGCCGCCGGGAGATCCGGAGGCCTTTTCAGCGGCCGTCATTCCGCCACTGATCAAGGGTTATCTGCGCTGCGGCGCGATCGTCTGTGGCGCGCCTTATTGGGATGAAGGTTTCAACACCGCCGATCTCTTCATGTATATGGCGGTCGATCGGATCGAAGCCCGCTACGCCCGGCATTTTCTGAAAAGCTGAGCGGCAGGGGGCGCGCTTCGTGACGCTTGGGATATCGCGGCTCTATTGCCGCATCGCCATTCACATCGGCCGTGCGCTTGTGAAGCTGTTGCTGGGCTTTCCTCTCTGGTCAGGGAAACGGCGCCGGCACGAGATCGCCCGGTGGTCCGCGCAGGCGCTCGGCATCTTCGGAATCGCCACCGGAACCATCGGCCGGCCGCCGCAGTTGCCGGTTCTCTTTGTTGCGAACCACGTCTCCTGGCTCGATATCCTCGTCATCCTCAGCCATTTCGACGTCGTGTTCGTGGCAAAAGAGGAGGTCCGGCGCTGGCCGGTTCTGGGCTTCATCGTCGCCCGCGTCGGCACCGTCTTCGTAGCGCGACGACGGAGTCGGCAGATCCCCTCACAGGTCAGCGCCTGCGCGCAAAAGCTGGTCTGCGGCACATCGGTCTGCGTCTTTCCCGAGGGCACCTCCAGCGATGGCAGTGACGTCCTGCCTTTCCGCAGTTCCCTGCTGCAGGCCGCCATGGATGCCGGCGTTGCCGTCCAGCCCCTCGCCATAAGCTACCGCCATCCCGACGGCAGTCGCGCAACCGAGGCGGCCTTCACTGGTGACATGAGCCTGATCGGGTCGTTTCGTCTGCTGGCTCGTCACCGCTCCATCGCCGCACAGCTCCAGATTCTGCCGCTCATCCTGTCTGCATTCGGGACACGTGCGACAATTGCACAATGCGCCGAGTCCTCCCTGCGGCGCGCGCTGCGGGTGAGCGGCTACGACCCGCCCGGCCCGCAGCAGCCCCAGGCAGCCGACGGCGTCGCACACAATCCACACATCTCCACAGTCCCTGTCGACGAAATCACCACTCCGGCCGGGAGCGTCGCGGCTTCTTCACATTCTCCCGATAACAGCTCGCATGACACCATAGAGGACCTCGACATTACGCATGCACCTGGAAACCGAAACCGATCTCAGCCTCGACCAGTGGGAAACCCTGAAAACCCTCTGCCGGCCCGCCCAGGGCCGGCGCCTCATCAACCGCCGGTTCCTGGCACCGCTGATTGACCTCGGCCTTGCAGAATGGCACGGCGAACTGCCGGTGCTGACGTCAAGGGGGCGCTGCGTATTGATCCGGGGTGCCGCCAAACTGCTGGACCTCGCCGCCTGATCGAATACCCGGTCTCCCCCTTCTCCGCCTCGAACGGTCTGTCCCCATCTGCCGCGAGGCAATGCCGGTCTGATCGAAAAGTCGGAATCTGTTCGCGCAACACCGCCGTCAGGCCGGCGGCGCAGGCTTCATCGCCATCAGGCCCTGATGTGGGAAGCGGTCCTGGCAATCCTGCGGCACGCTGTTCCCTTGAGCGCTCCACCTGTAGCCGGGATCGCCAGAAACCGCCCGGGAAAGCCGCCAGACGGGGTCCATCGACGGTCGTCAGAATCCGTCCTCGCGGCGCGCCGCGCGTATTCCAGGCCTGCCTTCGAATCCGACATCACCCTGACGCTTCGTGCCGAAACGGCGGCCGACCAGCATTTTGGCGGCCCCCACCCTGCCCCGGGGACGACAGGCCGATCGACGATTCCTGTCCGGTGAGGTTGGCACGCCTTTCAGATTTCAGACAGGCCAGAGCATTGTGGTCGATCCCAAAAACGGCAGTTGGGATTCCGCGCAGCAGGAACAAGGTTCGGTATTCATAATACGTCGCCATTGCTTTGGCCAATTCCAGATCATAGGTCACCAGCCCTCGGGAGAAAAGTGGCGGCTGCAAAATCGCGATTCGCAACAATGACTCCCGTGCGCATGCACACCGCCTCAAACTTCAACAGTTACAGAAATGAGAAGCGCGCGGTTTTCAATAAACTCCAGGAAATCAAGGAGAATGTCATCTGGCGTTTGAGTGGTCTCAGTCAAATTCCTGAGGAACGACGAAGCGTGGGTGATCGCCTTCGCGATCCGCTCCTGAGCTGAATTGGATGGCTCCGTCGCCCGGTCCGGATGGCCGGGGGGCAGCACAGCACGCTTGATGAAGAAATCGCGGTCCTCTTCGATCAGGTGCAGCTGCGCCACCGATTCCTGCGTCCGGATATCGCGTTTTGACAGGAATTCCCATTCGATGTCCTGTGCGCGTTCCGTTTGACCGTTTTCTGCGAAATAGTCACGGATGGCTGCCAGCAGAATGCTCACCGTTACGAGGCGTTGTTGCCCGTCGATGATACGGAGGCGGCCATCGTCTCCGCCGGCAAGCACGATCGTCCCGAGAGAATACTCTTCGGACTGCCGCATCTCGGCATCCTTGATGTCGCGATACAAATCATCGACCTGTTTCCCGGTCCAGGAATACGACCGCTGATGGGGAGGCACAGTGAACCGCGTCTGCTTGAGAAGCCTGCCGATTCCAACCTGATCAGAATGTATTTTTTTCATCCTTGCCGGGTTCCTCTCATGCTCTCTCGTGTCTTCCAGTGTCCACCTCGACTCGGCCGCCAGCCTGAGGGAAATCGCTCACATTCACTCCCACCCACCCATAGAAAGCGCGCAGGACGCACCGCTCATGCTCCCGATCCACGCCAGTCTCCCGCCAGCTGTGCCGGCGCACCAGCGTGAAAGCGCTCATCTCCCGCCATGATTCCAGACAGCGCAGTCTTGTCCCATAATGGAAAGTGTCATTCAGAACAAACCGGATCGTTATGGCAATATTGTGCCGGGGCTGCGATATCGGATCGGGAAAAGACCCTTTCCGGCAAAAGAAGTGAGACGTGATGCTGGTAATCGGCTGCCGCGGAAATTCGCAATTATTCCCAGGGGGCACGAGCAAAGCGAGAGGGGCGTAAGGAGCCTCTTGCGGAACTGCGGGCTTGCGCGGCCTGGCTGAAAGCGGCCTGCAGGAAACAGATCGGACCGGAGCGTCTGATCAGATCCACAGCAGGCCCCCTCCAGGGCGGAACTGCCGCTCTTCGCGCGGATGAAGGCGGCAGGTTTCGGGAAATATTCGACCGCTTTCTGGTGCCTCGCGTTTCGGCAACCATTCCAGGGCGATTCGAACCGTCAAAGACCTCACAGGATGACCTGCGGAAAGATGACGGGTACCGGATCGCAGCAGGCTGCAAAGGCCGAGGTCCGAAAGCGCCCCCAAGCCTGCGGGGCTTTCCTCTCCTCTGGCTGCCTGAATGACTGACCGACCGTTAGTCTGATGTCTGATCGTCCATCCGGTGCCGCTCGGTGCGGAACTCCCGAAAATCTCACCCACGAAGACACGCGCGGCAAGACCTTCCGGGACAGACCGCAACGAACGCTTTCAGGGCAGCGGCGCGCCCGCCGCCTCATCGCGTCGCGCCGCTGCATTCCAGGCCTGGCGCCGGATAAAGCCCGTCAGCTGCGGAACCGCAAAACAATAGGCACCGCGCCCGTTTCGATGGATCAGCCCTTTTCCGGTCAGATGCCCAAGCATCTGGATGGCATGGCTTGGCGTAAAGGGACGCCTGAGCAGGTTGTGGGAGGCGGATGTGATGTCCTGGAGCGAAAACCCGCCCTCGGCGTGTTCCAGTGTAGCAATCACCTGCAGGAAGATCTGCTGGCGCCCGGTTGCCCGGTTCCATTGCGGAGCGAAGAAGTCGAGATCGAGCTTTGCTGCTATTTCCCGCATCGGGACAAAGGGAACGGCTCCGGCGCCAATGGTGCCGAGCCAGGCATCAAAGGTCTCGCGACAGATATATTGAATGAGGAAAGGGTGTCCTTTCGATTCTTCCGTGATGCAGGCGACCACGGTTTCCGGGAAAGTCAGTGTGCTCCCGCTTCGTGCCATCGTCTCCTGGATGGCATCGCGGGTTTCGCTCTCGGTGAGCCGGTGCAGCGTGAGGCTCTGAAACATGCTCTCGGTGGAGTTCCGCGCATCCCTGAGAAGGGCCGGCAGAGCGGGCCGGCCGGCCATGATCAGGAGGAACCGGCAGCCAGGGTCGCGCCTCTGGAGATTTGCCAGCACGTCACAGACCAGCGACAGCGGAAACTGCTGACGCTCCGTGCTGTCCGCCAGGTTCTGCGCATCATCAAATGCAACGACGATACCTCTCCGCCCGGCGCGGGATATGATTTCGGCAACCTGCCCGAGAACCGCTTTCAGCCTGTCGGAGGCAAATCCCGGCTCGGCATTGTAGATCCTGTGGAGATCATCAAGCACGGACACTCCAGCCCGCACCTCATCGCCGCCGGAACAGACGATGGGAGCCAGCGCCACAGCCAGATCCACCATCAGGCGTTCTGCCACATCCTTTTCCGCGACAGCAGCCGCTTCGGTCCAGGCGCTGCCGATCCAAAGGAATTGATGTTCCAGCACCAGCCGACGAAACTCCGCCAGGAGCGCGGTCTTGCCGATACCGGCCTCACCCGTGATCAGGATATTGCCCGTCCAGCTGCGCTCCTCGAGCGCCTTGTTGAGCAGCTTGTCGAGTACCCTGGCAAAAGCACGCTGTTCATCGACACGACCGGCCAGAAAGATGGGCCGCAGACCCGGCCCCGGGGAAAACGGGTTCCGTGGCTGCAGCAGCGCAGCCGCATCCTGCATGTCCGGACCTGATTTGGCAGGTTGACTGAATTCAGCCATGAACGTAAATTTAGCAGCATGGCTGATTCATTGTAAAGACCGGAGATGAATGCGCGTTCATTTTCGGCAGGCTCAGACCACCACAACCTGTCCTACAACCGCGATTCATCCCTCTGCTTTGCTCGACAAGCCCCGATTCCGTCCCCAAACCTCATTTAGCGTCTTGACAATCCACGCTATTTTCACAGAAATGGCCGCCTGCATCCCCCGGATCCCACCCCTCGATGATCAAATCCGAACTCGTTCAGCGCATCGCCGAGCACAACCCGCACCTTTACCAGCGGGATGTCGAAAATATTGTGAACGCAATCCTTGAGGAGATCGTTGCGGCGCTAGCGCGCGGCGATCGTGTCGAGTTGCGTGGCTTCGGCGCCTTCTCCGTCAAACATCGCCCGGCCCGCGCCGGACGCAATCCACGCACTGGCGCCCATGTTCCGGTGGAACAGAAGAGTGTTCCGTTCTTCAAGACCGGCAAAGAAATGCGCGAGCGGCTCAACCGCGAGGCTGGCGACGCCGCAAGCGACTGATCCGGTTGTTGAGAGAGGCGATAAGGCGATGAGGAAAATCCTGACCACGCCGATTCTGGCTCTCCTCAGCGTGATGCTGGTCATCTTTGCGGTCGCCAACCGCCATCCGGTGACAGTGTCTTTCGACCCCTTTCTGGGCAATGACCCTGCCCTGAGTGTGGCGCTGCCGCTCTTCGTGGTCCTGATTCTGGTTGCCATTCTCGGCGTGATCGCCGGTGGCAGCGCGGCCTGGCTGGGGCAGCGCCGCTGGCGGCGTGCGGCGCGGCGCCACGCCAGGGAGGCAAGGCTGCTCAAGGCCGCGGCCGGACAGAATCCGGAAAATGCGCCCTGGACCAGCAGGCTGCCGGATATCAAGGCCCCGCCTGGTGACGCCGCCCGCAGCCCTGAAGTCTCCGTCCTCCCGGCCGCCCTGACCCCGCTGCTGCCTGCCGCCAGTGCGGACAAACCCCGCCTCAGCCATTAAGAATTCACTTCCCTGCCACCGTCTTTGGTTGCGGCAGGCGTTGCCGGGTCTCAGGAACCATGTCTGTCGTGATCAAAATCTGTGGCCTGTCGCGCAGCGACACGCTGGAGGCAGCGCTGGAGGCCGGCACCGACATGGTCGGTTTTGTCTTCTTCCCGCCATCCCCCCGTCATGTCACCCTGCCTCAGGCGCGCCAGCTCGGGAACCTGGTCAGGGGCCGCGCCCTCAAGGTCGCGCTCACCGTCGACGCCGACGACACCACCCTGGGAGAAATTGTGGCGGCAGTTGAACCCGACCTCCTCCAGCTCCACGGTCGTGAAAGCCTGGAGCGGCTCAGCGCCATCCGCGCCCGCTTCGGCCTCCCGGTGATCAAGGCGATTGCGGTCCAAACCGCGGCCGACCTGGTGCCGGCACAGGCCTTTGCCAGAGCCGGGGCGCGGATCCTGTTTGATGCCAAACCGCCCGATGGCGCCGGCCGCCCCGGCGGTCTCGGCACCGCCTTCGACTGGCATCTGCTCAAAAACCTTGATCTGGGTGCGGATTTCATGCTCTCGGGCGGGCTTGATGCTGGCAATGTGCAGACCGCCATCGCCATTACCCGCCCTGGCGGCGTTGACGTATCCTCGGGTGTCGAGGCTCGCCCCGGGGTAAAAGATGCCGCATTGATAAACGCCTTCATTCGCGCCGTGCGCGCGTCCGCCTGACCAAACCGCTTCCCGCCTGACCCGAAGGCGGGGCGCAAGCTGCATAAGAACAAGCCCCGCGAAGAGCCCAATGAGCAACCCGACCCTGAATTCCTATCGCACCGGCCCCGACGAACGCGGTCATTTCGGCATTTTCGGTGGACGTTTCGTCGCCGAGACCCTGATGCCGCTGATCCTCGATCTCGAGCGCGCCTATGGCGAAGCACGCTCCGATCCCGCCTTCCTGGCCGAGATGGAGGGCCATCTCAGCCATTATGTCGGACGGCCCTCGCCGCTCTATTTCGCCGAACGCCTCAGCGCACATCTCGGCGGCGCCCGCATCTATCTCAAGCGGGAGGAACTCAACCACACCGGCTCGCACAAGGTGAATAACGTGCTCGGCCAGATCCTGCTGGCGCGGCGCATGGGCAAGAAACGCATCATTGCCGAAACCGGGGCCGGCCAGCATGGTGTCGCCACGGCCACCCTGTGCGCACGTTTCGGCCTCGACTGCGTGGTCTATATGGGTGCCGTCGATGTGGCGCGGCAGGAGCCCAATGTCATGCGCATGGAGATGCTGGGGGCCCGCGTCGAGCCTGTGACCTCGGGCACGCGGACACTCAAGGATGCCATGAACGAGGCGCTGCGCGACTGGGTCGCCAATGTCCACGACACGTTCTACTGCATCGGTACCGTGGCCGGTCCCCACCCCTATCCGACGCTGGTGCGCGATTTCCAGTCGGTGATCGGTCACGAAACCCGGCGCCAGATGATGGAACGCGAAGGCCGCCTGCCCGACTCGCTGGTCGCCTGTATCGGCGGCGGCTCCAACGCCATGGGCCTGTTCCATCCCTTCCTGGATGAGCCCACAGTCGCGATCTTCGGTGTTGAGGCCGCCGGCCACGGGCTGAACGGTCTCCATGCCGCCTCGCTTGCCGGCGGGCGGCCCGGTGTGCTCCACGGCAACCGTACCTATCTTCTGATGAATGAGGACGGCCAGATCCAGGACGCCCATTCGATCTCGGCCGGCCTCGATTATCCCGGCATCGGTCCCGAACATTCCTGGCTCCACGAACAGGGCCGGGTCACCTATCTGTCGGCCACCGACGACGAGGCCCTGGCGGCGTTTGAACTCCTGTCGCGCCTTGAGGGCATCATCCCGGCACTCGAGCCCGCCCATGCTCTGGCCCGGGTGATGGATCTGGCGCCGGCAAGGCCGTCCGATCATCTCATGGTGGTCAATCTCTCCGGCCGCGGCGACAAGGACGTGCCGCAGGTCGGGGAGATTCTCAGGGCCAGAAAGCATCAGACCAGGAAGGACGACACCAGGTGAGCCGTATCGACAGATGTTTTGCCACCCTGCAGGCGCAAGGGCGCACCGCCTTCGTCGCCTTCGTCATGGCCGGCGACCCCGATCCTGCAACCTCGCTCGAGGTGATTGCCGCACTGCCGGCAGCCGGCGCCGACATAATCGAGATCGGCATGCCCTTCAGCGATCCCATGGCCGACGGCCCGGCGATCCAGGCGGCGGGCTTACGCGCCCTCAAAGCCGGCATGACACTGGCGCGCACGCTGGCGCTGGTGCGCGATTTCCGCAAAGCCGACGACTCCACACCGCTGGTGCTGATGGGTTATTACAACCCGATCTATGTCTATGGAGTCGACCGCTTTCTCCAGGACGCATCCCACGCCGGCGTCGACGGCCTGATCATCGTCGATCTGCCCCCCGAGGAAGACCAGGAACTCTGTCTGCCCGCGCTTCATGCCGGTCTCAATTTCATCCGCCTGGCCACCCCGACCACCGATGATGCCCGTCTGCCGTCCGTACTCGCCAACAGCTCGGGATTTGTCTATTACGTCTCGATCGCCGGCGTCACCGGTACCGCGAGCGCCGACGCGCAAAGCGTCGCCAGCGCGGTTTCCCGCATCAAGCGACACAGCGCTCTGCCGGTCTGTGTCGGATTCGGCATCAAGAGCCCTGAGGCGGCTGCCGAAATCGGCCGCCTCGCCGACGGTGTCGTGGTTGGCAGCGCGCTGGTCAATGCCTTGAACTCCAGCCTTGATTCATCCGACAGAGCCAGCGCCGAAACCGTGCCTGCGGTGGCAGAACTGGCCCGCCGCCTCGCCGCTGGCGCCCACCAGGAACCAGAAAGCGCGGTTTACTGATTTTTAAACCGCGGCTTGCCTGACCGCGCCAAGCCGCCTTATACCGCCCCATCTTTCAGTATCTGTGACGCGCCGGCAAAAATCCGGCGCGCACGTGGAGCAGCCCATGAACTGGCTCAGCAACGTCGTCCGACCGAAAATCCGCAACATTCTGCGGCGTGACACCCCGGAGAATCTGTGGATCAAATGTCCCGATTCGGGACAATTGGTATTCGCCAAGGACGTCGAAGCCAATCAGTTCGTTATCCCCGGCTCGAATTATCACATGCGCATGGGCGCAGTGGCCCGGCTCAAGTCGATTTTCGACAATGAGACCTGGTTCGATGTGGCGCTGCCTGAGGTCACTGCCGACCCGCTCAAATTCCGCGACGAGAAGCGCTATGCGGATCGCATCCGCGACGCCCGCGCCAAGACCGGCCTCCACGACGCCGTCAAGGTCGGCTATGGCCGGCTTGAGGGTGCCCCTGTGGTTATTGCCGCACAGGATTTCGCCTTTATGGGCGGCTCGCTCGGCATGGCGGCGGGCGAGGCCATCGTGCGCGGGCTTGAGCTTGCTCTGGAAAAGGGCGCGCCCTTCATCATTTTCGCAGCTTCCGGCGGGGCGCGGATGCAGGAAGGCATTCTCTCCCTGATGCAGCTGCCCCGGACCACGGTGGCGATTCAGATGCTGCGCGAGGCGCGGCTGCCCTATATCGTGGTGCTGACCAATCCCACCACCGGCGGCGCCACCGCCTCCTATGGCATGCTGGGCGATGTCCATATTGCGGAACCGGGGGCACTGATCGGCTTTGCCGGCGCCCGGGTGATCGAACAGACCATTCGCGAGAAGCTGCCCGAAGGCTTCCAGCGCGCCGAATATCTCCAGGAACACGGCATGGTCGACATGGTGGTGCATCGCCATGACCTGCGTCCGACACTGGGCCGGCTGTGCCGTATCCTCACGCGGTCGCCCGCGATCGAAAGCGCCGCCAAACCCGCCGCTGCCGTGACCCGCGCCGCCCAGATCGTGGCCGCTGCCGAGGTGGCACCGGCTGCGCCCCAGGCTTAAACCATGAGCGCGGACAGCCCGCCTGTCCCGCCCGAGCAGGTGATCGGGCGACTGGCGAGCCATCAGCAGCAGCGTATCGAACTCGGGCTGACACGCATCACGGATCTCCTCGAGCGGCTCGCCCACCCCGAACGCCGCCTGCCTCCGGTGATTCACATCGCCGGAACCAACGGCAAGGGCTCGACCCTGGCCTTCCTGCGCGCCATGCTGGAGGCGGCGGGATTGCGCGTCCACTGCTACACCTCCCCCTATCTGGTGCACATCAACGAATGCATCCGCTTAGGCCGCGTCGGCGGTGGCGTCCTGGTCAGCGACGACGATCTCAACGCCGCCCTGCAGCGCGTAGAGCAGGCCAATCACAGCGCTGCCGCCACTGTTTTCGAACTCAAAACTGCCGCCGCCTTCGATCTCTTCGCCCGTCATCCTGCCGACATCCTGCTGCTCGAAGTCGGGCTCGGCGGCCGCCTTGATTCAACCAATGTGATCGACCGCCCGCTGGCTTCTGTCCTCACGCCGATCAGCATGGACCATACCGACCTGCTCGGCGATACGCTTTCCGCGATCGCCGCCGAAAAGGCCGCGATCATCAAGCCGGGCGTGCCGGTGATCACAGCTGTGCAGGCGCCCGATTCATTGCGCGTGATCGAGGCCCAGGCCCGCAAACTGCGTGCCCCGATCTTTGCCGCCCATGAACACTGGCACGTCGACGTCGAGCACGGGCGGCTGGTCTATCAGGATGATGCCGGTCTGATGGACCTGACCCCGCCACGCCTGTTCGGACGCCACCAGTTCGACAATGCCGCACTTGCCATTGCCACTTTGCGCGCGGTCGATTTCGCCATCACCCAGGACCAGTTCGAAGCCGGCATCGTCAATGCCGAGTGGCCGGCGCGGATGCAGCGTCTCACCAGCGGTCCGCTGCTCGGGCTCGGACCACGGGACTGCGAGATCTGGATCGACGGCGGCCATAATGTCGAAGGCGGGCGGGTTGCAGCGGCCGCACTCGGAGATCTTGAAGAGCGGGTGTCACGGCCCCTGGTCCTGATCGCCGGCATGATGGCCAACAAGGACGCGCGCGGCTTCATCGCCAATTTCGCCGACCTCACCCGCCATCTCATCGTGGTGCCGATTCCCGGCACTGAAAATGCCCTGCCGGTGGCGCAGCTCTCCGCAATCGCGCGCGAACTGCCGATGCGGGTCGACACCGCACCCGGCATTGAGGAGGCCTTGCGCGCCATTGCAAAGCTTGCCTATGAAGTGCCGCCACGGATCCTGATCACCGGCTCGCTCTACCTCGCCGGCCATGTTCTCGCCCTCAACGGCACCCCGCCAACATGACACTCCGCGCCAGTCACAGCGCGCTCAGGCTTCGTTGCATTGCCGACCCAAAAGCGAGACTATCTACCATCTTCAAGCGTCTCGCCAGCCCCGGCCGGGATGCCGGAAACGGGACATCAAAGAACCCGATTGCGCGCGAGATCATCGGGATTAACGATTAACGACACTTGCGTCGATAACCGGGGCATTGGGTGTTCCAGGTAACGCTCGTTGCATTCCCGGTTGCAACATGGCTGCAACCGCCTGGTCCGCACGAGAGTCCAAAGTCCGTGTCATTGGACATACTTTTCGACAGCCAGGTTGTTCCGCAACACAGTTCGCAATGAAAGTATTGAGGCTGACCCCGTCATATCGTGCCGTTTTGGCCGCCTTATGACGGATGCTCTTCGCGAAACGTAATACCAGCTTCCCACTGAACTCATTTTCTTCCATTGGCTCCGGAATCACGTTGCCTCGCGCAAGCACAGACTCCGGCCAGCTTCCCGCCACATCTTTCAGATTCGCGAGAGATTGCACAGCAGTGTCTCCCGAAGCAATACACCCGGGAAACTCAGGAATTTCACTGCGCAGGGACTGCTCCAGGCTGAGCGCGGCACATGTCTGCCACCTGGCGGGCCCAGGGTGGTGCGGCTGTTTGTCCACTGGCGTCAGTAGCCGCAACCAGCACTTCAGCGACCTCGAACTGTCCTGCCTGGCGTTGAACGCCAGATTCGCCCCGGTCGATTTTGTATCGTGGACCCGCCCCGGCAACGGGATCCTGACCCATTCCGGAGATATTACTTCGGCCCCGCACGAAACCGGCGCGCGAGGAATTCCTCGACATCAACTGGGCAGGATCCCGCCAGATCTGGTGCCGGTGGTGCTGCGCCAGGGCGGTCCGCCCTTCGCTGCACTCGCGACAGGCCCATGCTGGCTGGGCTTGCGCGATGCCACATCCTCGGACCACAGCACCTTCGACCCTGCCTGCCGCGCGTCACACGCCTTCGCACTGACCGCAACGCCTGGCACTGCCGATGCTGATCGATCCGGAGTCCTGCGGGGTGCTTTATGTCGATGCCTGGCTGCCCGGCCTCCCGCGAGCCACGCCGGAGCGGGACGTCGGCAAAATCAGGACGGTGGTGAGCGCCGTTGCCGCGCGCTCAGGCACCAAAATGTCTGTGGCCACCCTGGCACAGATCCACATTATGGCCCGGGGTTCCGCCCGGGCGCACACCCGGGAGGCTGCGACGATCCGCTTCGGCATCGATGACGACAGCGCTTAGAATGCCTCGCGTCCGCAGAAGCGGCTCTCCCACCTGCTTTGACGGCACCATCGACCGGCTGACGCTTTGGCGGCACGCGAGCCGACGCAAATCACAGCGAAGTTGTGATCCAGCGTTCAAGTTTTGCCTTCGGCGCATTGCCGACCTGACGCGAGGCCATCTCGCCACCCTTGAACATCATCAGCGTCGGCAGCGTCATCACGCCATATTTCGAGGCCGTCTTGGGGCTTTCATCGATGTTGAGCTTGACGATCTTGACCCTGTCACCGATGGCGCTGGCGATCTCGTCGAGCGCGGGGGCGATCGCACGGCAGGGGGCACACCATTCGGCCCAGAAGTCGACCACAACCGGGACACTGGCCTTGAGGACCTCGGCTTCGAAATCAGCATCGCAAACCTTGCCCGCGCCCATCGTTGCACCTCGTTGATTATAAAGGGGAAATCTCGACAGAGAAGGGCGCGACAGAGAATCGCGCCCTTCGTTGAGGGGGAGACTAGGAACGCCGCTGCGTGTGGTCAAGATGCCGCGAGGGTTCGCAACGGGTCAGCCACAGGACGTTACAGCCTGCCGCCGGGGTCTTGCGCGGGAGCAAAGGGGATGGTCTCTTCAGCCTTGAGATAGAGCTGCGCCGATGACATGTTTGCAGGGGAATTTCCGAGATCGTTGATGTCGGCCAGGACCCGGCAGGGATTGGCGCCGGAGCCTGCACATTCACCCCAGATCGGGCCATGTGGCGGGTCTGGCGAGGCCCTCCCCGCCTTCAGAGAGGCCTGGTCCGGAGCACGTCGTTCGCTCGCGCACGAGATCCAGCACCTGATCTGGAACCCTCAAATTTGTGCGGCGAACGATGTGAGCTCCCCACCGGCGTCCCCGCCGACCCCCCTGGATGAAACCGGGTCCCGGGGGCACCGCCATACCCGGATCTGGCGGGATTTTCTTCTACGGCGGACGGAACGAAAAGAAGACGAGGCTTTGGCGCGCGGGCTAACGTCGCGTACGAATCTCTTTCGCAGGATTGCAGGATTTCGAACCCTTTATGACGAAGATGAGGTGTGCCAGGGAAACTGACGTGCGCTCGACCGGACGGGAATTTTATCCGCGCCCCGTTCGTGGTCGCTGCCGCACCTTCGGTCGCAGGCCCGGTTACATGAGGGGGGGCCGGCCTCGCCGCCCCTCCGGTGGTTTGACGAGGTGGCGAGCTGAATAGTTCTGCTTTCTCCGGCTGCGGCAGCCAGGTCAGGAAACGGCCGGCTGCGGGAGGTGGAATGAAATCCCCGCCGGCCATTTTGAAGCGGACCAGCCAGGTGGCTGGAAGTAAAAGGCATATATCCTGGCTGGATCTACAACGGGCGGCGTCACCAGCACCTCGGTTGCCTGATGGCTGGAAACAGATTGTGCGTCGTTGTTGCGGCGGGTGAACGGACGGACCTTGAGGCTTCGCGTTTTCGCGGCGACGAGCATGCGTCGCCATTCAAAGAAGAGCGACAGTATGCAGGCGGGCCAGGCATTGAAAGCCATCGAAACTTTCAGGCGGCTGTTGCATTGTTACCTGAACGGGTATAGGGCGCATCATGTCAATCTCGCCAAAGCCCCATCCCGTGGATGGCAAGCGCCGATAAGGACCTCCTGGCAATGCCACGAGGTGTACGTCGGGCCTTTGGATATGCGTTGTCAGAAGCACCGTTTGGCCGGAAGCACTCAGCAGCGAAGCCCCTCAAGGGCTTCATCGGAGCGGGCGTCCTCGAAGTCATTGAGAATGACGAAGGCGGCACGTATTGCGCTGTCTATACGGTGAGGTTCAGCGAAGCCGTATTCGTGCTCCACTGCTTCCAGAAGAAAAGCAAAAGCGGGATCGCGACACCGAAGGCCGACATTGAACTTGTCCACAACCGGCTAAAGGAAGCCGAAAGGATTGCGAAGGAGGCTGGAAATGAGAAAAGAAGTCATTAACGGTATCGAAGTCTGGCATGGCTCCGACAACGTCTTCGCGGATCTCAAGCTGCCGAATGCCGAGAAACTGAAGATCTAGGCGGCTCTCGTCAGCGAAATCGGAATCGCTATCACCGCACTTGGTATTAGCAAGAAAAAGGCTGCCGAGCGTATGGGGCTTCCGCAGCCGAAGGTTTCCAACATGCTCCGCGGAGATTTCGCGAATATTTCAGAGCGCAAACTGATGGATTGTTTGAAGCGCCTCGGTTACGATATAGAAATCAAGGTGCACCGGACAAAGGAACAAACGGGACAGTTGACGCTTGCGGTAGTCGGACTGTGACTTTTGTCGGAAGCGGGTTGGCCCGACGAGTCTTTCGCCATCCCGCACAGAATCGTTTTGGTCAGGAACCGTGGACGAGGGGGCGCTTGCGCGAGATTGGTCGGGTCGTTGCAGTGGAAGCGGAAAGAGGAAGAAAAGCGTGGGCCGAGACGCTGTCCGAACAGCAAGGCACACGGATCACGGATCTCGCCATGCGGCCGGATTCTTCCTGCCGATCCCGGAGTCAGCAGCAATCAAGAACATTGCGGGTCCAAACATGCGGATCGCCATCGGTGAGAATCTCGTCGAGCGCGGCCACCAGCTCATTATGGACAGCTTCGTCACCAGTCACGGCAAGCCTTGTCGCCCGGATTGCTCCAGCAGGCCCTGACCACAACATCACTGCACCTGCGCGCGATCTTCCTCTGCAGCGTCTCCGCGCTCAGGATGGGAGCGATATCGGTCCCTGGTCACGCGACATGCAGCAGGAGGACTGACTCGGTCAATCGGGGCCGCGACACCCGCATCCTGGCCTGCGCCGAAGATGTCGATGGATTGCAAGCGGCAGAAGCAGGCGCTGGATCTGATTGCTGGCAGCCCGGCGAGAAGGGACCTGGTCGCTGCCCAGGTTGTCCCGGCGGAATCGCTTAATTACCGTTCTGCTGCGCAAGGCTGAAAGAGGACAGACACCGACGCGGCAGCCGTCTCTCTGCCGCGTCTGTGCCGACTGCCTCGTTCGCGAACGAACGCAAAGCCTATCCCCTTGCCGGCGCCAGGTCGAATGTCCTGCGCGTATGTCCACTGAAGCGCCCGCCATGGGAAAACATGGCGGCAATCTCAATCACCTTGGTATCGCGCCGTCCGTCAATCATCACCACCGACTCGAACTGCGCCGGCACGCAGGTCCCATCCCTCATGATCTGAAGCTGCTTGCGTTCGGCGCCGACGCCGAAATGCAGGTTGAAAGACAGCACTTCCACATCGACAATCAGGGACGACCAATCCGGCGGGATATCGCTCAGTGTCACCTGCTCACCCGCATGGCCTGCGCCGCCATCCATCGCCAGAGCGACCTCGAAGCAGAAATAGTGCATGCGCTCGGCAAGGTCCTGCGAACGGATCATCGGCACGCAACGGACCGACGCCAGCCGCAAGCCGAGGGTTTCCATTTTCGGAGCTGGTTCGGATTGCTGTTTCGGTGCCGGTTTCGGTTCCACGGCCGGCATCGGCCTCCGATGTGCGACCGGCGGCTGCGCTTCCGCGACAGGTTCCCCGGCTTTCGCGACAGGTTCCCTGGCTTCTGCGACGGATTCCCCGGCTGTGGCCGTTGGCTTTTCACCTCCATGCCAGCCCGGCTCCGCCGCAATCGCAGTCCTCTGCTCCGTGACGCCCTGAACCGCAACGGAAGCAACAGTGTCCTCATCTGTCGCAGGTTCGCGCTCATCCACCCTTATATCGATCCATGGCACATAGGATGCCGCGGAGTGAGGCTTCGACAGGCCGGCCCGCGATGTGTGCGATCTTACCCTTTCCGAGATATCGCGCAGCCGAGCTGCAGCAGCATTCTCTGCCGCCACTGGCGCTGCCGGGCGCGCCGGTTGCGCAATCTCCTCTATCACCCGCACCGGCTCCGCATTTTCCGATTCCGGCACCAATTCGAGCGCCGGCCTCTGCACCTGAGCTTCCCACTCGCGGGGCTGCGGCTCCTCTCCCGTCGCGTGCGGCTTCGCAGGCGATGCCGCTTCCTGCCGGGCCGCATCTTCAGCCGCCAGGACCGCGTTCTCCCGATCCTGCGGCGAGCCATCGCCCGTGGAGGCAGCGGGCGGCGGAGCCGCCCCGACATCTGCCGATTGCCGATCGGCCACAGAGCCTGCCGCCAGCGTGGCCGGCTCCTCCGCTGCGCCCGTCCGTGCCGCTTCCCGCCGGTCTTCGCCGCGCCGGACGGTCACGTCCCCACCGCCGCTGCTCTGCGATGAAAAACTGTCCGTGATCACACGCCTGGCATCCCCTGTCGCATGCCGCTGCGCCGGCGATGCCGGCTCCGGGCGAACCGCGTTCTCCCGATCCTGCAGCGAGGTGCTCCCTGCAGGGGCAGCGGGCGGCAGAGCCGCCCCGACATCTGCCGATTGCCGATCGGCCACAGAACCTGCCGCCAGCTTGGCCTTCTCCTCCGCCACGCTCGTCCGTGCCGCTTCCCGCCGGACGGTCACGTCCTCACCGCCGCTCCTCTGCGATGAAAAACTGTCCGTGATCACACGCCTGGCATCCCCTGTCGCGTGCCGCTGCGCAAGCGATGCCGGCTCCGGGCGAACCGCGTTCTCCGCATCCTGCAGCGGGGTGCCCCTTCCGGGGGCAGCGGGCGGCAGAGCGGTTCCGACATCTGCCGATTGCCGATCGGCCACAGAGCCTGGCGCCTGCGTGGCTGGCTCCGCTGCTTTCTTCCGTGCCGCTTCCCGCCGGTCTTCGCCGGTATCCACGCGCCGGACGGTCACGTCCTCCCCGCCGCTCCTCTGCGATGAAAAGCTGTCCGTGATCACACGCCTGGCATCCCGCGAACCCATCGCCATCTCGTTCCCCCCCTCGTCCACCGCAGCCGCAACAACCGACAGATCCTCTTCGGAATGGACGGGCCTCAGATTCTCCGGAATTTCCTGTGAGTGACCGATCAGCGCCACATTGTCCTGCGCCACCAATTCGATCGCTGCGGTTTCAAATTCTGGCACTGCGGCTGGGGCATGTCCACCTTCTCCGCCTGCATCGGGCCATGCCATCGCGGCGATCGCATTAATCCCCTGCCCGTCTTCACGCCCCATCCCCTCATCCGTTGCCGACTGCCCGCAGCCGGGCTCATCACCAGATGCAGTGTTTCGCCCTTCCTCACGCCCGGTCCCCGCAACCGGCGGCGGATCGCCTGGGCCATCGGAAGGGCTGAAGCGGGCACCTGCATCTTCGGATTGATCGGCCGGCTCCGCCGCAACCGACAGCGGTGCCGACTCAGCCGTTTCCACTGCCAGTTCAGGCATCTCCGGCGCGATCTCGCTGCCCTCGTCACCCGCTGTCGCCGCAACCGCCGACCGATCGTCCAGGGAATCTGCTGATTTCACCGGCTCCGCAGGATCCCCAGCCAGCTCCGCCGGCTTCGATGACAGGAACGCAAAGAAACTCCAGCGCCGCTTCCTTTTCGGCTCCGGCCCAGGCACTTGCAGAGCCTGGGCCGGCCTGTCCCCAGCGCCGCCGGCATCTTCGCCCGAAGCGCTCACGCCTGCGTCGTCGACCGGCGAGCCTTCGTCCGATGAGACATCGTCGGGCGTGGCCGGCAGCACTGCGCCGCATGCTTCAATCGCCGCGCCGTCGTTCTCGGCCTCCGGCACAGAGCCGGCGTCCGAGGGCAGCTCTTCCGCGCCATCCGGGGACGGCAAAGCCTGCGCAACTTCCTCTGACGCCTTCGCAGATTCCGCGTCCCCCCACAATGGCGCCAGCGCCGGCGCGCCCGTGGTCAGCTCCGTTGTCGCCGCAGCGTCATTCGGCTCCCCGGCGCCATTGTCGTTGCGTTCCGCGACATCGATCGGCGCGACAACGCGGCTCACCTCTTCCTCTGCAGGCCCCTCCTGCGCTGACGCTTCGCCCTGTGCCGCTGCAGGCTCCCCGCTCGCGTCATCCGCCACCGGGGTGCCCGCCTCGTCCGCGTCCGGACCCCCAACAAATGACGGATCGTCGGGGCAGGCTGGGGATACTTCCTCTGCCTTCAACGACCGCAGGAACGAAAAGAAACTCCAGCGACGCTTCTTTTTGGCTGCACCTTCCACAGTCACCGACACCGGCTCGGACGTTTCCCGGACCTGTCGCACGTCCCCGCCATCCCCGTCCTCAGCTGCCAGCCCTTCCTGCGATGATGAGCCGCCCGAATCTGCTGACAGCGCAGTTGCGCGCTCTTCCCCGCTGTCCTGTTCGCTGCCTGCCCATCGCGGCGCCAGCTCCGGCACGAGCGTTGTCAGCTCCGCTGCTGCCTCAGCGTCAGGCTGCTCTTCGCCGCCACTGCCGATCCGCCCGGCGACCTGCGATGGCCCCGGGACGCCTGTCTCTTCTTCGATACCAGGCCCCTCGCCGGAAGAGCTGTCGCCCGCAGCCAATAAAGGCGGGTGCCCCTGCACGTCATCGGCCGCAACGTTGCTCCCCTCCTCACGCCCCGTCTCCGCCACAGCGGAGCGATCATCAGCAATTTCGGAGATGTACAAAGCCGTTTGCGCGTCGGTGGCCGCGTCCAGCCGCTCCTCAGCGCCATTCTCAACCGGCTCGGCTGCGATCGCTGCGGCCGCTTCCATCAGAACTTCGCCAGCAGCTCCCTCATCCGCGGCGCCCTCGCCCGACAGCGCTGCCGGCTCCTGCGCCTTCGCGTCAGCAGCCTCAATGTCGCGGCCCTCATCACCGACGGTTTCTGCGAGCGAAAGCTGCTCCTGCCCGAAATCGGCATCCGGCAAAGCTGCCCCGGCATCTTCCACATTCCCCGCTGGCTCATCGCCCACCGCCAGCGCCGCCGGATCCAGCGCCTCACCTGTCCGTTCTGTTTCCGCTTCCGCGTCGAGCCGGTCCTCACCATTCCCGACCGGCTCTGCGGCTGCGATCGCTGCCATCGGGACGTCGCCGTTCAAGGCGCCGTCGCCCGGCAGCGCTGCAGGCTCGTGCCCCTGCGCGAAAACGTCATCCGCAGCGCTGCCCCCGTCACCGGCGGTGTCTGCGGCAGTCCACTGCCCGTCACCGGAATCGGCGTCAGACGCCGCTGCCTCGCCATCTTCGGCGTTCGCCCCTGGCTCACCGCCAACCGTCAGCGCTGCCTGCTCCGGGATCTCGCATATGAGTTCCGATTCGGTCGCCGCGTCAGGTACCCCATCGCCGTGCAGATCACCCCGCACCAGGGCACGCATCAATGCCGCAACGCTTTCCTCATCGCAGGCCGGGTCTGAGGCCAACGGCAGATCTTCCGCACCATCCGATGGCTGCAACGGCGTTCCAACCTGCTCCTCATCCGCCGACCACTCGCCGCCATCTGGCAGCAGCACCGGGTCTCCCGCTTCCCCTTCGGTGTCCGCATCCTCGCGCTGCTTCCAGGCCTGGAGCCATGAAGCTGCGGGTATAGGTCCTTCGGGAACAGCTCCCCCGTCCGGTGAGGAATCGCCCGCTGCCACGGACAGTTCATGGCGCTCCGCGTCAGCCGCCTCCGCGTCAGACTCAACATCCTGCGCCATGTCCGCGAGCCCAACCACAGCGCTGCCCCAATCCGGAGCGTGCAGGGGCGGAGCGGCATCCTGCCGCTGATCCGCCGTCGCAGCGGCAACAGACCCCGGGGCCGCCACAGGCGTCTCTTCCCTCGCTTCCGCAGCCCCAACTGCGCCACTCAGCTCACCGGCATCAGGGGCCCGCCCGTCCGAAACAGGATCCTCCAATGAACGCTCGCACGCTGCCGCGGACAACTCATGGCGCTCCGCGTCAGCCGCCCCTGCGTCGGATTCAACATCCTGCTCCCTGTCGGCGGGCCCAACCACAGCGCTGCCGGAATCCGGGGCGTGCAGGGGCAGCGCGGCATCCTGCCGCTGATCCGCCGTCGCAGCGGCAACAGACCCCGGCTCCGCCACAGGCGTCTCTTCCCTCGCTTCCGCTGCTGCAACTACGCCACCCAGCTCACCGGCATCAGGGGCCCGCCCGTCCGAAACAGGATCCTCCAATGAACGCTCGCACGCTGCCGCGGACACCTCATGGCGCTCCGCGTCAGCCGCCTCCGCGTCGGATTCAGCATCCTGCGCCCTGTCGGCGAGCCCAACCACAGCGCTGCCGGAATCCGGGGCATGCACGGGCGGCGCGGCATCCTGCCGCTGATCCGCCGTCGCAGCGGCAACAGACCCCAGCTCCGCCACAGGCGTCTCTTCCCTCGCTTCCGCCGCCTTCGCAGTATCATCGCCCGGTTCCACGACGCGCATGGGTGCGACCATGCCCGTGCGCTCTTCCAGACCCTCCCAAGAGAAACCACCTGGCACAGTGGAGATCGCAGCTCCGCTCACGTCATCGGCTGCCGCGGAATCGACAAGGTGCAGGCCCAACCTCGCATCTTCTGCGTCGCCTGCGGACGGAGCGCCAACATCCGACTCTGCGCCGCCATTCCCGCCGGATTCCACAGCGGGAGATGCTGCGGCGACATTCGTCCCCTGTTCAGGACCGCTCCCCTCATCCGATGAGCTGTCGCCGCGCACTGCATCCGCCGCGACCTCACCGCCCTGTTCCGGTTGCGCATCTGCCTCAGGCTGCTCTTCGCCGTCATTTTCGACGGACTCCGCAGCGGCCATCGACGCGGTTTCGCTTATCGATCCTTCGCCAACAGACCCCTGGTCCGATGCGCTGTCGACTGTCACGTCTGAAAGCACGCCCCCGCGCGCCTCTCCGGCCGCGATGCTGCTCCCCTCGGCAAAGTCCGTGGCTGTGGCAACCGGGCGGTTGCCTGCACCATCGTCAGAATTCGGAGTCTGCGCAGCATCCTGCGACGGACCCGCGGGCTCTGCGACAACCGCCGCCACCGCATGCGCGTCCGCGGCCCGTTCCGCACCGGCCTCAGGCTGCCCTTTGCCGCCACCATCGATTGAGGCTGCGACCTTCAGGCCCGCGCCGTCCGACGACTGGTCCGATGAGCTGTTTCTCGCCTCATCGTCGCCGGAATCGGCCATGTTGAGAGGCGTCGCGCCATCTTCGGACTGGCCCTCGGGCTCGGCGGCAAGGGGTCGTGGCACCGCCAGAGCCGCCCCCGCGCTTCGTTCCGGTTCCGTGCGCGGGCCTGCGCCTGCTTCGCCGCCGCTCCTGTCCGGCTCCACCGGGCTGGAAAAGGCACCCGCCAGGATCATGCGGTCTTCGAGATTCAGACCACGGTCCGCAGCGAAATGTTCCAGCATTGCCGACAACTCACGCCTGCCGGCTTCATCCGCCATCATGCCTTCCGCACGCAGCAGACCGTCCCCAAAGCGTGAGATCCGGACATCGAGGATGGCTGCCGGAAAATGGCGCTGAAACCACGTCAGTCTCGGCTGCAGCCCGCCGGGTTCCATCTGGACGTCCCACGACAGATCCTCTCCTTCGATCAGCGCAGGAGTGCCGCCGTTCTGGAACGACCAGATCCAATATGCCGCCTCAGACATCCGCCTCCTCCACTTAGTTCCTCAAACACCAGGAAGGCGTCGCTGACAGAGTGAACTCATAGTGACCAACATCGGCGCCAGAGAGCCCGGGCAGAGCCTTGAGACAGACCATAACGCAGGGTCCGGCATCTCCGGCAGCCAGCCTGTGCCACTCACAGGCGGGAACTTCGACCCGTTCAGGGGTCCCGGTCCACAGCGCCGCATCCAGCATACGCGCCCCGCGCAAATACTGGCAAGTGCACAGCAAAAAGGGAGACCTCCCCGGCATTGCGGTCTGTTCCCCGCAGCGCCACCCGGCAGGCCCCTGCTGCCCCTGGCGCGGCGTCCGGCCGCCAGGGCTGCACAATCCCCCAACCCGCCCGACGCGGCCCTGGCTGACAGATAAAAAGCGTGCATCAACAGTCCTTTACGGATATTCGCCGGAACCGGCGCGGGGGCCGATGGGGTATCGTGGTTTGCTTAAACCTGTGTTGAAATGATGGCGTCCGGAGAGGATGTGGCACGCCCTGGCGGATTCAGGATGTTCCAACAATTTCCGCCTGCCGCGGGAAAGCCGTTGTCCCTGCCGCGGTCCCGACCCGCATCAGGCAGGCTTTACGTCCCGCCGTGGAACGGTTTCGCAAGCTATATGTGAACATGCCGGCCACAGCAGGATACCGGCTTGCACCTTCCCCCCAAAGCCTCTCGGATTGAGCCACGCGACGCTTGCGACGAAAGCCGACGCTCGCGGGTCACCCGCGCACCTCAACCGCGGCATCGTGTCGGGTCAGGAACACAGACGGCATGGTCCCGACAGGAACCACGCCATCGCCAACTTCCAGGATCCGGGCCTCCAGTCTCTCCATCAGGGCCGGAGCTGCGCGCATTTGCAGATCGGCAGATCGAACGTCATCGGATCCTGTGTATCCGGCGAAGGAACCGTGATCGACGCAAAGTGGCGGACCTCACCGGCACCCAGCAACTGCACGAAGTGATGAGCCGACAGGCCGATGCGCCTCTCCGGCAGATCGAGGCCGAGTTCATGGCGCATCGGCGGCTCTGCCAGGGATTGATCCGCGGCGCCGCGGGCACACGCCCTCGCCCAGGTCTCCAATGATCACGCCATCGGCGCGCCGACAACCAGGTCTTGCTCGCACTCGTTCGAGCCATATCACTTGCGCACCCAGGCTGCGCTGACCGGGCGCATTGAGACGGTCCTTCAGATCATGAACCTCCTTCGCCACCTGCTCGCGGGCTTCCGTTCCTGGGCTGTTCCATGATGTACCTCCGCCGCCGGGAGGCTTGTCCCGAACTTCTCCGGGGCCCCGCCTGGGGCCAGCAGAACGATGATCCGGCCGATCACCATCCGGGCAGTGTCGAGCTTCGCCAGCAGCGGTTCGCCAGGCTGCGCCAGCACCAGCAGCATGAGGACCAGCAATCCCATCCGCAGGACCAGCCCCTGCCCACGCACCCCAGGGGTATGTCTTCCGGACCCCGCGCCTTTCCCTGAATCAGCGTGTCGCGCTCCATCCCTGCACTTTCAAGGGAAAATGCATGGCGCGGCGCATGAGCCCCCCTGCCATTCTGAAGGTTGTCGAGACACGTCCCCACCCGTAACCTCCTGCCGGCCTGTGCTTGCCGCCACCGTCGTTGTCAATCATCCTTCGTCAGTTCACGCTCGATCTGCTCGATGCTCGGCAGGCTGGTTTGCAGTTCGGCTGGCAGGGATTGCGCCAGCCGATATTCGGCAATACCCATCGGTTGCGATTTGTCGCCGAGCGCATATTCCGCCACCACCTCGTTCCTGCTCTTGCAGAGCAGGAGGCCGATGGTCGGATTGTCGTGCTCGGCCTTCACCTGCCGATCCACAGCCGTCAGGTAGAAGCCCAACTGCCCCAAATGCTCAGGTTTGAATTTCCCGGCTTTGAGTTCGATCACCACATAGCAGCGCAATTTGGTGTGGTAGAAGAGCAGGTCTATGAAAAAGTCTTCGTCCCCCACTTCCAGCAATACCTGCCGCCCGACGAAGGCGAAGCCCGCGCCGAGTTCCAGCAGAAATTCAGTGACATGCCGCATCAGCGCGTGTTCGATCTCACGCTCCTGCGCCTCGTCCGTCAGGCCCAGGAAGTCAAAGCGGTACGGGTCTTTGAGCGATTCGCGCGCCAGATCGGATTGCGGCCTGGGCAGGCGGGCGTCGAAGTTCGTCACAGCCTTGCCCGATCGTTCCAGCAGACGGCTTTCAATCTGCATCACCAGTACATTGCGCGACCAGTTTTGCTCAATGGCCTTGGCAACATACCATTTGCGGGGTTCCGGTCCGGGCAGCTTATCGAGCAGCGCCACCTGATGATACCAGGGCAATTGTGCAAGCACCTCTTGCACAAATGGCGCGTCCGGCCACGCCTCGGCAAAGGCTCGCATGTATTTGAAATTACGGGGAGAAAACCCCTTCATGTCCGGGAAGGCCGCACGCAGGTCTGTCGCCAGCCGCTCGATCACCCTGGCGCCCCAGCCCTGTTCGGCCTGCCGGCTCAGAATGTCCCGGCCAATCTGCCAGTAGAGCAACACCAGTTCACGGTTGACCGCCAGCGTAGCGCGTTGCTGGGCGGTATGGATGCGGGTTTTCAGGTCGGCCAGCCAGGACGCATAGCCGTCAGGTGCCGGGGTCAGATGCGTGGGACGGTCTGTCATCACGATGCCCGCCCCTTCCCCGCTTTACCGCAGCGCCTGGGCGCCGCCGATGCGGTCCTCTTCATGTCGGGATCGACCCGCTTTCCATCTGCTCGGTGCGGGTGCGGCAGGCGGCGACGCTGAACGGCAGAACAATGGCTGGTGTCACGGGTGATGATGACGAGTTCATGCGCGACGCCAATGCCTGCGATTACCGCATCCGCCATACTGGCACCGGTGCCCGCCGCGAACACCTTCGCTTCCAGCCGCCCGCCAATGGCGCCGCCCTGCTCGCCAGCTCCAACCTGCCGGAGATCGTGCCTGTGCATCCCCGAAACCCCTCGTGACACCATCTGCGTTCCCTTAATGTTCACTTTCGTCCTCAAAGTCAAGGGGGAAAACGGAAACTGGAGAAGAGCGAAAAGTGAAGACCTCGCGTCCCTCTGCCCCCTTACCGGAGGACGAAGTCGTCCGGCGCAGGACAACAAACAGCGCAGGTCGCACCCTCGGCAGAACGCTGTGGGCAATGGGCAACCTTCGGAGAGATCGGGATCGAACGGATCCTCGTGCGCGCCGCAGACATTTCGTGAGAGCACGCAAATTGGCGGGGTGCGTTCCAGGGCGGGACAGCCCGGCAGCGCGTTCTCAATCTTCAATCTCCACAATCATGGGATAGCTGCCGATTTTGAATTTCTCGCCATCGCAACCCCAGCGGCACAGCGTGCCTGCCCTCTCTCTGCTCGCATCCTCAGGAAAGTGACATCAGCCTGAATTCGGCAGTTGACAGCCCGGGAGGGTAGCTACGCCCCGGGATTTACAATGTGTTTCGGCCACATAATCCAATTGCGGAGCACTCCCCATTGCACCCTTTTGGATGACCGGCGCGGTGACGAGCCCCGCTTCCAGACAGCAACTCACGCAGAAGTTCTGTCTCCAACTGCCGTTTTCAGGATCAAAACCGCACATGGCACGAGCCATGGTGGCCGGCAAGGGCCAGGCCGGGCCGGACCAGCGGCTCTCACCTCCTAAGCACTGCCTCGAGCGCCGCGTCGAGGCTCGCATGCGGAACTTCGACCAGTTCGGGGATCTCGGTCCACAACAGCGCCGCCCGCACCTGGTGGCTCGGGTAGAGCGCCGCAAGCACGGCACGGTAGAGAGCGAGCTGGCGCACATAGGCGCGTGGAGCCTCCGTCACCGGAACCGGCGGTCTCTGGTTGGTCTTGTAGTCGACGATCAGGACTTCGCCGTCGCCCACCACCAGGCGGTCGATCTGCCCGGACACCAGCACGGCCGACCGCCCCTCGCGCTCCAGCCGCCCGATGATGGATACTTCGGCGCGGCTGCCGGCGCAAAACACGGGCGCAAAACTCGGATTTTCGATCACCGCAAGAACCTGATCGACGACGCGCTGACACAGCGCCTGCGACCAGTCGGGGGCGTTGCGCGCCAGGAATTCGAGCGCCGCCCCCGGTCGCCGCGAGGGATCAAGATCCGGCAGCGACTGCAGCAGGCGATGGGCCAGCGTGCCCCGTCGTACCGCATCAAGGCGCGCCACGTCGGCCTCCTCCCGGGTCCGGGTCTGAGGCGCCGCCGGAACTTCATCCTCCTCCTCGCTGGAAGAGGGCCGCAGCTCACATCCGTCGATCACATCGACCACGCCCTCCCTGAGCCACGTCGGCAGTTCCGCCCGCGCCTCGCCCCGCCCGGCTGCGACCACTTCTTCGTCCGCGCCATCTCCTCGCGTAAAACGCCGCACCCGACCCACCGGGCTGTCGATCACTTCCTCCTTGAGGCCGCTCGCGCGGAGGCCTTTGTCGATCAGATCATACCAGCTCAGCTCACGCACTTCGCTCCGGTTGCGCGCCAGATAGCCGCCGATGATCAGGCGGTCCGCGGCCCGGGTCATAGCAACATAGAGCAGGCGCCTGTATTCGTCCTCGACCTCGGCGAGCATGCGGGCCCGCGCCTCGCCCACCACAGGTGGATCCTCGTCCCTGGAACCAGCCCAGACCACCACATCCCCGGCCGCCTCGCCCATATCGATCAAGGGAAGCTTGGGGCGGTCGGTCGGAGACGTCGTGGTGTCGACCAGAAACACCACCGGAGCCTCCAGACCTTTGGCGCCGTGGACGGTCATGACGCGCACTTCGTCGCGCGAGATCTCCATGTCGCGCTTGACCTCGGTGTCGGCCGCACGCAGCCACGCCATGAAGCCCTGCAGCGACGCCGGTGCTTTGGTCTCATAGCTGAGCGCAAGTTCCAGGAACTCATCCAGCGCATCATTGGCCTCGGGGCCAAGCCGGCGCAGCATGCGGGCGCGCCCGCCGTCACCAAGCACCCATGCATAAAAGGCAAACGGGCTCTCCTGCGCCCGCACTTCGCAGGCGACAAGCCGGCCCCGTGCCTCATCAAATCGGGCATTGCCTGCGGCCTGCGCCTCCAATGCCTGGCGCAGCGTCCCCTCCCGGTCATGGCCGAGCTTGAACAGATCGTCGTCGTCGAGACCGAAGAGCGGTCTCTTGAGCGCCACCGCAAGCGCCAGATCATCGGCCGGCAACAACAGCGCATCCGTGAGATTCATCAGATCGATGATGGCGATAT
The DNA here is from genome assembly GCA_009781045.1 of Alphaproteobacteria bacterium. Taxonomy (GTDB): domain Bacteria; phylum Pseudomonadota; class Alphaproteobacteria; order Rhizobiales; family Xanthobacteraceae; genus Bradyrhizobium. The sequence continues at coordinate 35,731 of WQYW01000014.1, forward strand.
GCTCGGTGAGCTTGAGCCGGTCGGCACCAGCCACCGGGATATTGGCGTGTTTGAGCGCCTGAATCACGGCATTGAAAACCGCACCGCGCTTGCGCACCAGAACCAGCACGTCGCCGAAACGGAGAAGCCGCCGCCGGCCATTGGGCCCGGTGAGCGTGCCGTCCCCGATCAGGCGGCGGATCTCACCCTCCACGCGACGCGCCAGCTTGACCTCCGCGCTGGTCACCGCGACACCGTCAAAGGGCGCGCGCCAACCCTCGATGTCCTGCTTCTGGTCGTGCTCGGTGAGATCCCACAGATCGATCAGGCTCCGACCCGCGTCCTCGAGCGCCTGGTGCAGCGGCGGGGTGTCCTGGGCATGAATACTGTGAAAAATGCCGGCATCCTGGAACACCTGGTCCACCGCATGCAGGATCGCCGCCCCCGAACGAAAGGAGTAATTGAAAGCGATGGGATCGAATTTGAGACCGGCAGCGACGAAGTCGCGCTGCAGCTGGCGGCGGCGGTGATCAAATTCCCGCGGTGCCGCTCCCTGGAAGGAGAAGATCGACTGCTTCTCGTCGCCGACCGCAAACACGGTGCGCGTGATCGGTCCGCGCGCACCGGCGCCGGCGCTGAACTCGGCAATCAGATGGGCGACAATTTCCCACTGGCTTGGACTGGTGTCCTGCGCCTCGTCGATCAGCACATGATCGACGCCACGGTCGAGTTTATAGTGCACCCATCCGGCGCTGACCCGATTGAGCATGGCAAGTGTGTGAACGATCAGGTCATCATAGTCGAGCAGGCCACGCTCGGCTTTCTCGCGGCGGTAGGCCGCAGAGACGGCCGTGGCCACATGAACCAGAGCCACCGTGCGGTCCCGTACCACCAGAGCGCGCCGTCGCGCGATCAGACCTTCGAGCCGCCCGGCTTCCTCATCAAAGCGGCCGGCAAGGCTGGGATTACGGCTGCGGCACGGCTTGGTCAGCAGCGAGCCGCGCAATGTCCTTTTCTTCGTGAAGAAGACATCAAGCCAGGCATCGACCTGATCGGAACCCGAACACTGAGCCGCGTCTCGCAGCCGCGTGACGATGGCGCCGCCGCCGGCGCGATCAATCGCGCTGGCAACCTCCTGCCACTGCCTGCGCGGCAGCAGTGGGCCGTCTACAATGTCGCGATGGAGCGCCGCGAAACTGTCGGCAGCATCCACGCCGAGAACAGCGTGAAGGCCGGCCAGCGCGGACTCGACACTGCCGGCCCGGTCAATCCAGGCCTGGAAATGATCCCGGCTGAGACAGGCCTTGCTCACCACCTCCTGGAAGATCTCGTCGCTGGCCCATGCCATGCCGGTCGCCAGTGCCCGTCCAAGCGTCGAATCACCGTCCCGTGCGGCCTCCAGCAGCACTTTGAGATTGGCGCGCTCCATCATGTTGGTCTGGTCGCGGTCATCCATCACCGCAAAACGCGCCGGCACATTGGCCTCGAAGGGAAACTGCTGCAAGAGCCGCGTGCACAACGCGTGGATGGTCTGGACCTTCAAGCCACCCGGAGCCTCCAGCGCGCAGGCAAAGAGTCTGCGCGCCTCATCGCGCAGCCGCGCATCCGGGCGTGGGATGCCGGTGGCGGCAATCGCTTCATCAAGTTCTGCATCATCCAGCCGGACCCAGCGGCCGAGCGTGGCGAAGACGCGCTCGGCCATGTTGGCGGCCGCAGCCTTGGTGAAGGTGATGCACAGGATCTTCTCCGGCGCCACACCATTGAGCAGAAGCCGGATCACGCGCTGAACCAGAACATGGGTCTTGCCGGCACCGGCATTGGCGGAGACGAAGGCCGAGGCCAGCGGGTCGGAGGCCCGGGCCTGTCGTGCCAGCACGTCCTCCGGGATACTGCGCGGTCCTGCCATCACTCTTCTCCCACCAGAGCCGACCACTCCTTGACGCGAGCCAGATCGTCATAGCTGCCGTAGCGGTTGGTCCACATCGGCAGATTGAGGGAGATATAGCCCTGTGCCTCATCATCAAACGCCCGGATCAGGGTCTCGAGCCGGGCCCGGGCCTGGACTGCCGCCTCGTCGGCGCTCTGGACCGTGTCCCCCTTGTTGCGCCGGAGTTCGAGAACAATTTCTTCACCGGGCGGGTTGTTGCCACTGAGATGGACATAGACCAGATTGCGCACCAGGCCCGCCGCAAGCCCCTCGAAGCCGCCCTCGCGCAGGATCGCCGCTTCCAGTGGCAGCTGGGGTGAGAGGCCGATACAGACCTGCTTTCCGGTCGGGGGGGTGGTGGTCTTGAAGTCGAGGATGACGGACTGCCCACTGCAATCGCGCTCGATGCGGTCGGCGCGCGCAGTGAGGCGGAACTCGCGCTGAGGCGCCAGTGCGATGGTGATGGCACCGGCAACCTCGGCGTGGATCGCCGCAATCGAAGACCTGCGCTGGCGCTCCCAGTCCACATACCAGGCCGCCACGCGCTGGAAGCGCGGCCACCACAGCGCCCTCGCCTCCGCATGTTCCATCAAGGGCGCGAAACATTCTTCGCCGATGGCACATAGAATCTGCACCGCGTCGGCAGGCAGTTCGTGTGCGTATCGCACGGCAAAGCGGCGCAGCGCCTCATGGATGGCCGAGCCCCGATCCGCCCGCGACAACGGCGTGTCGACCGCATCGAGCGCCACCAGGCGCAGGATATACCGGGCATAAATGGTATAGGGGTCGCGCAGCAGATGCTCAATCGCGGTCACACTGAGCTGCAGCGGACGGCTTGACTGCGGCGGTTTCGGGCATGGCGGGGCAACCGGCACGACCTGGTCGGGGCGGTCGAGGGCATGGGCATAGGCGACATAGCGGGCCCCGAGATCGCAGGCTGCCTTCCAGTGGGGGCCGGCAATCGCTTCCAGCCGATGCAGGAAACGCGACGCCACCGCCGGTGCCCCGCCGGATTTGGCGGCATGGGTGAAGATGACCTCGTCGGCACCCAGCAACTGCACGAAGTCATGAGCTGACAGGCCGATTCGCCGCTCCGGCAGATCGAGGCCGAGTTCATGGCGCATCGGCCGGCTCAGCCAGGGATCAATACGGGGCGTCGGCGGCCACACGCCCTCCACCAGGCCGCCGATAATAACACGATCGGCCCGCATCAGGCGCGATTCCAGAGGCCCGAGGATCTGGAGGCGGGCGGCATGGCTCTCCGAACGGCGCACGGCGCGGTCGGCGAAGGCGGTCTCGAATGTTTCGGCGTAGTCGGCAGGACGCAGCTCAAGGCCGCTCACCTCTGCCCCGAGGAGATCCTCAAAAGCACGCGCCAGAGCGGCTCCATCGCGATTGAGAAGCGCGCCAGCCACGCCGCCCGGATCCGCCGACAACGCAATCACGATCGCCCGGTGGGCCCGCGCCAGCTCCACGAAATCACAGGTCCTGGCGGGCGAAAGCGCCTCCATCGGCGCCAGTGCCTGGCCGAGCGCCGCGATCAGCGCTGCAATGCCGGCGACATCCTCCTCGGACAGTCGCGCACGCGGTTCGGAGCGGTGGAGCGAGCAGGGTTGCTGACGCCGGAATTTCTCAATCTCGGTCGCGAAGCGGGCGAATTCGCGCTCCAGGGCGGCACTGCCGGCGCCCGGGCGGGTGCCGCGCAGCAGCGCCAGTTCCAGCGCCTCGATCGCGGCTTTCCATTCCCCTTGCGCCCGCCCGAGACGAAAACGCGGATGCTTGAGCAGGGCCAGCAGCGTCGCCGGCTCCAGCCCCTCGGTGGCGGCACGTGCGGCAAGGCGGGCGAAAATCCCGGCTCCGGTATCCATCAGGGCATCGCCGCCGGAATCATCGAAAGCAAGCTGCCAGCGCCCCAGTGCCGCCATCACCCGTCGCGCCAGGGCCCGGTCCGCGGTCACCAGCGCCGCCGACCTGCCGAGATGGCGGGCCTCGCGCATAATGATGGCGATCGCAAGCGCCTCAATTTCCGGATTTTCCGCCTCCACGACCGCGACATTGCTCATGCCCTGCGCAATCCCTTGCGCAATCCGGTCCTGGCGCAGCTGCTCGTGCCATTTGTCCGTGGTGGTCGAGGGCCGCATGATTTCGCTGGCGAGGACATCGCGCCCGCCTGGCAACGGCGCGCTCAGAATCTCGACCTGCGTCCGCCTGATCCCCATCGTCCGCAACAGGTTGTGGAGAGCATATTGGGGGTGGTTCGACAGAGCAACGGACTGCACCCGCCCGGCCGTGTCCCTCACCCCGCCGATACGCTGCCAGGCCTCCTCGTCAAGTTCGGTGTCGAGACCCGGCAGCACCACGGCACCCTGCGACAGGCCTGCAACCGCACTGAGAAACCGCGCCGTCGCCGGCATCGAGCCGGTGGAGCCGGCGGCGAGAACCGGCTTGTCGGGCCGTGCGGAGAGCCGCGCCGCCTCGGCCGTGATCAGCAGATCCCGCCGTGCCGCGGGCTCGATGCGGTTGATCTCCCTGAGATAGAGCGGCCAGGTCGCCTGCGCGATGCGCAGGAACTCCAGACTGTGCTGCCAGTAGGGATCGAGCTGATCGGGCACCAGGCCGTCGAGCGCGCCCCAGTCGACATCGCGCGTCACCATGTCATCGATCAGTCGCGCCAGATCCTGAGCCAGTGCCAGGGTCGAGGCTGGACCGCCGACCACCAGTGGCGCCAGCACCGGCCCCTTCGCCCAGGCGCCGACCAGCCGCGCCAGGGTCAGGCGGCGCTCCAGTTCGCCGAGCGCCGGCGGCACATCGAGCGGTGCCGTCCCCGACAAAGGATCGGTCTCACCGGCAAAAGCCAGCTCGTCCTCGTCAATATCGCCAAGTGCCACGATGCGCGGCAGTACCATGGCGCTTGCGTTCATCTCCGCCAGAAACACTTCGCGCGCCTGGCGCATGGCACGACGGGTGGGCAGATAGAAGGTGAGATCGGCAAGCCGCGCCGGCTCCTTGCGCGGCTCAAAGCCCTCGATCAGACGGCCGTCGACCAGGGCGGCAATAACGGCAGGCAGAAATGGCACTGAAAGCGGAACGCTGAAAACACGCATGGCTGTCCTGATTCGCTCACCTCAGGCGACGTCATGACATGGACCGCATCGCTACAGTACTGGCCCGGGCCGGTTTTTCCCCCGCTTTGACAGCCCTCGCCATCAAATCGCCTCCAGCCTGCTGGTTTCTCCTTTTCGGCGCAGACCAGCATCGCGACCTGGCTGGCCCGGCCTTCGCCGCCCTGAAAGGCCATGATTTTTCCTCGACTTCCACCAACGTCCTTCCAATCGTTGATCCTGGCGCTGTAAATGTCGCGGATCTGGCTGATGTTCAACTCCTTCACCGGGTTCCTGTCATTGACAGGAAAGACCAGGGCGTCACGGGCAATCGGCGTCAGGCTATAGGCCCCTCTTTTCCGCGGCCTGTGTTCTCTGCACCGCGGTGGGGGCGGTGGCAAAGATCATCTCGGCCCGCCCTTCAAGCAGCGCCTCATAGGGTGCCGGGGGCACGGCTGACGCGCACCGCGTTGTAGAGAGCATCGTCGAGCTGAACGGGTCTTTCCTCCCTGCCATAGATGCTGTTGGCGGCGGTTGCATAGAGCGGAGCCAGAGCCACTGCGCCATCGAGTTTCGGGGGATCCCGATCAATCCGCAAGGATGGTCCCAGCTTCGGCAGAGCCAGATTCATTTCCCGCGAGAATAGGGTGGAGCCGTCAGCCACGTGGTCGTCGCTGGTCAGCAAGGTGATGCCTTCGACCGTGGCCTGGGCAATGAGAAGGCGATCAAATGGATCCCTGTGAAGGGGGTGGTAAATCCTGAACAGCCAGGACGTGGGTGGCGAGGATTGGCAGCTCGTGATATTCATTGTCCAGCAACGCTTCCGCGAAGCACCCTTACGATCAACCTCGAAATCCGGGCGGTGGAGGCCATGCCTGATCGCCATTTCCAAGATACTTGCAACGCTGAACAGCAGTGTGTTCTCCAAATTCCCGATGAAACTCCGTGCGACCTTCGACAAGCGAAGCGAATTCGAAGAGGTCCAGATCAGGAGGTGGGTGTCCAACGGAAGTTTCAGTGCTCCCCTTCGAACATCGCTGCAATTTCGTCTTCGCCCATGCGATCAAACTCATCTGGAACCTTGAACTGGCCCTCGAGAAAGCCGATGCAACGCACCATGCTGCCAACCGGGGTGGAGATGGCAGTGACCTTCACGAGCGGCTTGCCAGCTTTTGCAATGATAAACGACTCGCCATTGGCTGCCTGTTCGACCAGTTTCGAGAGCGGGATCTTCGCCTGATGGATGTTGACGATTTGCACAGAAGTCTCCGATCTGTCCAGGTGGACTGAACCAGCCTGGTCAACAACGGATGACGCTCAATTTCAATTGGGATCACAAGTGTTGACCCCACCCGCGAAGGGGGCGCGCCTGCTATTTCCCCGGCGTCGCAACCAGGGCGTCACGGAGCGCAATCGCAACCGGCGCTCGGATCGGCATCTGCGACAACGGCGCCCCCCTTCTCTGCCACCTTCAGCGGCACCTCCTGCGAAGCTGCGGCAGGGTGCGCACGCGTGTGGGCAAATCGCGCCGTCTGGGGAAGACCATGGCGCTATCAGACCGGGGCCTGACCACTGGTTGTGGATTGCGTGATTTTCGCAGGAGGCGGTTTTGCTGCGCTGACAGATGCGGCTCGGGCCGGGCGTGAGGCTTTGGCACCGCCACAGCGGATTGCCTGGCCGGGCAGCCTGTCAGTGCCTCTCGCGCCTTCCCGCCAATGCCGCCTCCGCGGGAGCAATCGCATCCGGACTGCCGACATGCATCCACAGACCCTCAAGCGGGATGCCGTAGAGGCGCCCCTCCTGTTCGACACGGGCAAATATCCCGGTCAGCGCAAACCCGCCTTGCGGGGCTGAGGCAAGGATCGCGGGCGAGAGGATTGCCGCCCCGGCGTAGACCAGCGGCACCTCCTGTCTTGAGCCTCGGGCGCAGAGCCGGCCATCCTCCGCCATGCTGTAGTCGCCGCGACCGCTATAGCCGAGGCTGCCCGCAACCGGCGCCATCAGAAGCAGCACATCCATCGCTGCGGGGTCGAACCGGTCGGCCATTCGCGCCAGATTGGGGCGCCCGGCATCAATCCACAGCGTGTCCGAATTGACATGAAAGAAGGGGGCATCGCCCAGCAGCGGCAGGGCCTTGACCACACCGCCGCCGGTACCCAGGACCTCCCCGTCCTCACGCGAAATCACCACGCGCGGCGAGATGCGCGGCGCCACATGGGCGATGATCTGCTCCGGCAGGTAATGCACATTGACCACGGCCTCCGTGACCCCGACCGCAGCCAGTCGGTCGAGGACGTGATCAAGCAGGGCCCGGCCGGCAACTGGAACCAGGGGTTTGGGCATTTTCTCGGTCAGCGGACGCATGCGCAGGCCAAAGCCCGCAGCTAACACCATCGCCCTGTCGGGTTTGACAGCCATGTCTGTTCCAATTTCGAAAAGGTCTTCGGGCCTGGTCTCTACCACAGGAGCGGCGCGGCACAGCCGCCAACACGCTCACCCCCTTGTCGAAGTAATCCAGTTGCGGTCACCGGTGACGCTCCCGAACCCGGCCCCTGATTTTCGCCGAAACGGAGCAATCAGGCGGATTGACGCGGCGCAAGCCGATTATCGCCGATTGAGACTCCCGATCGGGAATATTTCGGGGATCAGAGGCGGCACGATGATTGCGGGAGCGCGGGCAAGACCATATGTCAGCAGGTCACGCCAGCCAGGAATCCCGGAACCCGACGCCGCCATGAAGCCGACGCCGCGCAAGCTGCACATCAAGTCATTTGGCTGCCAGATGAACGTCTACGATGCCCAGCGCATGGTCGACCGGCTGGCGGGCGAGGGCTTCGAGGAAACCGCCGACGCCGCCGAGGCCGACCTCGTCATCCTCAACACCTGCCATATCCGCGACAAGGCCGCGGAGAAAGTCTATTCCGAACTTGGGCGCCTGCGTGCCGGCAAGGAAGAGGCGGCACGCCAGGGCCGCTCGATGCGGATCGCGGTCGCCGGCTGTGTCGCCCAGGCCGAAGGTGCGGAGATTGTGCGCCGGGCACCAGTGGTCGATATGGTGGTGGGCCCGCAAAGCTACCATCATCTGCCGCAGATGCTGCAGCAGCTTGAATCCGCCGCCCCCGTCATCGACACCACTTTCCCGGAGGAGGACAAATTCGATTTTCTCCCCTCCCCGCGGCCGGAGGCGATCCTTGCCCGCGGCATCAGCGCCTTCGTCACCATCCAGGAAGGCTGCGACAAATTCTGCACCTTCTGTGTCGTGCCCTATACCCGCGGTTCGGAGAATTCGCGCAAGGTCACAGCGATCGTCGATGAGGTGAAACTTCTCGCCGATCACGGCGTCCGCGAGATCACCCTGATCGGTCAGAACGTCAACGCCTTCCACGGCGAGGGGCCGGACGGCTCAAACTGGGACCTGGGACGGCTTCTCACTTGTCTCGCCTCAATTCCCGGCATAGTGCGGCTGCGCTATTCAACCAGCCACCCTTGCGACGTCGACGACAGCCTGATCGCGGCCCATCGCGACCTCGGTGCCCTGATGCCGATGGTGCATCTGCCGCTGCAGTCGGGTTCGGACCGCATTCTGCACGCCATGAACCGCAACCACAACGTCGCCGACTATCGCCGCCTCATCGACCGCTTCCGCAACGCGCGGCCCGACATCGCTTTTTCATCCGATTTCATTGTCGGCTTTCCCGGCGAAACCGGGAAGGATTTCAGCGCAACCATAGCGGTGGTTGACGAGGTCGGCTATGCTGCGGCCTATTCCTTCAAATATTCCCCCCGCCCGGGCACGCCGGCGGCCGAAATGACCGACCCGGTCAGCGAGGACGAGATGGATGCCCGGCTCAGGGCGATCCAGCAGCGGATCGACATCGGGCAGGCCGCCTTCAACCGCGCCACCCTCGGCACCACCATGGAAGTACTGTTCGAGCGCCGGGCCCGCCATAAGGGGCAGATCGTCGGCCGGACCGCTTATCTGCAGCCGGCCCATGTCATGGCAGGCGACGACCTGATCGGTGACATGGCCATGGTGCGCATCGACCAGCTCGAACGTTACAGCCTGCTCGGCGAAGTGGTGTCCTCCCCCATCATGCAAAACCCGCGATCCTGAACATCATGCGCCTTCCTCCGGAAACCCAGGTCGCGATCGATTTCGACGACAACCGCGCCGTATCCGTGCTGGTCGGTCCCTATGGCCGCAATCTGGCGCAGATCGAGCGCCGGCTCAACGTCATCATCGACAACCGCGGCAATCACCTCACCGTCAACGGCAGCCGCGAAGCCAGCGCCATTGCGCGCCAGGTGCTGGAACGGCTCTATGACCAGGCCAGCCAGGGCCGCGATCTCGACCAGGGCGAGATCGAGGGCACCATCCGCGCCGTGATGGCGCAGGACGGCAGCGATGCCGCCGGCGACAAATCCGACGCCAAGGCTTCCCGCGCCGGATTCGACAGTATCAACCTGCGCAAACGTCCGGTCAGCGCCCGCACCCAGGCCCAGGACAGCTATATCCGGGCGCTCAAAAGCCATGAACTGGTTTTCGGCGTCGGCCCGGCGGGCACCGGCAAGACCTGGCTTGCGGTGGCCTATGCCGCCCAGATGTTCGAGCGCAAGGAGGTCGACCGCATCGTGTTGACGCGGCCGGCGGTGGAAGCCGGGGAACGTCTGGGCTTCCTGCCCGGGGACCTGCGCGAGAAGGTCGACCCCTATCTGCGTCCGATCTACGATGCCCTCTACGATCTCATGGACCCCCGCATCGTCGAACGCGCACTGCAGACCGGCGAGATCGAGATTGCTCCGCTCGCCTTCATGCGCGGCCGTACTTTGACCAACGCGATCATCATCCTCGATGAGGCCCAGAACACCACCTCGATGCAGATGAAAATGTTCCTCACCCGACTCGGCGAAAACAGCCGCATGATCGTCACCGGCGATCCCTCGCAGGTCGACCTGCCCCAGGGTCAGACCTCGGGTCTCGCCGAGGCCACGCGGCTCCTCAGGGACGTCAAAGGTATCGCCCAGGTCAGCTTCACCGCCGCCGACGTGATCCGCCACGAACTGGTGGCGCGGATCGTCGCCGCCTATGAGGGTGCGGCTCGACCACACAGTTCCCCGTCATGACACGAGCCGATCTGCCCGTGATCGACATCGTCATCACCGCCGGCTGCTGGGAGCAGCAGGGCGACGTAAGCCACATGGTCGAGCGCGCCCTTCTGACCTCTGCCGAAATGGTCGAGGACGATGTCGGGGAGGCTGAAGTGGCGGTGATGCTGGCCGATGACGCCGCGCTCAAAGCCCTCAACGCCACCTGGCGCGGCATCGACAAGCCTACCAATGTGCTGTCCTTCCCGGCCCCGGAGCCGACGCAACCCTTTCGCATCGGCGATCCGCCGCGTCACCTCGGCGACATTGCTATTGCCTATGAGACGCTCGCGCGCGAAGCCGGCGAGGAAGGAAAGACCTTCGGCCACCATCTCAGCCATCTCGTGGTGCACGGCTTCCTGCATCTGATGGGCCACGACCATATCGATGACGGGGAGGCCGAGGAGATGGAGGCGCTCGAAAGCGATATCCTGGCCGCGCTGGGTTATCCGGCTGATGCGGCAACGGAGCGATTGAGATGATCGATTGCGACTCGAGCGAGGACAGGACGCCCACCTCCAACCTGCCGGTGGTGCTGACGCCGGTCCGCATGGTGCGGCGCTGGAGCGACAGCGCTCTGGTGCGCCTCATCCGCAGCCTGCTGGGCTGGAAGGTGGGCTCGGTGCGCGACGATCTCGAGGTCGTGCTTGACGCCACCCCGCCCGACGACGCCGGTTTCACCGCCGTCGAGCGCACCATGCTGCGCAATATCCTCCATCTCCACGAATGCCGCATCGCCGACGTCATGATCCATCGCGCCGACATCGTCGCGGTGAAGCGCGACATCACGCTCGGGGAACTGATGGACCGCTTCGAACATGCCGGCCATTCCCGCCTCGTGGTCTTTAACGAAACCCTGGATGATCCCGAGGGCATGGTCCATATCCGCGACCTCCTCACTCTGATGACGGCCACCGCGCGCCAGGCCAGCGGCACGGAGAACACTACCGAGAAGAGCCGGCCGGCCGGCCTCGACCTTCACGCGGTCGATCTCACTTTGCCCCTTTTCAAGGCCAACATCATCCGCAAGCTGCTCTACGTGCCGCCCTCAATGCGGGCAATCGACCTCTTGGCACAGATGCAGGCCTCGCGCATCCATCTGGCTCTGGTAGTCGACGAATATGGCGGCAGCGACGGCCTGGTCTCACTCGAAGACATCGTCGAAGAGATCGTCGGCGAAATCGATGACGAACATGACAGCGACGAGCCGCCGTCGATCATCCGCCAGGGCGAAAACTGCTTTATCGCCGACGGTCGCGCCAGTCTCGACGATGCCCGCGAAGAGATCGGCGGTGAACTCATCACCTTTGAGGCCGACGAAGAGGTGCAGACGCTGGGCGGCTATCTCGTCAGCGTGGTCGGCCGGGTGCCGGTACGCGGCGAGGTCATTTCCGGGCCCGGCAACTACGAAATCGAGGTGCTCGACGCCGATCCGCGCCGGGTCAAGCGGCTGCGCATCGCACCGCGCCGGGAGCGCTCGCCCGCGCGCCCCCCCCGTGACGGCCGCCGCCGCGATGCCGCGGCCGAACCCGCACCACCCGGCAGCGAGGTCAGCAGACAGTGAGACTGGCTGAAAAACTCCACAGTATCGCGCTTGCCATCGTGCTCGCCTTTGGCTGGAAGCGGGCGGCTCTCGCGTTTGCCGCAGGGGCCCTGTCGGTCCTCGCGCTGGCACCCTTCAACGCCTGGCCGGTGCTTTTCCTCACTCTGCCGGTTGTGGTGTGGCTGATCGATGGAGCCGTGAGCGGCCGATGGGACGGCGTCGCGGCTGCGGCCTGGATCGGATACTGTTTCGGGCTCGGCTATTTCATCGCCGGCCTGTACTGGACCGGTTACGCCTTCTTTGTTGAAGCCGACATTTTTGCCTGGCTGTCGCCCTTTGCCGTGCTCGGTCTGCCGGCCTATCTGGCGCTGTTTCCGGCTTTCGGGTTTTTTCTGGCGCGGCTGTTATGGACCCGTGACGGCAGCCGCATCCTGGCCTTTGCCGCCTTTCTGACGTTGACCGAATGGCTGCGCGGCCATGTCCTTACCGGCTTTCCCTGGAACGCTTTCGGCTATGCCCTGTCGGAACCGGCAGCCCTGGCGCAGACCGCGTCCCTGATCGGACTGTGGGGCATGACCTTCCTCACGCTGGTGATTTTCGCCAGTCCTGCGGTTCTGATCACACGCAACGCGCACAACCGGCCACGCTGGCTGGCACCGGTCATGGCGCTGACGGTTCTCGTCCTCATGGGAGGCTATGGTGCCGTGCGGCTTTCACAGTCGCCGACCACCTTCGTCGAGGGCACGCGGCTGCGCATCATGCAACCGAACCTGCCGCAGGATGCAAAATTCAACTACTCGGCCAAGAAAGCGGTGATGGAGAAATATCTGGCTCTGTCCGACCGCGCCTCGGGGCCGCAGTCGCGCGGCATCAGCGATGTCACCATCCTGATCTGGCCGGAATCGGCATTTCCCTTCCTGCTGAGCCGGGAGGGCGACGTCATGGCCCAGATTGCCGGCTTTCTGCCCCGGGGCACCGTGCTGGTGACCGGTGCCACCCGCGCCGCCGACGAGGGGCGCAAGGGGCCGATCCGCCACGCCTATAATTCGATCTATGTCATCACCCATGACGGCGGCGTTGCCGCCGTCTACGACAAGCTCCATCTGGTGCCGTTCGGCGAATTTCTGCCGTTCCAGGACGCGCTCGAGGCCGTCGGCCTTGAACAACTGACCCGGGTCCAGGGCGGCTATCTTCCCGGTACCATCCGCCATGCCCTCCAGCTCCCCAACGTCCCGCCGGCGCTGCCGCTGATCTGTTATGAGGCGATCTTTCCCGACGACCGCGCCGGCCGTGACGAAGGACCGGGATGGATCATCAACCTGACCAATGATGGCTGGTTCGGCAACTCAACCGGCCCTTATCAGCATCTCGAACAGGCACGAATGCGTGCCATTGAGCAGGGACTGCCGCTGGTCCGAGCCGCCAATACCGGTATTTCCGCGGTCATCGATCCTCTGGGCCGCACCCAGGCCCGACTTGATCTCGGTGTCGAAGGCATCCTGGATGCCCGCCTGCCAGCGGCAACCGCGCCCACCGTCTACGCCCGCTTCGGCGACATCCCGGCGGCAGCTCTGGTGGCACTGGCGCTCCTCCTCGCTTTGCGGAGGCGCCTCGCATGAGCGACACTCCCCACCGCGAGGACGGAGGCCGCGCCTTTTTCGGCCGCCGCGTCGGCCACCGGCTGCGCAGTCACCAGGCCGAACTGCTGCGCGACCTGCTGCCGCGCCTCGCGCTCGACATAAGTGCGCCCGCCAACCTCACTGCGCTGTTTCCGGTTCCGACAAAAGAGCTGCGGCTCGAAGTCGGCTTCGGTGCCGGCGAACATCTCGCAGCGGAAGCGGCAAATTTTCCCGATACCGGATTCATCGGCTGCGAACCCTATGTCAACGGCATGGCGCGGATCCTGGCTCGAATCGAAGCCGATCACCTCGCCAATATCCGCCTCTTCGCCGGGGACGCCGCCTCGCTTCTCGCCTGGCTGCCGCCGGCATCCCTGACCCGCGTCGATGTGCTCCATCCCGATCCCTGGCCCAAACGGCGCCACTGGAAGCGGCGTTTCGTGCAGGATCACACGCTGGCCGCGATGGCGCGGGTGTTGCAGGTAGGCGGCGAGTTCCGCTTTGTCAGCGACATCGACGACTATTGTGCCTGGACGCTCGCCCATGTGGCGAAAAGGAGCGAGTTCCATTGGCTCGCCGAGCGTACCGATGACTGGCGCTCTCCGTGGCCGGGCTACACCATGACCCGCTATGGCGCCAAGGCCACCCGCGAAGGCCGCAAGGCCTCGTACTTGCGCTTTGTGCGCCTGTGATAAAGCCTGCGCCTGCGATCGCCGCTGCGATGCCGCGATTGCATTCGGCACGCTGGAAACAGGGCAACGGGCCTGATTGAGGGGATCGCCAGGCGTGCGAGTATCTGTGCAGCGATCGGGTTGGCCGGCATCTGTCTCACTGCTTTCCTGTCCGAGCGACCCCCACCCAATCGAAAGATAGCGCTCGGCGTCCTGGCGCTGCTGTCTCAGATGCTCCTGCTGCCCCGCGCAGCAGCTCTCGGCGCTTGTAGCGGATTCCGCATTCCTCTCTCTTTACGACCTGCACCTGAGTTCCTGGAAGATCCGTTTCCTTGTCTGCGCAGGCGGCATCGCTGCGGCCTGGGCGTCTTGCCATCCAGGCTCCTGGCCGACAATTCGCAGCGCAAGGCCATGAGCAAACAGCCGATGGAAATTCAGTGGGTGGGAGGCCAACGCCCTTGCAGACACAATCGCACACCCTCGCTCGAAATTGTGAGTCTCACGATTTCTTCATGATCCCTTGATCCCCAGGCGGGCAGTTGGCGATGCGCAGGATCAGGCCATCCGCCAGGGCTGCCGAAATCGCGACCACCCACGGCTCCTGCGCAGGCCCGGGAAGGACTTAAGTCCGTTCACAATGAGTCTCCCCAGAAAGAAACTGGCGCCAGTCCGGGTATGGCGGCGCCCTGAGGACAGGTTTCATTCAAGGGGGTCGGCGGGACGCCGGTGTGGAACTCACATGGTCTCTGGGAAAAACCGACTCCCCTTCACCGCAGGCGCCGCAGCGCCGCCTGGACTGCGGCGGAGCGGCCGTTTGAACATTGACTGCCGTCGCAGCCGATGAAGAATGCGCAAGATCGGCAACACTGTCCGGTATATTGCCGCAATTCACCTGTTCAAACGCTCCGTAAAGGAGGCTGACACCTGCCGGCCGCCTTGTTATGGTCACTAAGGTCATAATGGTCAGAAGACTTCGATATGGTGACGGTCAAAGACACCCTGCAGACGTGGACTGTCGCGGATGCCAAAGCACGTTTTTCCGAGGTGATCGAGCGGGCGCAAACCGATCCCCAGATCATTACCCGTCATGGCAATGGAAAGCCAAGTGCTGTCCTCGTGTCAGCCCATGAATGGGCGCAAAAGACAGCGCGCAGAGGCACGCTTGCGGAGTTCCTGCTCGCTTCTCCATTGTCTGGCGCGGATCTCGATCTTGAACGAGTCTGCGATCGACCGCGGGAAGTGATTACTAATCCGTGCATATTTTTGATGACCCCTATTGCATTCCATGTTCTGTTAGTGTATAGTGCGTTCTATGAAAATTGATGGTCGCACAATTGGTCGAAAGAAGGCCGAGGAAATCCGCTTC
>WQYW01000015.1 GCA_009781045.1 Alphaproteobacteria bacterium
ACAGTGCTCATGTGGGGTGTGGGATTGAGCCGCGATGTGCGAATCTCGCAGGGGTCGAGGCGGTCGAAAACGTCGAAGACAACATGTGCGGAGCCGATATTGCAAGGATCTGTCGCCCTGCCGGGGTCGAAGGCTGGTGTCACGCATGAAAGGAGCACGTCGGAACCTTTCGAGACCTCGGGTCTGACCGGGCGGCGAGAGCCGTACCGGCCCGCATCGGGAAGCCGAGGAGCCGTAGCCGATGATGTACGGGCACGAGCAGTCAGACCTCGGCGCAGTCACTGTGAAGCCTGCGAACAAAACCCGGCGACGGGTAGCGGAGCGGGTGGAGCGAAGGCCGGGGCCCAAGGGGAGACTGGGCCAACAAGACATGTGCCGGACTTGAGAAGCCGGATTACACATGACCCATGCGTTGGACCAGCTCGGCGCGCACACGTGGTTGCCAAGCCGGCACGACCCAAGGGAGGAGCCCGGTCGCGGGAAAGCCGCACGCCGGGATCTGTGCGGGGGGCGGCCAGCAATGGCTGGCCCTGCCGCGATAATTCAAATCGAACCGGGATCAGCCGTCGGATATCGGGCAATACCTTTCGGCGCTTGCAAACAGCGCTGTGCTGGCCCGTCCTAATCAGGCCTGGCTGGTATGGGGCATCGACGATCAAACCCATCAGGTCAAGGGAACGACGTTTGATCCGTTCTCGGCCAGGGGGAGTGGCAACCCGTCACTGACCATGTGGTTGACGCAGAAAACGCAGCCCAGGCCTGATTTCGAATTTCAGGAAGTGCATCACCCCGACGGTCGTGTCGTGCTGATGACGATACAGGCTCCACGCAGCGCGCCCCTTGCTTTCGACGGCGTGCGCTACATTTGAGTGGACAGTCACAAGACCAGCCTGAGCGGTCATCCGGACAAGGAACGTCGGATCTGGAGTCTTCTCGGGGGAAAGGCGGACTGGTCCGGGGAGATCGTTGCCGATGCGTCACTGGAAGACCTCGACCCGGAGGCGGTCGATGCGGCGCGGGTGCGGTTCACGCAATACCTGATCAATGGCAATTCTGACCCGGCGTGCCAGGAGGCCATCCGGGCCGAGGCGGAAAGCTGGGATCTGCCGACGTTGCTCAACAAGGCGCGTGTAACAAGAGAAGGGCGGATCACCCGGACCGCGTTGCTGCTTCTTGGGAAAGACGAGTCGGCGCATTTTCTGGCTCCTGCCGATATCAGGTTGAGCTGGATTCGGCGGGATGCGCAGAACCGGACAGAGTCCTCGCAGCATTTTTCACAGCCTTTGATTCTCGCGACAGAGCGCCTCTTTACCCGGATCCGCAACGTGACGATTCAATACATGCGGGATGATACGTTGGTTCCTGTCGCGATCCCGCGTTACGACAATTGGGTGATCCGGGAAGCGCTGCACAACTGCATCGCCCATCAGGACTATACACTCGGCGGCAAGGTCAATGTGGTGGAGCATCCGGATCGTCTGGTGTTTGGCAACCTGGGCCAGTTCATACCGCCGGTGTTGAGTGGATGCTGGAGCACCCGTCTTCGCCGGAGCATTACCGGAACCAGTGGTTTGTCACCGCCATGGTTCGGTTGCGGATGATGGATTCGGTCGGCAGCGGCATCCGCAGGATGTTTCAGACGCAGCGGGATCGGTTCTTTCCTTTGCCGGATTACGTGACCGATGCGCCGGGACACAGTCCCCCCAGGGTCGAAGTAACGATTCACGGGCGGCTGTTTAATATCAATTACACATTGCTGTTAATGACGCGCGAAGATTTGCAGCTCAGTGAAGTGTTTCTCCTTGATCGTGTTCAGAAGAAGAAGGCGTTGGAGCCGGAGGACGTCGACAGGCTTCGAGCGAGGAAGCTGATCGAGGGGCGGGTGCCGAATCTCTATGTGTCGGTGAAGGCGAGAAGCGGGGGCGGGCACTGATTGCGGTGAGGTGGGGGCTGTCGATGCGGGTGGTGGACGATCTGGCGATCCATGATGGGGGCAGTGGGCAAGGATCGGGACGATCTGCTGTCTGGCAGGCTGCCCCGGGGCTCTGTGCCCGGCAGAAGGCGAGCAGGGTGACGAAGCTGTTCCAGGCCCTGCTGCCCGCGAAGGGATCATCGACAGGGCGGGACCAAAGCGCAGGGCAGGCGATGCCGCCGGCTGGATCGGCACGAGCCCGGGCAAGCAGCACGGGAGGCCCTCCAACGTCCCGCGGCACGTCCGCGATGCCTGAAAACGGATCCGGGTCGAAAAATTCTGCTTGCGTCGGGAGATCCGCCTGAGATTTGGAAAAATCGAATAAGCCATTGAATCTATGATTTTATTCGTGCGGTGAGGGGGCCCGCCATCCATGCAGCGCTGCCGACACATCCATCATGAGGGCGTTGCCGAAGACGCAAAGCGCGCGCTGGCGTTGTCGCTGGCCTGTGGGCCTCGGTCCTCGGTGCAGGCCGTGGGGCTCCGACGGCGGAAAATGGGACAGAGGGAGGCGATCCTGGACAGTGGGCAACGGGCAACCACGTGTCCGTTTCTGTCGGGGGCCCGGTTTCAGGTCATGGCGGTGCTGCGTGCGGTCACGCTGGCAGTTTCTGGGGCACCAGAGGCTGGTCGGTGATCAGCCTGCCATGTTCCATGGTCAGCCGCCGGGTGCAGAATTTCTGCACCAGCGTTTCGGCGTGGCTGGCGAGCAGCACGATCGGGGTGCGCCGGAACAGCCCCTCGACCCGTTGCTGCACCTTGTGCTGGAATTTGGCGTCGCCCGCACCGATGCCTTCGTCGATCAGAAGGATGTCGCTTTCGATCGCGGTGGAAACCGCGAAGGCGAGTCGGGTGAACATGCCGGCCGAATAGGTTCGCACCGGCAGGTCGAGAAATTCGCCGAGTTCGGTGAAGTCGGCGATTTCCTCGATTTTCGCGGTAATCTGGGGGCGCGTCATGCCCAGCATGTAGCCGCGGAGATAGATGTTCTCGATGCCGGTCGATTCAAAATCCATGCCGGCTGCGGAGTCGAGCAGCGCCCGGACCTGGCCCTGAATCGTGATGGTGCCACTGCTCGGTTTGTAGATGCCGCATAAGGCGCGAAGCAGCGTGGTTTTGCCGGAGCCGTTATGGCCGGTCAGCGCGATACGCTCGCCGTCGCGAATGTCGATATCGAGGCCGTCGATGGCGCGCACGGCGACGATGTCGCGGGCACCGGTCATCACCCTTCCGCCGGTGGCCTGCGACAGGATGCGGTTTTTCAGAGAGCGTGAGCTGGCGCCGAAGATCGCGAACTCGACCGAGAGCTTTGCAATGGAAATATGTGCCACTTCTCTAGACCCAGTAGGCGATGCGGGCATGGGCCCGGCGATAGAGGCGGAAAGTGACAAGGAGGCCAAGCGCTGCGAGCGCAATGCAGAACAGCCAGCTCTCTGCCTGGGGGGTGGTGCCGAGCAGGGGATCGCGGACGATGGAAAGCAGGTGATAGAACGGGTTGAGGTCGATGAAGGCCGGGCGGTTTGACAGCACCTGGGGTGACCAGAACACCGGGGTGACGAAGAATACCACCTGGACCACGTTGGCGATGACCTGGGGAATATCGCGGTAGCGGGTCGACAGGATGGCGGAGGCGAGAGCGATCCAGCCGGCGTTGAGCAGGAACAGGACAAAGCCGGGCAGGAACAGCAGGATGTTCCACCCCAGGGGCACGTGGAACAGCACGATCACGGCGAGGTAGATCGCCATGTTGAACAGCCAGATGAACACGTTGCGCGCCATCATGCGGAAGAAATGCACGCTCACCGGCACCGGGACGTTGCGGATGAAGGATTCCGCCGAGATGAAGGTCACGGTGCCTTCATTGATGCAGCTGGTCAGCAGTCCCCAGAAGATGATGCCGGTGGCGATATAAGGCAGGGTCTTGCTGATGTCCTGGTTGAACAGGGCGGAGAACACCATGCCCATGGCACCGATCATGATGCCCATGCTCAGCGTCAGCCAGAACGGCCCGAGGATGGAGCGGCGGAAGCGCTGGCGGATGTCGTGGAAGGCCAGATGGGTCCATAGCGAATAGCGCTCCGCTCCCTGGAGCAGATCGGTGATGGCCTGCCCGGGGACGCTCTCCGCCGAGATGCGGGTGACCGTGGAGGCGTGACCAGGATTGGCAGTTGTCTCCGTCACAGGGCCAGACCATCCATTGCGAGCAGGGCAGGCCCGTCTTAGGGCGTTTCGGCAAGGCGGTCAAAGGCCTGCCGGTGCAAGGTTGTGAATGGACTGGGGGCATCAGGGACGGTGGTTTCTTGCCCTGTTGACAAGTGAGGTGGTGCTGTGCCCGGGCACGATGTCGATCAGCATCACGATGCCGCCACGGGCGGCAACGAACTCGTGGCCCACCACCTGTTCGCGGGTGTAGTCGCCGCCCTTGACCAGGATGCTGGGCACGATGTGCTCGATCAGCTTCAGTGGCGTGTCCTCCTCGAAGATCGCCACCAGATCGACGGCCTCAAGCGCCGCCAGCACTTCTGCACGCGCGGTCTGGTCCTGCACCGGCCGCTCCGCTCCCTTGAGGCGGCGCACCGAGGCGTCGCTGTTGAGGCCGACCACGAGGCGGTCACAGGCGGCGCGGGCCCGGGTCAGGACATGGACATGTCCGGGATGGAGGATATCGAAACAGCCGTTGGTGAAGCCGATGCGCAGTCCCTCCTGGCGCCAGTCGGCGAGCCGGGCCTCAAGTTCGGCTGGTGCCGAGATGATTTTCTCCTCCGCCGTAAGCGAAGCCGGCGGCAGGATTTTCTTGCGCAGTTCCTCCATGCTGACGGTGGCGGTGCCGCGCTTGCCCACCGCAACGGCAGCGGCAGCGGACGCCATGCGCACCGCAGTTTCCTCGGGCGCACCAGCGGCAAGCGCGAGCGCGAGCGTCGCCGCCACGGTGTCGCCGGCCCCTGAAACGTCGCGGACCTTGGTGGGGTAGGCCGGAATATGCTGTAGGGCGCCGCCGCGGCGCACCAGCGTCATGCCGTGTTCGCTCTGGGTGATCAGGATGGCATCACACTGCGCCAGTTCAATGGCTTCACAGGCTGCCCGCTTCACGTCTTCCGTGCGATCGGAGCGGCAGCGGGTTGCCTCCGTGAATTCCTTGCGGTTCGGGGTCAGGATCGAGGCCCCGCGATAAATCGCGAAATTGGTGTTCTTGGGGTCGACGATAACGGGCTTGCCCATTGCGCGGGCCCGCTCAATGGCGTGCCGGACCACGCGTTCGGTCAGGACCCCCTTGGCGTAATCGGACAGCAGCACGATTGCGGCGCGCGGCAGCGCCTCCTCAATCGCCGCGATCAGGGCAGCCTCGACTGCGGCCGGCGCCGGCGCCGCGACCTCCCAGTCGGCCCGCAGCATATGGGTGGAGAAATGCTCGGAAACGAAACGGACCTTGCGGGTGGTGGGCCGGCCGGGGTCGACGATGAGGCGCGGTTCGATCGCGCCCGTTCTGGCAAATTCGCCGAGCAGAATATCGGCAGCCGGATCGGCACCAATCATGCCGATGAAGATGCAGCTGGCACCAAGGGCTGCGACATTGCGTGCCACGTTGCCGGCCCCGCCGACATTGAGTTCACTGCGGCGGGCCGCAATCACCGGTGCCGGTGCCTCGGGCGAGACCCGCGACACCTCGCCATAGACGAATTCATCGAGCATCAGATCACCGATGCACAGCACCGTCTGTCGCGTCATTTCTCTGGCAAGGGAGTCGAAATCGAACATCGGACGGTCCTGAAAATACGCCGGAAAGGAGTCGGCGGTTCTAGCGATAGCGGTCGGCGGTATTGAGGAAACCGTCGACATAGTCTTTGACTGCGTCTTCAAGGGTGGTGAAGCCGCCATTATAGCCGGCGGCAATCAGGCGCGTGGTGTCGGCCGCCGTGAAATACTGATAGCTGTCGCGGATGGAAAGCGGCATGTCGATATAGGCGATGCGCTCCGGCAGGTTGAGGGCGCGATAAGCGGCGCCGATCAGGTCGCGGAAACTGCGTGCTTTTCCGGTGCCGACATTGAAGATGCCGGTCACCGAGGGGGAGGAGAGCAGCCAGGTGATCACCCGTGTCACGTCGGCAACCGCGATGAAATCGCGGCTCTGATCGCCGTCGGCAATGCCGTCGCGGTGCGACTTGAAGAGTTCGATGGTGTGGCCCGCCTTGATGTCGTCAAAGCGCCGGGTGAGCACGCTCATCATCGGGCCCTTGTGGTACTCGTTGGCACCGAAGACGTTGAAGAATTTCAGACCCACCCATTGCGGCGGCATGGCGGCACCGCTTTTCTGGCGCTCCAGCACCGCGAGATCGAACAGGTGCTTGCTCCAGCCATAGAGATTCATGGGACGCAGGGACCGCAGGTGCGCAATGGTCGGGTGGTCGTAAAAGCCGGCCTCGCCATTGCCGTAGGTGGCGGCCGAGGAGGCATAGAGGAAGGGGACGCGGTTTTCCGCACACCACTCCAGAATGCGCATCGACAGGCGGAAATTGGTCTCGATGACGAGGTCACCATCGGTTGCCGTGGTCTCGGAGATCGCGCCCATATGGATCACGGCCTCCAGCTGGCGCCCCCCAAGCCAGGCCATCAGCTGGTGGGGGGGCACGATGTCGGCGAGCTGGCGTTTGGCGAGATTGCGCCATTTGCCCTCGCAGCCGAGAAAGTCGTTGACCACGACATCGTTGTGGCCGGCGTCATTGAGAGCTGCGACGATGTTTGAGCCGATAAAGCCGGCACCGCCTGTGACCAGAATCATGGAATTTCCGAGAGATATCGGCCTTGGGCGGTGATTGCCCGGGGGCCTTGCGATGAACACGGGGAGAGGGATTGGCCCTGTGCTCCAGGGGTGTCAAGCCGTGGCGGCAAGGGAATGTCGCTGGGGTTAAAGTCGGCGCAACAATATTACCGGGTCACGATCTGCGCGCTGTGACGCCGGCCAAGGCCTTCTGTCGCTCTTCTGCCTCCCTTGGCACGGCTTGCCCTCCATTTCGGCCAAAGACACCAGACGGGAATTGCCGAAAAATTCGGGCTGGCGATCCGGTTGCAGCGACGGGAGGCCGTTTCGGTCTTGTACTGTCGATACAGCAAAGCCGGGGAGGGCTTGACGGGTGTGACCAGAGATCCTGATTTTGGTGGAATCGCTGGTCCGGCGGCCGACAGGAGGGCGTTCATTGGACGCGGGGCAAAGCCGGTCAATGGGCGGCTTTCCTGCATAATCGTCATCGTCGTCGGGGAAATTCCCGGCGGGCCCAATGCGCCTGGGCAAGGGCGTTGCCCGGCTTTCGCACAGGGCGGGTGACGAGAGAGGTGGAGAATACCGCCGCCGAGGGCGCGGGCCCCACCCAGGGCGCTCTTGATGGCTCGAATTCGAGGGTATTTGCGTTCAAGGCGGACCTCAAGTCCCGGATTGGGGTGAAGGTCCTTGCCAGGAAGCCATCGTTCCAGGATTCCTGACCGCGATCTGCGCAAAATGATTCAACGGGACGATGGCATTTCGTATTGACTGTCATCTGTATCTTTCTCCACTCCGCGATCCAGACAATGGATAGGGGCGGGTCATGGGCTGGCTCAACGATACGCATTGCATCGGGTGGTGAACAGCTGAACAGGAAGAGAAGAACAAAGTGACGCCTCGGCAGAAGAATATTGCATATCCATGAATGAATCTTCAGATTTCACACCGCCTGGCGCAATTGTGTCTGTCAGAACTTCGGATCAGGGAGCTGCAAGGCAGTGGCCGGGTGTCTGTTCTGCCCACTCACAGGGCGATGTGTCTTTGGGAAGTGGACCGTGGTGAAGATGGCAGGGCTTCACGTCGGATCTGTCCGTTTGAAAGCCAGCGCAGGCCGGAAAGGCGAAGGAAGCCAGCCAGACACGGAAGGATTCAACTGAAGAATCACTTATGACGGAATGTCACAAATGATTTTTCAGCTGACAAGGATCGAAAATCACACCAAACCTCGAATCGTCTCTGGAAATATGGCTACATCATGGCTGTATTGCGGCAGAGAGCGTTTCCCAATGAGGTTTCAGTATGTCGGACGTGGAATGGCGGCATGGAGTCCGTCCTGTGATCCAAGACTGGGCGATAGAGACTGGCCCGATTCGGGACAGAAAGGAATTTGTCACAATGTCGTGACAGGCACTGAGAAGCGGCGGCGGGCGCGCTGCGGATGGCTCGCAAGTCTCCCGGAACAAAGGAAATTTTCTCCAGCACAGGCTCGGTCAGCGCGCCGCTTTTCTGTCGCAAGACCATTTGATGAGTTGAAATGTGGCCTTCTGAACACAGAAAATTGAAACGTCCTCACTGGACCTCAAATGGGCCAAGCGCGATTGGAGACTTTTGGTGTAAACAGCTGTGGCCTTGTGCATGGGCCGCCTCTTGCGTGGGCATCGCGTAACAAGATACAAGATAAAAGAAAGAGGAATGTTTATGAAGAAGATTGTGTTTTCTGCACTCGTAGCCGCTGTCGCCCTGGCCTCCGTTCCGGCCTTCGCTGATCCGCCCACGCTCGATCTGAAGGCTTCCTTCAAGTCGAACGGCAGCAACGGCAACGGCAATGCGAACCCGAATTCGATGACCTCGAACGGCAATAGCATCGGGCAGCAGTCGTCGCAGATCATCCAGAACGGCGAGTATATGCAGAATGACGGCGGTGAGACGTGGACCTGTCAGGCAACCAGCTGCACCGGCGTACCCGGATCGCGGGCGGCCCAGGTCAGTGACTATAACAACGGCAACAACGGGAACGGCAACAACGGGAACGGGAACAACGGCAACGCCTACGGGAAGAACAAGTAGCCGTAGTTGATCCGGTCGTTGTGAGGCGAAGGCAGTCTTGCTGCTCCCGCCGGAAGCAGGGACCGGGCCGAAAACAAAGGAAGGAGTCATTGACTCCTTCCGGTTTTCTGATTGGATGCCATCTGCCTGCCAGGCGGCAGGCGAGGTCGGGCGTTTGTGATTGCAGCGTTTTTGCTTTGCGGTCATTGCCTTCTTCGAATGGCGGCACGGGTGCTTTGGGGCGAACCGCGAAATTCATTCTGGTTTTTTCGGGAGTGGCGCTGGGTGCAGCAGCTGCTGTTGTCGCCTATTTGCGGATGTCGCCCGAAACCACAGTGAGCTACAGGACGGCTCCGGTGCATCGCGGCAGGATCGTGAGCGTGGTGAGCGCAACCGGAACAATATCTCCGGTCACCACCATCATTGTTGGCTCCCAGCTTTCGGGGCAGATCACCGAGATTCTCGCCAGCTATAATGACACGGTCCGTTCGGGCCAGATCCTGGCGCGGCTGAACTCCGATCAGATCCGCTTCAGGCGGGATGCCGCCAAGGCCGATCTCGCCCAGGCCCGCGCTCTGAAAAGCGTGCAGGAAGCGAGGCTTGCCGAGGCCAGGCTGGCCTTCGATCGGCAGGAAAGACTCAAACCCAGCGGAGCGATTTCCGAGGCCGCCTTTGATACCGCACGGATCGCGCTCGAGGCCGCGAACGCCCAGCTTGAAGTTGCCTCCGCCAAGATCGAGCAGATGGCCGCCATTCTCCATCAGGTCGATGTTGACCTCGCCAATACCGACATCCGCTCTCCAGTGGATGGGGTCATTATCCAGCGCAGCGTTGAGCTTGGTCAGACCGTGGCGGCATCCCTGCAATCACCGACGATATTCACCATCGCCGATGACCTCCGGCATATGGAGATTGCGGTCTCGGTCGACGAGACCGATGTTGGCCGCATCAAAACTGGCCAGAAGGCAACGTTCACGGTGAGTGCCTATCCGGGGCGTGAATTCGAGGGCACCGTGAAACATGTCAGACTGGGCTCCCAGACCGTGTCAAACGTTGTCACCTACACCGGAATTGTGTCGATCGAGAACCCGAAGATGGAACTCCTGCCAGGGATGACGGCCAGTGTGCGAATCGAGACCGATGCGCACACGGACGTTCTTCTCGCACCCAATGCGGCGCTGCGCTGGAGGCCGGCCGGGACAACAGGGGTCGCCGGCCCCGCAGTCTGGACCCTCGGTTCGGACGACAAACCCGTGAGGGTACCGGTTGGAGTGGGCCTGGGGGATGCCGGTGTGACCGAAATCTCGCCGGAGCAACCGGTTGGTGAGGTCATCATCGGGAGGACGCCGTGATCCGGGCCGAAGGTCTCACCCGGCATTTTCATCTTGGCGAAACGGTGGTGGCGCTTGATGACGTCAGTGTCGCGATCGCGCCCGGGGAGTTTGTCGCAGTGACCGGCCCCTCCGGCTCGGGCAAATCCACTTTCATGAATATTATCGGATGCCTCGACCGGCCGAGCAGTGGAAAATGCTGGGTCGACGGCGAGGAGACGTCCGGTCTGTCCTCCAACGACCTTGCCGGGATCCGAAACCGCAAAATCGGCTTCGTGTTCCAGAATTTCAATCTGCTCGATCGCCTTGATGCGCGCCAGAACGTCGAACTTCCGCTGATCTATGCTGGCGTCAGGCGGCAGTTGCGGCACCAGATTGCGGAAGCCGCGCTGGCAATGGTTGGTCTTGCCGACCGGGCAGGACATCGCCCGGCGCAGCTGTCGGGAGGCCAGCAGCAGCGGGTTGCGGTGGCTCGTGCGCTCGCCGGCTCGCCAAAGCTCATCCTCGCGGACGAACCCACAGGGGCGCTCGACTCGAGGTCGGCGGGTGAGTTGATGGACCTGTTCCACCGGCTCAACCAGGATGGCCGGACCATTGTCATTGTCACCCACGATGCCGGGATCGCCAGCCGGATGTCCCGGGTCATCCGCTTCCTTGATGGGAAATTGCAGTGACCTTTCTCGATGCCATCCTTTCCGCGGCAGGTGCGCTGCGCCAGCACAAGCTGCGCTCGGTCCTGACGGCACTCGGCATCATCGTCGGCACCTCGGCTACGATCACCATGATGGCGGTGGGTGCCGGGGCGCGGGAGAAGGTCGCGGCCCAGATCCGCAGTCTGGGTTCCGATCTCCTGATCGTCATCTCCGGGAATAGCAACCAGGGCGGTGTCCGGCTCGGTGCCGGAGCAGTGCCATCGCTGAGCGACGAGGACGCCACGGCGATCGGTCACGAAATTCCAGAGGTTCAGGTCACCTCGTCGCTGGTGAACGGACGCATCCAGGTGGTTGCGGACGCCGCCAATTGGGCGACAAACGTTCTTCTGGTGGATGTCGGATATCTTGATGTCCGCGACTGGAACGTGGAAGCCGGACGGCCTTTCGACGCTGGAGACATCGCCCGCAACTCCCAGGTTGTGCTGGTGGGACAGACGGTGGCCCGTCAGTTGTTCCCGGACCAGGATCCGATCGGTCGCGAGCTGCGAATCAGAAATGTTCCCTTCCGGGTCATTGGCCTGCTGGCAAAGAAGGGACAATCGCCGGTCGGTCAGGACCAGGACGACGCTGTTCTTGTGCCGCTTGAGGCCGGAAGGCGCGTCCTCGGACATAATCCGGTGCGGCAGAGAGCGGTTGCCGCCATTCTTGTCAAGGTTCGCGCGGGCCTGGACATGAAGCAGGCCGAACAGGAGGTGCAATCGCTGTTGCGGCAGAGACATCAGCTTCAGGCGCTTCAGGATGACGACTTCACAATAAAGAATCTGTCGGAGGTCACGTCTGCCAGTGCGGAAGGAGCCCGAACCCTGTCGATTCTGCTGGCGTCGGTGGCGCTGGTCTCGCTCGCCACCGGGGGGATCGGGATCCTCAATATCATGCTGGTGTCGGTCAGCGAGAGAACCCGCGAAATCGGGATCCGCATGGCTCTTGGTGCCAAGCGGAAGGATATTCTGCGGCAGTTTCTGCTCGAAGCCGTCGGCCTCTCAGTACTGGGGGGCATCGCCGGGGCGATCGTCGGATTTGCTGCTGCGGCCATTGTCTCCTATGTCGCCGGCTGGTCTCTGATTATTGAGACATGGTCCGTGATCATGGCGCTGGCTTCCTCAATTCTGGTCGGTGTGTTTTTCGGTTCCTACCCCGCGCTGCACGCCTCCCTGTTGGACCCGATTGAGGCCATCCGATCAACCTGACAGCAAACCGGCAGCACAACCGAGGCGGTGCGAGGTCCATTCCCTGCGTCAGGGTCCGTGGAAGGGAGGAGATATTGCGGCGGGTCCCGTTCGCCGATCGGTGCAATGTCCTTTCGCCTTGAGCGGATTGCGGACGGTTTCGTGCCGGATGTCGGGGGTGACCCTGGTCGACAGCAGCCGGGGCTTGTCGGCATCTGACCACGTTTTCCGTCGGAATTGCAGAGCGTGGAGCGGTTCAGCAAGCCCACCCAAAATCAAAGATGCGGACCACAAGGCGCACAGTGGCATCAACACGCTTACTCATCTAAACTGAGTTCAATTGCCGCTTATCTGACACTGATTCCAGGCTGTGCGACCAATATTTGAGAAACCGCTCCCGGTCTCAGCGTGCGCGTGGATGCAGATCGTTCTGGGAAGTTTGACAGTCGCCGAAATGGTTGTTGGCAGCACGGTCTTGACGTCGACCCAGTCGGAGAACGTCATTGAGCATCGTGGTGTGCCGTGTCCATCTGCGTTGATAGATTTCAGTTTCAGGGAGTCCTTCCAAAATGCATAGTTATTTTGGAGCAGTGGTGCATCCGTCATTATCACAGCTGGCTCCCCTATCACTGGGCGACTGACATTGATGGCTGTCAACCACGAATGGAGTAAACGGCTGCATTTCCTCCGCGAGAGCGGCTGTTCCGGAAAGGCAGGCCGCGACAAGCAATGAATTATCCTAAAAACGGCAGTTGGCAGCCCGTCATGGCGGAAAGAGCCAAACATTCACATTGGTTTGGGACTGATCCAGCCGCTCCTGGATCGTCACCCATCGGGTGAACGGGGCGGGTGCGAAATCCGGCGTTGAAACAATCGCTTCCCTCGAAGTCTCGGATCCAGCTCACGGACTTGGGATTATGAGAGAATCTGTCCTGTGTGCATCATTGGGTTGCCGTCCTCCTGAATTGGTGCCTTGATCAATAGCGTCAGCTTCGGAATGGTCGAAATCGCGGTGAGGTGGAGTCGCAATCAAAATAAGGTGATAGTCGGAATATATATATGAAGTCCACAGGACCCGCGTCATGACCCGAACGGGTCAGAAGGGCGGCTTGATGCTTGATGGCCCCTACCATTTTACCGAATTGCGCCGGTTGTCGTTTTCCGCCAGGGGACTCCGGCAAGTGGCACGGTCCTTGCGTGGACGCCGATGTGTCATCAACAAAATTTCAAGTTGCGAATTCCTGCAACTGATTCATCTCGCCGGAATCCGACAGGAGGGCTGGAGGAAGGATAGTGCGGTTCCCGGTCAGGTCTGAATGTTGAGTATGTCAACAACGGCAGGATGCCCGGAAGGTCTGCCGCGACGGTTCCGTGACTCTGATGCGACGGTTTCATGACTCTGATGTGAAGCGGAGGCTTTCGTGATTCAATGCCAGGAGAGTTTCAGTACCGAGACTGGCCCTGACCCAAACGGGTGTTGTCCGTGGAAATGTTTTGTGCAACATCGTCGCATCCTCCCACTCGGTGAAGAGGTGGCGAGGAAAGCAGTGGGTCCCGGAACCGGATTGGTGCTGCGCTCTTGTCGGAAATCTCGCGGACAGGGCTGGCGCTACACCGGCAGGGAACTCAAAAGGAAAGGGGATTAGAGAAAAAATGAGCAACAGCCAGGGTGGCAACAGCCAGGGTGGCAACAGCCAGGGCGGCAACAGCCAGGGCGGCAACAGCCAGGGTGATTCGCTTCACGTTGTCACACCGGTGAGCCAGGACGGCAACAGCCAGGGCCACGACGACAACAGCCAGGGCGATGCGCTCCACGTTGTCACATCGAGCGGCCAGGATGGCAACAGCCAGGGTCAGGACAACAACAGCCAGGGCCAGAACGACCAGGGCCAGAACGACCAGGGGCAGGACGGCGACAGCCAGGGCGGCGGCTCGGACGACCACCATCAGACGGATACTACCCCCGAACACAATCCGGTGACGACGGCCTACGACTTCACGCTCACCCCCGGAACGGCCGAAATTCCCGGCACGGATGGCACTCCGGATACTGTCTTGTCCAATTTCCTCACGGCCGTGAATTCGAAGGGCGATTCTTATCACCCCGGCAATTTCATGGTCGATGGCACCAAGGACTGGGGGGCGGCGTCGGAGCACACGACGAATACGTCGGCATCTGATTTGAGTGCCTGGGATAGCGCCTATCAGCACTGGCTGCACGACCTCGGTATTGACGGCAGCAATCCCAACCTTACGGATTCGGTGACGATCTACACCAACGGCACCAACCCCGCCGGCAACGAGCTCGGGATTGATCCCGTTTTGCAGGATTATCTGATTGAATTCATCAATCCGGGGACTCCAGGCACGGCGGCGATTCCTGGGACTCCGGATACAATGACCGCAGATTTCGGGTCTGCTGGAGCGCACGCGATTTCGAATTTTGTCGTCGGCTCTGACACTCTCCAGCTCAACGGCGTCGACAGCGAGGCCACGTTCGCCCAGTACTTCCATGTCGGCCAGGATGCCCATGGCAACCTCACCATCGCCCTCAACAACGGTGCCGGAGGGACGGAATGGAGCGTGGACCTGATCGGCGTCGGCTTTGTCGATCACGGCTCGGATGCGGCAAACGCCCAGTACGTCTACGACCATATCCTGCATACGGTGTAACGCGTCGGCGGGCGGAACCCACCAGGCGCATGATTTCGGGGAGGCCCGCAAAAGCTGCGGGTCTCCCCGATTTTCGCAGGGCAGCCCCCGGCTGTTCATGCTTGTCTTTTTCCTGTGCTCGCGGGCTTGCCAAGGCGCTTGATCCCGTGCAATCTAAAAGCCGTGGCCACCATGTCCAGCACCGAGACTTTTTTGAGCAGCGCAATGCGCCGTTGTCGCAGCGGCTTTTTTGCGGTGTTAGGCATCAGCTTCGTCATCAACATCCTGGTGTTGACGACCTCCGTTTACATGCTGCAGGTCTACGACCGCGTTCTGAGCGCGCGGAGTCTGCCGACGTTGGTCTATCTGACGGTGATTGCCGCTGCGGCCCTGTTGGCGATGGCATTGCTTGAAGTCGTGCGCTCACGCCTGTTGGTGCGGATCGGAGCCTGGCTCGAGCGGATCCTGTCCCCATTGACCTTTGCCCGCGCAGTCGAGAATGCCGTGCGTGGTGCGTCCTATCGCGGGGAGGCGGTGCGGGATATCGTCACCGTCTGC
Source organism: Alphaproteobacteria bacterium (assembly GCA_009781045.1). Lineage (GTDB taxonomy): Bacteria > Pseudomonadota > Alphaproteobacteria > Rhizobiales > Xanthobacteraceae > Bradyrhizobium. The sequence continues at coordinate 15,195 of WQYW01000015.1, forward strand.
AAGTTTCTGTCCGGCGGCGGCATGACTGCGCTGTTCGATGCGCCCTGGATGCCGATCTATCTCGGCTTCGTCTTTCTTCTTCATCCGCTGCTCGGGCTTGTGGCCACCTTCGGCGCGGTCATTTTGTTCCTGCTGGCGCTGGTGAACAACCTGGCGACGCAAAAACGGCTCAAAGAAGCCAATATGCTGTCAGGGCGCGGGCAGCGTTCGATCGAGATGAGCGTGCGCAACGCGGAAGTCGTCGATGGCATGGGTATGATCGGGGCGCTGGCGGGCCGCTGGGACGCCAACAATGCCAAGGTGCTGGCGTTGCAGGGGATTGCGAGCGATCGCGCCGGGATTGTGTCGGCGACGGCAAAATTCGTGCGCATGCTGCTGCAGATCGCCATTCTGGGTAGCGGCGCCTATCTCGTGCTCGAAAACAAACTGACGGCCGGATCGATGGTTGCGGCATCGATCATCATGGGGCGGGCGCTGGCGCCGGTCGAACAGGCGATCGGAACCTGGAAGAGCGTATTGTCGGCGCGCGAGGCATGGCGGCGCGTGAACGAATTATTCGCGACGCCCCCCCTGCATGGCTCGACCATGCCTTTGCCCAAGCCCAGAGGCGAGGTCGCCGTCGAGCATGTCACCTATACGCCGGCCGGCCGCAGCGAGCCGGTGCTGAAAGATATCAGCTTTCATCTTCCGCACGGCGAGGCTCTCGCCGTGATCGGACCATCGGCTGCCGGTAAATCGACCCTGGCCCGCATCCTTGTCGGCATTCTCGGCGCGGAATCCGGTGTGGCCCGGCTGGATGGTGCGGATGTCCACAGCTGGAGCCGTGACGACTATGGCCGGTGCGTCGGTTATCTGCCGCAGGACGTGGAACTGTTCCCGGGCACGATTCGTGAGAACATCGCGCGCATGGACGCGAGCGCCGATCCCGAGGCGGTCATTGCTGCCGCCCGGATGGCGGGCGTCCACGAGATGATCCTGAGATTGCCCAAGGGTTACGATAGCGAGATCGGAGAGCAGGGGGCGATTCTCTCCGGTGGCCAGCGCCAGCGCGTCGGTCTGGCACGGGCCATGTTCGGCGGTCCGTCGCTGCTTGTGCTTGATGAACCGAACGCGAGCCTTGATGCATCGGGTGAGCAGGCGCTTAACGAGGCCATAAGCGCGATGAAGGCGGCGGGCACCAGCGTGGTGGTGATTGCCCATCGTCCGTCGCTGATGGCGCAGGTCGATAAAATCCTGGTGTTGAACGAGGGCCGGGTCGAAATGTTCGGCGAACGCAATGCCGTGCTCAGTCAGATTCAGCGTCAGGCCATACAGAGGGCAGAGCCCAAGAAGGTCCAGGTGGTGAAGGCATGAGCTTGTCCGCGATCCGCGCGCCGATTGCGCCAGCAGAAGCTGTCGCGCCGCCAGTCGATCCGCATCCACCGATCAAGGGTCTGGTGCGGACCGCGGTTGCGATCATCGTGGCGCTGCTTGGCGGCTTTGGCGGCTGGGCAGCGATCGCACCTTTGTCGAGCGCTGCGGTGGCACCCGGGTCGGTGAAGGTCGATACCAACCGCAAGACCATTCAGCATCTTGAAGGCGGTATCATTCGCGAGATCCTGGTGCGTGATGGAGCTGTCGTAACCAAGGGGCAGGTTCTGCTGCAGCTCGACAGTCTCGATGCCAATGCCGATCGCGATGCCATGCGCACCAAGCTGGACCAGTTCAAGGCACAGGAGGCGCGACTGGTCGCCGAGCGTGATGACATGAAGTCCGTCCATTATCCGGAAGGCCTGGTCTCCCGCCGCAACGAGCATGCCATTGGCGAGATATTGGACGGCCAGGACAAGATTTTCAGCGATCATCGGCGGGCCCTTTCCGATCAGATCAGTGTGTGGGATCGGCGCGGCGAGCAGTACCGGGCGCAGATCGTCTCGATCGAGGCCCAGAACCGGACCATCGAACAGCAGATTCCGCTGTTCGAGGAGCAGCTCAACGACCAGAAGTCGCTCCTGACCAAGGGGCTCTATCTCAAGCCGAGAATGCTGGAACTGGAACGGCAGCTGATTTCTGCAAGAGGCGAGATCGAGTCCAACAAGGGCAAAATCCAGTCGCTGCAAAACCAGATCCAGGAAGCGGATGCGCAGATCCGGGGGGTGAAGAGCACGCAGGCCAAGGCGGTTTCGGAGGAACTGAGGAAGGTGCAGGGGGATCGCAACGAGACCGCCGAAACACTGCGCAAATTTATTGCCAAGGCCGGGCGGACCGAAGTGGTGGCGCCGCAGGACGGTACGGTCCTCAACATGAAATTCTTCACCAGGGGCGGGATCGTGGCGCCGGGGGGCGCGATCCTCGACCTCGTTCCGCTTCTCGACAAGATGATGCTGGAGGTCAAGGTCCAGCCGTTCGACATCGATGTGGTGCGGCCGGAACTGCCGGCGACCGTGCGTTTCGTGGCGTACAAGCAGCGGATGACGCCGACGGTGGATGGAAAAGTGGCATGGATTGCCGCCGATGTGACCGTGGACGAGAAGAGCGGGAATTCTTATTATCTGGCCCGCGTCGAGGTCAGCGCGGCGGAACTCAAACGTGTGCCTCATGTGCGGCTCTATCCCGGCATGCCGGTCGAGGTTTCGATCGTCACGGGTCAACGCACGGTGCTCGATTATCTGATCCAGCCGCTGCTCGACAGCTACGCCCATGCCTTCCGCGAGAAATGAGCGCGGGCCTGTGCGTCGCTTCGGATCGGCGCTGTCGCAGGATGTGCGACAGCCATCGGCGCATGGGTAAAGCGGGCGACAAGGGGATGCGAAGCGTGCGCGCATTTTGCCGCATTGAGAATAGCGGCATCCGCCATTGATGGCGCCCGTTGATGCTGTTCCTTGATGCCGTTCCTTGCGGCGAAGCCGAGGGCCTGCCCGCCGGAGGCGCGCGCATGTGCGCAGGGAAGATGGCATCAATTGGAGGAGTAACAGGGTCGCCGGGGGCACAAGGGCCGCAAACGGTTCCATCGCGCAAGGTTTCAGGGCCGGATTTCAGGCACACCAGTGGCCGGTTTCTTAAAGCTGGGCAGGGCTTGGATCATCGCCGATGCCTGACCATATATCTGGCATCCTGCGCAGGATGAGGTGGCCTGCGACAGGGCTTCAAAGAATGCCTGAATTCCGAGAAATCTGCAATAATTGCAGGTGGTTGGTCGGAATTTCAGGATCTTTCGATCGCCCGCAGTCCCCCTTGAGGAAAGCCGGTTAAGGTATCGCGAGGGGGGATTTCGGGACAAAGATGGCCACGAGGCCTCCAGGGAAAGCCTGCCCGTCCGTCCAGTTGAGGGCATAAGGGGTTTTCGGTGATGCCGATTGACCACACCGATCAGGGGTGGGGCAGAGGCGGGCCTTTGCAGGGGGCACGTGGGCGGTGTATGTGGCAGCACGGTCGGCGCGATTGACAGGGTGGCTTGGAAAGCTCGCCAGCTCCTGGCTCTTGGCTTTGAGCGTGTCCCACCCGAGCGATGCCCCGAGGAATTTGCCAACGGCCGCCCTTGATGCTGGCGGAAAATCAAAGGTTACGACTGATGCGAACGTCCTATCTCTTTACCAGCGAATCGGTGTCGGAAGGCCATCCGGACAAGGTCTGCGACCGCATTTCCGATGAGATCGTCGATCTGTTCTACCGCGAGGGGCCGAAGGCGGGAATCGATCCCTGGGCCATCCGTGCCGCCTGCGAGACGCTCGCCACGACCAACCGGGTGGTGATCGCCGGTGAGACCAGGGGGCCGGCCTCGGTGACCGTTGACCAGATCGAGGCGGTGGTGCGCGGGGCGATCAAAGACATCGGCTACGAGCAGGGCGGCTTCCACTGGGACACTGCCGTCATCGACGTGCTGCTCCACCCCCAGTCGGCCGATATCGCGCAAGGGGTCGACGCCCTGCAGCCCGGCACCAACCGGGAGGAGGGCGCCGGCGACCAGGGCATCATGTTCGGCTATGCCACCAATGAGACGCCGGAACTGATGCCGGCACCGATCTTCTACGCCCACCGGATTCTGCGCCTGATTTCGGAAGCCCGTCACAGCGGCCGCGAGAAGGTGCTGGGGCCCGACTCCAAGAGCCAGGTGACGGTGCAGTATGAGAATGGCCGCCCTGTGGGGGTGCGCGAAATCGTGGTGTCGCACCAGCATCTGGTCGAGGACCTGACTTCGCGCCAGATCCGCGAGATCGTGGAACCCTATGTGCGTGAGGCGCTGCCGGCGGAATGGATCCGCCCTGAGACCATCTGGCACATCAACCCGACCGGCAAGTTTTTCGTCGGCGGCCCGGACGGCGACACCGGCCTCACCGGACGCAAGATCATTGTCGACACCTATGGTGGTGCTGCCCCGCATGGGGGCGGCGCATTTTCGGGCAAGGACCCGACCAAGGTCGACCGCTCGGCAGCCTATGCGGCGCGCTATCTCGCCAAGAACATCGTCGCCGCCGGCCTTGCCGATCGCTGCACCCTGCAGCTGGCCTATGCCATCGGCGTGGCCCGGCCATTGTCGATCTATATCGACACCCACAATACCGGCAAAGTCGAGGAGTCCCGGCTTGAGAAAGCGGTGGCCGAGGTCATGGATCTGACCCCGCGCGGCATCCGCTCCCATCTCGATCTCAACCGCCCGATCTATGCCCGTACCGCAGCCTATGGCCATTTCGGCCGGGCCCCCGATGCCGAGGGCGGCTTCTCCTGGGAGAAGACCGATCTGGTGGAGGCGCTCAAGGGCGCCATCTAGCCGCGGCAGCCGGCCCGGGGCCTGAACCCCGGGCCCCGACCGCCTTTTCACGATTTTACGACGAACCTATCGCCCACAGGATCAAAGGCTTTCGCGAGGCAGCAGTGCCTGCGAGCCTGGTCCCTGATCTCCCCGTTCTCTCTTCATCCAGGCGGGGTTTCTCACAAGGATTTTGAGATGAGCGCGCAGCCACCACAAGGTTTTACCGATTACGTCGTCAGGGACATCACGCTGGCCGAGTTCGGCCGCAAGGAAATCTCGCTCGCCGAGACCGAGATGCCGGGACTGATGGCAACCCGTGAGGAGTTCGGTTCCTCAAAGCCGCTCAAGGGTGCCCGGATCGCGGGTTCCCTGCATATGACGATCCAGACCGCGGTGCTGATCGAGACCCTGGTGGCGCTGGGGGCTGACATCCGCTGGGTGTCCTGCAACATCTATTCGACCCAGGATCATGCTGCTGCCGCGATTGCGGCGGCCGGGATTCCGGTGTTTGCGGTCAAGGGTGAGAGCCTCACCGACTACTGGGACTATACAGCACGGCTGTTTGACTGGCATGGCGGCGGCACCGCCAACATGATCCTCGACGACGGGGGCGACGCCACCATGCTGGTCCATGCCGGCCTGCGCGCCGAGAAAGGCGATACCGCTTTCCTCGACAAGCCGGGGTCGGAAGAAGAGGAAATCTTCTTTGCCCTGATCCGGCGTCTCCTCAAAGAAAAGCCCAAGGGCTGGTTTGCTGAGATCGCCCGCTCGATCCGCGGTGTTTCGGAGGAAACCACCACCGGCGTGCATCGTCTCTATGAGATGGAGAAGCGCGGCGAATTGCTGTTTCCCGCGATCAACGTCAATGACAGCGTCACCAAGTCGAAATTCGACAATCTCTATGGCTGCCGGGAATCGCTGGTCGATGGCATCCGCCGCGGCACCGACGTCATGCTGTCGGGCAAGATCGCCATGGTGGCGGGCTTCGGCGATGTCGGCAAGGGGTCGGCGGCTTCGCTGCGTCAGGCCGGCTGTCGGGTCATGGTCTCCGAGATTGATCCGATCTGCGCCCTGCAGGCGGCGATGGAAGGCTATGAGGTGGTGACAATGGAGGATGCGGCCCCGCGCGCCGATATCTTCGTCACGGCGACCGGCAATCGCGACATCATCACGGTAGACCATATGCGGGCGATGAAGGATCGCGCCATCGTCTGCAATATCGGTCACTTCGATAACGAGATCCAGATCGCGGGCCTGCGTAATCTCAAATGGACCAATATCAAGCCGCAGGTCGATGAGATCACCTTCCCCGACGGCAAGCGCATGATCCTGCTGTCCGAGGGGCGGCTGGTCAATCTCGGCAACGCCATGGGCCATCCGAGCTTCGTGATGTCGGCCTCTTTCACCAACCAGACCCTGGCGCAGATCGAGCTGTTTGCCAACAACAACGGCAAATATGACAGGAAGGTCTATGTGCTGCCAAAGGAACTGGACGAGAAAGTGGCGCGGCTGCATCTTGCCAAGATCGGCGTTCGTCTCACCACGCTGCGCCAGGACCAGGCCGACTATATCGGGGTCAAAGTGGCGGGGCCCTACAAGGCCGAGCATTATCGCTACTGAGACTTTGCGCTTACGAAAGAGGCGACACCGAGCGCAGAAAGCTCGGGTGTCGCCCCGGCCGGTGATGCCGGTGATGGGGCGTTCGCTTTCTCCCGCTGGTCTGGCAATTTAAGGCAGCCCACACGCGGCAGCCCTGAGAGCGGGCGGGGCGCCCAGAGCCTGCGCACGGAAGCGTCTTTTGCCCCGATCGAGATCCGATGACGCTGACTCCCGACCCTGGCCGCGGCGCGCGGGCACGGCGCAGAAATTGATAACTGATCGACGTTCCGTTTTCATATTGCTCAATCAATAACCAATATATTGGCGCATTTTCTCGCTGGCAACGGGGCGACATGGCGGCCCGAAATCGCCTTGCGCTTTGAGATCCGGAATCCGAAGGCCGGGTTTAAGGAAAAGCAGGCCAGGGGCCCTGGCAGGTGCCAGTGCCTGCCACCTTGTTGAAACCGGATTTTGACGCTTTGCCGAATCCCGAACTGCTTCGGAAGGACGAGGAAATTCATTTTTTTGCCTCTCCTGATCACCATGATATGTCGGGCGTCGTGAAAGGGGGCTATGGAAGCCGGTCTCTGGCGGGCAGACGTCCTGCCAGGCCATGGAATGCCGCCAACGCCCAGGGATGTCGATCCGTGGAAACGGATTCAGCGTAAGCGCTTGTCGGGCAGGAATGAAAGGATTCGGTCGCAATGGGTGACTATCGCTACACCGAAAGCGGTCTCGACAATGTCCTGATCCGGGGGATGAATGTGTTTGTTGATGAGGATGGCGGTGAAGAATGGATCACCATCGCGAACATCAACGCCCTGCATCGCGCCATCGCACTCGGAATTATCCGCCGGCAAACCAGCATGAGCGGCAGGGAATTGCGGTTCCTGCGCAGCGAAATGGGCATGACACAGGCCACAGGCCGACCTTGCCGGGCTTGTACATCGTCAGATGCGGACCATCAGCCGGTGGGAACGGGGAGAGGATACCATTGAGGCGAATGCCGAAGTGCTGGTCCGGGTATGCGCCACGCAGGAGCCTGGACTGCCGTGCGACAGCACGGTCATCGAAATCTCCGGCTGGTGCGTCGGAGGTGAAGTCGCCCCGCCTGCGCTGATCATCGATGGAAGCGATCCAGGCGATTACAGGATTGTGGGTTAACAGGCGAAAGGCCGGGGTCTGGCGCCGGATCGGGGCATGCGGCGCAGCCTGTCTTGCGCTGCAAGGGCGATCGCGATCGCGGCGCATGGCCGCAGCGATCCGGACTTTCGTGCCCTCAGGAGGCGCTGTCGGAACGGATCGAACAGCTCAGTGTCGCCACGCCATCGATGCCGCATTCAATTGCATCACCGCGCTCGAGCGACCCCACACCCGCAGGGGTCCCGGTCAGGATGATGTCGCCGGAGCGAAGCGCGACCGACTTCGACAGCTGGGCGAGGATCTCAGCGACGCTCCAGATCATCTGATTGAGGTCGCCGCTCTGGCGCAGGATGCCGTTGACACGGAGCCAGATTGCGCCGGATGTGGGATGGCCTGCTTTGTTGACGGGCGCGAGTTGCGAGCAGGGCGCGGAATGGTCGAATGACTTGCCGGCCTCCCAGGGGCGCTCCTTGCGCCGTGCCGCGAGCTGGAGGTCACGACGGGTGAGGTCGATGCCGACGCCGTAGCCGAAGACATGGTCGAGAGCGGCTTCGGGCGCAATGTCGGTGCCGCCGCTTTTGAGCGCTACCACCAGCTCGACCTCGTGCTGGAGGTCCTTTGTCATCGGCGGGTAGGGGATGGTCGTGCCAGAGAGCGCGATCATGTCGGCGTGTTTGGCAAAAAAGAACGGCTCTTCCCGGGTGTTGTTCCCCATCTCGCGGATATGGTCGAGATAGTTGCGCCCGACGCACCAGATGCGGCGGACAGGAAAGAGCAGCTCGGAGCCCTGGATGGGGAGCACAGGCTGGGGCGGCGGCGGGAGGACGAAATCAGGACCGGTCATGATGGAACTTTCGAAATCGGCAAGGAGGGGGCGCGTGCGGGGGAACCCTCGTGTCCGTGGATGGCAGAAGCGTCAAGGAGGATGCGAAGGAATATCTCATGGTCTTCCCGCGTCTTTCAAGGATCGCCTGCGTGTGTACGGCTTCCCCCTTCGACTTCAGTAGCGGGGAGGATCTCCATGTGAGCGGTGCCGCCCGTTGCGGCCATCGCGGTGGCGCGGCCTGGCTTTTTCCGCCTTCGCAGGCAGCCCTTGAGGGCCTCAAGAGCTGCCTGCGCGTTGCGGGAGAGACGGGTCCGGGTCGTCGGTGGCGGCGTCTGTGGTCGTTCCCGGGGTCTTCTGGGCGTTGAAATGCTGCAGGCGGTAGAAGGAGGCGTAGCGGCCGTTCCGAGCCAGGAGTTCCTCATGCTGGCCGCGCTCGACGATGGCACCGCCCTCGACCACCAGGATGGTGTCGGCATGGGCGATGGTGTGAAGGCGGTGGGCGATCATGATCGTGGTGCGGTTACGGCACAGATGCTCGATCGCGATCTGTACCTGCTTTTCGGATTCCGAATCGAGGGCGGCGGTGGCTTCATCAAGCAGGATGATGGGTGCGTCCTTGAGGAAGGCCCGTGCCAGCGAAATGCGCTGGCGCTGGCCGCCGGAGAGCTGGGTGCCGTGTTCGCCCACCGGAGTGTCGTAGCCGGACGGGAAGGCGGTGATGAAATCATGGGCGCAGGCGGCTTTGGCGGCGGCAATGATCTCCTCATCACTGGCACCGGGCCTGCCGAAGGCGATGTTGTTGCGGACGCTGTCGCGGAAGAGATAGACGTCCTGGCCGACCAGGGCGGTCTGGGAGCGCAGCGAGCTGCGCGACACCGCATCGATAGCCTGGCCGTCGATCCGGATCTCGCCCTGGGTGACCTCGTAAAAGCGCAACAGCAGCGCCAGCACGGTCGACTTGCCGCCGCCGGAGGGCCCGACCAGCGCGGTGACCGTGCCCGGGGCGGCGACGAAACTGACATGGTTGAGAACGGTCTCGGCCTCGCGATAGGCGAAGCTCACGTCGCTGACCTCGATCCGCGCCTCGGTGAGCTGGAGCGCCGGCTTGTCGTCATCGAGCTGTTCGCTCGCCGGGCTGTCGACCACCTCGAGTAACATGCGGGCCCCGACCAGCTGGCTGTTGAGGTCGATATTGAGCCGCGCCAGGCGCTTGGCTGGCTGGGTGGCCATCAGGAAAGCGGTGACGAAGGACAGGAAGGCGCCTGCCTCGGCACCCTGGGCGACCTTGGAGCCGCCATAGAACAGGCAGCCGGCGATGGCGAGCCCGCCTAATGTCTCCATCAGCGGCGTCGAGCGGTTGGCGACGCGGGCCATCTTGTTGGAGGTCTGCTCGACCACGGCGATATTGCTGTCGATACGCTCGCGCATGGTCTGTTCCAGCGTGAACGCCTTGACGGTGCGGATGCCCTGCAGCGATTCCTGCATGGTCTCCAGGATATCGGCGGTGCCGGTGAACTGGCGCAGGGCCAGGCCCTTGATGCGCTTGACCAGCTTGCGCAGGATCAGCATCGCCGGCGGCACCACGATGAGGCCGATGAAGGACAACACGGGGTCCTGATAGACCATGACACCGATCAGGCCGAGCAGGGTGAGAAGGTCGCGGCCGACGGCATTGACCAGGGTGTTGAGCACGTCGGTGATGGATTTGGCGCCGGCGGTGAGACGGGCGAGAAATTCCGAGGAATGGCGCTTTGCGAAGAAGCCGATGCTTTCGCACATCAGTTTGGCGAAGAGGCGGCGCTGGTTGCTGGCGAGGATGGCGTTGCTGATCCGGGCCATGATCACGGAATGGCCGTAAGTGGCGAAGCCTCCGATCACCAGCAGGACCACCATGACCACCGACAGAAAGGCGATGGCGGAGAGGTCGCGGTTGACCGCCTGATTGATCACCTGCCCGACGAGATAGGACGTCGCTGCAGTGGTGGCCGCACTGACTGCCATCAGCGTCAGTGCACTGACATAGCGGCGCCAGTAGAGCGGGGCCTGTTCGGAGATCAGGCGGCGGATCAGAATGGCCGCGCCATAGGGATCGTCGGTGATTTTGCGGGGAAACGGAGCCATGCAGCCTTGTCGCGGGAAGAGCCGAAAACGGCGTTTTGGGAAGTTGCGGCGTGGAACAGTGGTGGCCTGGAGCGTAGCGCTTTCGCCCTTTTGCGCGCCTCGTGTCTTGCCTGCTCAAGGGGTATTTTTCAAGGGGCGTGGCGCGCGCCATGGTTAAACGGGCAGCCGGCCTTGCGGGGGATTTCAGGGGTGTCTTGCCCGAGCCAGGGCGTTTTCTGCCACCCCCGCTCAGGCCACCCCCGCCTGGGGCAGTTTGCCGTGGTGGCGCTCTTCAAGCAGCCTCTTCTCCCAGGTGAGGCAATGGGCGGCGATGGTGTCGATGTTGTCATATTGCGGCTTCCAGCCCAGCAGGGAGCGGATGGCGCCGACATCGGCGACGCTGGCGGTGATATCGCCCGGGCGCCGGGAGTCGGGGCGCTGAATGAGCCGGCGGCCGCAAAGCCGGCCGACGACGTCGATGATTTCGAGCACCGAGGTGCCGCGGCCGGAACCGCAATTGAGGGTCAGGGATTCACCGCCCTGGCGCAGATGAGCGAGCGCCGCGACATGGGCCTGGGCCACATCGCTGACATGGACGAAATCGCGGATGCAGCTGCCGTCCTGCGTCGGATAGTCGGTGCCGAAGACCTCGATGGCGGCGCGCTGGCCGGAAGCGGCTTCCACCGCGGTCCTGAAGAGATTTGTGGTCCCTGTGGGGGCCGGCCCGAGGCGGGCAGAAGGATCGGCCCCGGCGACGCTGAAATGGCGCAAGGTGACATGGCGCAGGCCGAAGGCCGTGAGCGTATCGTGCAGCATGATCTCGGTCATGAGCTTCGAGGAACCAAAGGGCGACAGCGGCCGGGTCGGGGCGTCTTCGGCGACCGGGATGACGTCGGGATCGCCGTAGACGGCGGCCGTTGAGGAGAAGACGAAGGCTTTGACGCCGTGGTCAAGCGCGCTGCTCAGGAGGTTGCGCGTGGTCATGAAGTTGTTGCGGTAATAGAACAGCGGATTGCCGATCGAGTCCGCCCCCCCCGCAGAGCCTGCGAAATGGAGGATGCAGGCGACCGGGTGCTGGGTGAGGACATGGCTGAGGAGACCGGGGTCGCCGGCATCGCCGATGAACAGCGGCACGTTCTCGGGCACAAAGGCGGCAAAGCCGGTCGACAGATCGTCGATCACCACGACATCCTCGCCGGCCTCAGCCAGCGCCAGAACGGTGTGACTTCCGATATAGCCGGCCCCCCCGGTGACGAGTACAGTCATTGGCGACTTTCGCTCCTCGACCCGGATGCTATTGTGGCAGCGATGAAAAGGGAGTTTCCAGGTTTTTCAACCCGGCGTCATGCTTAATGGGCGGTGTTGGATTTTGAGCGATTTTGAAAGCGGAGTGTGACGTGACCAAACCGGCAGGCGATCTCGAACTGATCGTGCCCAATCTGCATCGGCGCTATTCCGGCGTTACTGCGACCAATCGCATGGTGGCGCCGCGTCTGGCGAAACTCTTCAGCGCCGCCTGGTTCGGCAGCCACGCGCCCGATGGCATCCCAAGGCTCCGTCTTTGCGGTCTGTTGGCCCTGTGGCGACGCCGGCGGGCTGTGATTTTCCACGCCAGGCGCAACAACGAAATGATCGCAGGGCTGCTGTTGCGCAGTCTGGGCTGGCCTCTCCGGCTCGTCTTCACCTCGGCGGCGCAGCGCCATCACAGCTGGACCACACGCGCCCTGATCCGGCGCATGGACGCCGTGATCGCCACCAGCACATTCTCAGCCGACTATCTCACCGTGGAGGCGACTGTTATCAACCACGGTGTCGACACCGAGGTCTATGTCCCGCCGCCGGATCGCGCGGCGTCCTTTGCGGAGAGCGGTCTGCCTGGCCGTTTCGCCATCGGCTGTTTCGGGCGGGTGCGGGCGCAGAAGGGCAGCGACGTTTTTGTCGAGGCGATGTGCCGGCTTCTGCCGCAGTTTCCGGATTTCAGCGCCGTCCTGGTTGGTGCTGTCACGGCCGAGCAGCGTCCCTTTGCCAATGAACTGAAACAGCGGATTGAACGCGCCGGCCTTTCGTCCCGGATCGTGATCACCGGTGAACTGCCGGTTGTCGAAGTCCAGCGCTGGTACCAGCGTCTGACCATCTATGCCTTCACCTCGCGCAATGAGGGCTTCGGACTGACTCTGATCGAGGCCATGGCGGCGGGAGCCGCCCTGGTGGCGGCCCGCACCGGGGCCGCGGAACTGGTGGTTGAGGATGGCGTGACCGGTGTGCTGGTGCCGCCCGGGGATGCCGACGCCCTGGTCGCGGCCCTGACCCCGCTCCTGGAAGATGTCGCCCTGGCGAGCGCAATGGGGGAGCGCGGGCGCCAGCGGGTGCTGGAGCAGTTCAGCCTGGATGTGGAAGCAGGCCGGATCGCCGAGGTCTATCGTCCGCTTCTCGAAGCCTGAGGCGCACGAATTTATCGCCGGCAGTTTTTCCGGCCTCAGATGGCGGATGCCCGGGCCGGATCGGCCTGTGTCACGGGTTCCAGGGGGGTGGAGACCTCCACTGTGCTGAGCTGTCCGGCAATTGCGGGGGTGCGGCTGAGGGCGCGTTTCACCGCCCCGACCACATCGCCGGCCTCGATCTCGCGCATGCAGCGATGGTGTTCCATCTTGCAGAACGGGCGGTGGCAGGGCTGGCAGGCCACCGCAGTCCGGGTCTCGATGGTGGCGGCGAGTTCGTTGAGGGGCCCCCAGAGATGACGGTCGGTGGGCCCGAAAATGCCGATGGTCGGGGTTCCAAGTGCGGCGGCGACATGCATCAGACCGGAGTCGTTGGAAACCGCCACCCCTGCGGCCGCCATGGCAAGGACGCCGTTGCGCAGGTCGGTTCCGGTGAGGTCGCGCACCCCGCGCCCGCCTGCGGCCACGATCTCTTCGGCGAGTGGCTTTTCTGCAGGTCCTCCAACAACCCAGACCTTGAGACCGGCGGCCGCCAGCTGGCGTGCTGCCTGCGGATACCACGGCCAGCGTTTCGAGGCCCCGACCGATCCCGGTGCCAGCGCAACCGCCGCACCGGGCCCGATGCCGTGACGGTCGCGCCATGCGGCGATCTCGGTGGCTGGGACGGTCAGTTTCGGCTCCGGCCAGCTCGCTGGCAGGGGGGCACCGGCGGCCAGAGCCAGCGCGGCATTGCGGTCGATGAGGCGGGGCAGTTCGCGCTCGCCGCTGCGCAGATGGGTGAGGAGGCCGAGGCGGAATTCGCCAAAATGGCCGATGCGCTGGGGAATGCCCGCGAGCGCAGGAGCAATAGCCGATTTCCAGGTTCGCGGCAGCACCAGGGCGGTGCCGTAAGCCTCGGCGCGCAACAGCCGGGCCAGATTGAACTGCTGGGACAGCGCCAGACGGCTGCGTGGCAGGTCCCACACCACGGCTTTGCGAACGCCGGGCATATAGTCGATCAGGGGCGCGCAGAGCGCCGTGGTCAGAAGGTCGATCGGGCGCCGGGGCCAGCGTTCCTTGAGCACCCGCACCACGGTATGGCCGCGGACGAAGTCGCCGATCCACATATAGGGAATGACCAGGATCGGGCTGTCCGCGTCCCGTTTCGTTTCCTGGTCCAGTCTGGAAAATACGTTCATTCGCTGTTCGGTAGCCGCTTGCGCTGTGTCCGTCAAAGGTCGGGCGTCAGGGGTTGGGCGTCAAAGGGTTGAAAGAAACGAGGGAGGGGGTAACCCCGCATGGTCAGAGGAAAATACGGTATCGATGGGGACGTCCGCAAAGGCACCGCACGGAGATTTATCTTCTGTGCTTAATTCCATATTCCATGGCTTGGCAAGCCGTTCCAGGCCATCAGGGGCCATCAGGCGCCGATCCCCGGTCCGGGGCGCAACAGGGAGCCGGGAAGGTGCCCAATTGGGCCATGATCTCCGTGACATAGGCGATCTGTGCAAAGCGCAGGGGTTCCGGGGCCCATTCGGGTCATGAAATCTTCATGTGGTCTCAATTATCCAATAACCGGTCTCCCCTCCGATGTGTCCGATAAATCAGGTGGGCATGCCGGGAACCTTGGAGAAGCGCTGAGGGGGCAGTGCGCAAGCCCTGGTTGCAGGCATAATCAAGCCCTGGTTGCAGGCATGATAGTGCAAGTGTCGACTCTGCGGCCTTGAAGACCGGAACGTGGCGGACGTAAATTGCCTTGAATTCGAATCTCCACGTCTGTCACAGAAGTCTGTTTGATTCGGCGATCCCTTTCGTTCAATCGAAGGAAAATCCGAAGCCCCGCAGTCCCGCGCGCCTTGCGGCGGCATCGACCAGGGTGACGAAACGGTAATCTCCCCGCGCTCCCTGCAGGGTGGGCGGTTGTGAGTTTGTGGGATAGCAGGGGGAGCGGGCGAGCGGCCCTTGACGCGCTGGGTGCTTGTCGCGGATGGTGGGGAGAGGTCACCGCGCCGGGACAGGACAGAGCGGATATTGACCGGTTGAAGAATGGCACGCATTTCGAACTTGACATCACGGAATCTGCTGATTGCAGTTCACGACCTGCTGGCCACGGTGGCGGCGCTGGTGCTGGCGATCTATCTGCGCTTCGACGGCGGGGCCGGCTTTGTGCACAGGCTGCCGCTTCTGATGACGCTGCTGCCGTGGTTTCTGCTGCTGAGCGTGGTGGTCCTGTTCCTCTTCAATCTGACCACGACAAAATGGCGCTTCTTCTCCCTTCCCGACGCCTTCAACATCCTGCGTGCCGCCACCACACTGACGGTCGTGCTCCTGGTGTTCGATCACCTCTTCATCGCCGGCACCATGGACGGTTTCGTTACTCCCAATGTGCGGGGCGGGTTCTTCTTCGGCAAGGTGACGATCGTCCTCTACTGGTTTCTGGAGGTGGCATTTCTGAGCGCGTTGCGGCTGACCTACCGGTGGTTCCGCTACAGCCGTGTGCGCCGTAACGCCCGCATCGGGGATGCCTCGCCGACGCTCCTGGTCGGGCGCGCTGCCGATGTCGAGGTGTTCCTGCGCGGCATTGAGAGCGGGGCAATCCGGCGTATCTGGCCCGCCGGCGTGCTGTCGCCGTCGCGGACCGACCTCGGACAGCTGATACGCAATGTCCCGGTACTCGGCGCCGTCGATGACGTTGAGGATGTGGTTGGTGATTTCGCCCGCCGCGGCAAGGCAATCGCGCGCCTGGTGATGATGCCGTCGGCCTTTGAGCCCGAAGGCCGTCCGGAAGCGGTGTTGATGCGGGCGCGGCGCCTTGGCCTGATCGTCAGCCGCCTGCCGACACTGGAGAGCAGGGATGTGCCGCGCTTTGCCGCAGTGGAGGTTGAGGATCTGCTGCTGCGGCCGAGCGAGAAGATTGATTACGCGCGGCTGGAGGGGCTGATCCGGGGCAAGGCCGTGATCGTCACCGGTGGCGGCGGCTCGATCGGAGCCGAGATTTGCGCCCGCGTCGTGGCTTTCGGTGCGGCGCGGCTTCTGATCGTGGAGAATTCCGAACCGGCGCTCTATGCGGTCACCGAGGCGCTCTCCGCCCAGGGCGGAGGGGCAGTGATCGATGGACGGATCGCCGATATCCGTGACCGCGACCGCATCCGCCGTCTGATGGTCGCGTTCAGGCCCGATATCGTGTTTCACGCTGCCGCGCTCAAACATGTGCCGATCATCGAGCGCGACTGGAGTGAGGGGGTCAAGACCAATATCTTCGGCTCCATCAATGTCGCCGACGCCGCCGACCTGTCCGGTGCCCGGGCCATGGTGATGATCTCGACCGACAAGGCGATCGAGCCGGTGTCGATGCTGGGAATGACCAAGCGCTTCGCCGAAATGTATTGTCAGGCCCTTGATCGCGCCAGCGAGGGTCGGAGCCGGCGCGAAGGCTCCCTGATGCGGCTGATCTCGGTGCGCTTCGGCAATGTGCTGGCCTCGAACGGTTCGGTGGTGCCGAAATTCAAGGCCCAGATCGAGGCCGGCGGCCCGGTCACCGTGACCCATCCCGACATGGTGCGCTATTTCATGACCATCCGGGAAGCCTGCGATCTCGTTATCACCGCGGCGACGCACGCACTGGGCGGTGAGGGATCGCAGTTCTCCGTCTATGTCCTCAATATGGGTCAGCCGGTCCGCATCGTTGATCTGGCTGAGCGCATGATCCGTCTGTCGGGTCTGGAGCCCGGTCGTGACATCGAGATCATGTTCACGGGGATGCGGCCTGGCGAGCGGCTCAATGAGATCCTGTTTGCCTCGGAGGAGCCGAGGGTTGCGATCAACGTCGCCGGCATCATGGCGGCCAAGCCCAATGAGCCGCCGATGGCGACGCTCCATGGCTGGATCGCGGCGCTTGAGAAAGCGATCACGGAGGATGACCAGGCCACGATCAAGACCATCCTGCGGGAGGCGATCCCGGAATTCCATTGCACAAACGTCCCCTCTGCCAACTCTGCCAAGGGCGGAACCCTGGAACAGGTCGAAAGCGCCTGAGAGTCTGTTCTGAAATATTGGAACTGCCCAGAAGGTACCTTTTGCCGGTTTCCTGGGCCGGTCGTCCAGCAGCGGGGCAATCTTGCCGGATCAGACGCCTCCGCAGAGAGGCCCTGAGGTGATTGATCATCACCGGCAAGACCTGCGGCTCGCACACGGTTCGCCACTATCGCAAGACACGAGTGAAGGTTACCTCAGGCGGCAACCGTTCGACCTGCCCCACGCCACGTTGCACTCGAGGTGACCGGACATCGGCCCATGCTGCGCACATGCGGGCACACAACACAGGCGGGTTTCCCTCAAGGGCATCAATGCCACAGGTCGCAATATGGCCCTCGTGTTCGCGGCAGTTTCGGCCTGCTTTCTTCATGGGCAGTATTTTCTATTTTCCCGAGGATCGGTTGCAGCAGGTGATGTCCTGTCATCTTCGACCAGTCTGTTCGGGCAATCTGCTGCAAACCTCCGGCTTACGGAATATTCGACGATCTTTTTCCGCACAGATGTCACCAGTTGTCACACGGCAACGGGCCGTACCAGATACTCGGTGGGGTTCGCCCCTTGACTGTGTGCAGATCAAACCCCGGCCAGGTAAATATGTTGGCCTTGTTGCAGATTATCCAGGACCGTTGCGCATCCAGGTCAAGGCGCAATTTGGTGACCGCGGGGATCTCGATCGCTGTCTTTGGATCAATTCGTGGCCTATGAGTCAGCGGAACGGCAAGGGCGACAATACGGCACCGCTTACGGCGAGCAGCTGCGATCAGCGCACACGGTCGTATCTTCGCACCCTGATCGGCGCCGAACGAATGTTGGCGGGCCCAACGATAGCTGTAGCTTAAGAGCCATCCAACCTTCGGAAGAACCCTCATTCAGCTTCAAACTCCGCGTCGATATGCTCAAATCCGGGCTCCATTTCGGAGGCCTCGATCGCCGCGATATCTTCGGCGGTGAGATCCTGTAGCGCACACCGCGCGGCGCTCCCCCTCTCGCAAACGCTCATATTCGTCGTATGACAGAACAACATTGCGCTGGCGGCCGTGCCTGGTGATCAATACAGGCTGGCTCCGCGAGCGGTCGAGTGCTTCGCCAACCCGCTCCTGGAATTCGCGCGGCTCAGGGTGAAGGGTGAGAGTCGCCATCGAAAACCTCCATATTCGCCAAAAAAGTGGCGAAAATCGACGCGATTGGCAAGCCACAAAGGGACAAAGCCCACAAGCCGCCACCAGAAGGTGGCGGCAGCAAGAGCGCCCCCCGTTCAATTCCTCATTCGTGAGAGTGTGTTTTGAAATACTATTTCGGAGCGCCAGGCTGAGCTGGCGGGTTCCAGCGATCATGTGCTGATCATCGCGCGCGACTGGAGTGAGGGAGGCAAGACCAATATCTTCGGGTCCATCAATGTCGCCGACGCCGCCGACCTGTCGGGTGCCTGGGGCATGGTGATGATCTCGACCGACAAGGCGATCGAGCCGGTGTCGATGCTTGCGAATGACCAGGCGCTTCGCCGAAATGTATTGTCAGGCCCTTGATCTCGCCGGCGAGGGTCGGAGCCGGCGCGAGGGCTCCCTGATGCGGCTGATCTCGGTGCGCTTCGGCAACGTCCTGGCCTCGAACGGTTCGGTGGTGCCGAAATTCAAGGCCCAGATCGAGGCCGGCGGCCCGGTCACCGTGACCCATCCCGACATGCTGCGCTATTTCATGACCATCCGGGAAGCCTGCGACCTCGTCATCACCGCGGCGACGCACGCGCTGGAGGCTGCGGGATCGCAGTTTTCCGTCTATGTCCTCAATATGGGCCCAGAATGGCGATCGGACAGGAACTTCATTCCCTGACTCCGGACATGCGCTCAATGTCTTCGCGGCCGAGGCTGTTGAACGTCGCGGCATCCGGCACGCAGAAATCGGTGCGATGCGAAAGCAAACCAAGCCGGCGGCTTGCTGCCGGTAGAGGTTGCTCGACAGGCACCAGCCTGACAAGGCGCTTACCGGCCTGCGCAATGACAATCTGTTCGCCATCAAGGGCATCCCGGACCAGCTGCGACAGGCTGGTCTCGGCTTCCTCGAGAGAAACGATCCGTTCCTCAATGTCGTCCATCGCTCACCTCAAGAAGACCAGGGAGTTCCTCCCGGAGGAGCGGGAGAAGAGATGCAGGGGGATTGGGGCGCCAGCGTGACGAAATTGTGAATTGCGGCATCTGTCGTCCCGCAGGCGATTCGTGATTTTCTGTGTGGCTCCGTTGTCGCAACCGGCTCAATGCCCTCCATCTGAGGCGGCCAGTGCAGAAGCACGGGGACGCCCAGCTCAACAGGGATGGTTGTGGATTGGTCGGAGGGGCGGCCGGCGTGATTACGGTCCGGCGCGGTGGCGGGCAAAGCTGCGCAGGGTCAGGCCGACTGCGATGGTGCCGGCAAGGAGCGCAAGGGCGGCGACCGCAAGGGAGGGGACGCGGATGGTGAGGAGCGCAAGAAGAGCGAGGGCTGTGTTGAGGAGGGTGGTGCGCCGGATCACGGCGCTCACCGGGAAGCCGTTGTCGGTGGCGCGCTGATAGAAATGGCTGCGATGCGCGGCCCAGAAGCGCTCGCGCCGCCATATGCGCAGGCCCAGAGTGAGGGTGGCATCTGCCACGTAATAGGCGGGCAGCAGCAGTGCGGCGGCGCCATGGCCGTGAGCGGCGAGCTGCCACAGCCCCCAGAACAGCATGAGACCGATCGGCAGACTGCCGACGTCGCCTAAGAAGATGCGGGCGACGGGGCGGTTGAAGGGAGCAAAGCCGCAAAGCGCACCGCAGAGCGCGGCGGCGAGCAGTGTGGCGCTTGACGGCAGGTCACCGGACAGGCCCGCCACCACCAGTGCCAGGCTCACCGGAACCCCCTCCGACACCGTCATCAGGTCAAGCCCGTCCATGAAATTGACCAGGTTCACGAACCACACCCCGGCAAACAGGATCAGGCCGCGCTCCAGCACCAGCGGCAGGGCCGGCAGCAATTGTTGCGAGGCCGGGGCGCTGAAGACCAGGAGGCCCACAGCCAGGACCTGGAAAGCCAGGCGAGGCCCCACGGCAAGCGACCTGACATCGTCGGCAAATCCGACCCCCGCCATCAGGAGGGCACCGAGCAGGAGCGCCGGAGACAGCGCCACGTTGTACCAGGCGGCGATGGTGGCGGCGACCACAAGTGTGGCCGCCGTCACCGCGATGCCGCCGCCCTGGGGGGTCGGTGATTTATGCGAAGAGCGGGCATTGGGGGTGGCCAGCGCGTGACGCTGCAGCAGCGGCAGGCTGAGGCGGGTGATCAGGGCGGCAAGCGCCGCGGCACCGACCACCGTCACACTCGCTGGCGCAAGCAGGTCAAGGGAGAACGGGCTCACTCCGGTACCTCAGCGGGGCGTTCGACCTTTTCACCACTCAACAGCCACACCAGGCCACCGGCGGCACCGACAATGAAGTAGACGGCACCGAACAGCACCGAGACCTGGGCGCCCGCGTCATAACTGAGGCTGGCAAACCGAAAGGCCTGAGCCATGCTGGCCTCGCGCACGCCCCAGCCGGCGATCGAGATCGGCAGCATGGTGATCAGCATCACCGGCGGGACGAGGAGAAAGAGATGGCTGAAGTCGGCTGGCGCCTGGATCGAGCGTGCCACACACCAGGCCAGGACCACGGCGAGGACGTGAATCGACAGCGACAGCAGCCAGACGATGGGACCCTGTGTGAGCCCGAGGAGAATTTTCCGGGTGATCACCGCGCATTGGTGAATGTGACGGGTGGCCCACCAGGTCCCGAGCCAGGGCCAGTTCAGACAGCCGAGAATGAGGAAGCCGAGGCCGGCACCGAGAGCGGCGAGGTCAACCAGCAGCAGCGCTGTGCGTCCGTCGCCCGCGGCCATCAGCCGGTAGCTGAAGGGCAGGCTGGCAATCACCAGAACGGCGAGCGCGATCAGGCCGATGGCGCGGTCAATGAAGACCGAATAGGTCGCCGCGCGCCATCCGGCACCCGAGCGGGCCAGCAGCCACAGACGCACCGCATCGCCGCCGATCGCCGAGGGCAGGGTCTGGTTGAAGAAAGTGCCGATCATGTTGTAGCGCAGCGCCTGCGTGAAGCCGAGCGGAGCGGCGCAGGCGGTGCTGATGATGCGCCAGCGCAGCACCCCGACCAGGATCTGGAACAGGGTCACGGCAACCGCCAGCGCGATCCACCACAGGTCAAGGCGGTCAAAAATACTGGAAAGGTCGTCCCAGCGCAGCGCGAAGTAAAGCAGCACCACGGTGACCACGATCTTGACCGCTGCGAGCAGGATCTGGCGCATTTGCTCCGCGCTTCATGGGTTTAAGAAAGAGTTGACGATGTGGCGGCGGCGGCCTCGCGCCGGGGGTCGCCGCCTTGGTATGGTCTTAACGCTGTTTCTGCAATAGCTGGCGAGGCCGCCGAGCCCCGCCGGCACCGGCGGTGGATAAGGAAGCGTTGCAGGTTCAAGCCTTTAAGGGTGGTTGGGAAGAGGATGGTGGAAAACACGGTTTTGGTCACGGGGGCGGCCGGCTTCATCGGCTTCCACCTCGCCCGCCAGCTCCTCGCCGAGGGCCGGGTGGTGGTCGGCCTCGACAATCTCAATTCCTGTTATGATCCGGCGCTGAAACGGGCGCGGCTTGCGCTGCTGACGGGGATGCGCGGCTTTTCCTTCGCCGAAATCGATCTGGCCGATGGCGACGCCATGAAGGCGCTGTTCGCCCGCCATCGCTTCCCCACCGTGGTCCATCTCGCGGCCCCGGCCGGGGTGCGCTATTCGATTGAAAACCCCCAGACTTACGTCTCGTCGAATCTGGTGGGTTTTCTCAACATCCTGGAGGGAGCGCGGTTCCATGGCTGCCGTCATCTGGTCTATGCCTCGTCATCCTCGGTCTATGGCGCCAACACAAAGATGCCCTTCGCGGTTCTTGACCGCACCGACCATCCCGTGAGTTTTTACGCCGCCACCAAGAAGGCCAATGAGGTGATGGCCCAGGCCTACAGCCATCTCTACCGGCTGCCGGTGACGGGCTTGCGCTTTTTCACCATCTATGGCCCATGGGGGCGCCCCGACATGGCGCTGTTTCTGTTTGCCGACGCGATTGTCAAAGGGCAGCCGATCCGGCTCTTCAACGAGGGCCGGATGCGGCGGGACTTCACCTATATCGACGACGTCGTGGCGGTGCTGGCGACGCTGACCGACCGCATCCCGACGGATAATCCGGCGGCCGGCAACGCGCCCTCGGTGCTCTACAATGTCGGCAATCACCGACCGGAAGAGCTGATGCGCCTGGTCGGATTACTGGAGCAGGAACTGGGCCGCAGTGCGGGCAGGGAGATGTTGCCGATGCAGCCGGGAGACGTGCCGGAAACCTTCGCCGACATCAGCGATCTGATGGCCGACACCGGCTTTGCCCCCACCCCACCGATCGACCAGGGCGTTCGCAGTTTCGTTCACTGGTATCGCGGCTATTTCGAGGTCTGAAATGGATAGACGCATTGTTCCCCTGATCATGTGCGGCGGTGCCGGCACAAGATTGTGGCCCGCTTCGCGCGAAGTGCGCCCCAAGCAGTTTCTGCCGCTGTTCGGCGCGCGTTCGACGTTTCAGGACACGCTTTTGCGGGTCACCGATCCGGCGCTGTTTGAGCGGCCGATCGTGATCACGAATGCCGCCTATCGCTTCATGGTGCGTGAACAGCTGGCTGAAATCGGCGTCGAGGCCGATATCGTGCTGGAGCCGATGCGGCGCGATTCGGGACCGGCAATTGCCGCAGGCGCCGCCTTTGCGCTTCTCCGCGACCGTGACGCCGTGGTGCTGGCGCTGGCCGCCGACCATGTCATCAGCGACAACGGCGCCTTCCTCGCCGCCTGCCGCCAGGGGCTGGTGGCGGCCTGTGCCGGGCGCATCGTCACCTTCGGCGTCAGGCCGCAGCGGCCGGCGACCGAATATGGCTATATCAATCCCGGTGAGACCATCTCGGGCGATGTGCGCTCGGTGGTGAAATTCGTCGAGAAGCCCGACGCGGCCAAGGCCGCCGACTATGTGCGGTCGGGCTATTTCTGGAACAGCGGCAATTTCATGTTCCCGGCCACGGTTCTGCTCGATGAATACCGCCAGGTCGATCCCGACAGCGTGCAGGCCACCGCGATCGCGGTCGCCCAGGCTGGTCGCGACCTCGGCTTCGTCACCCTCGAGCCCAAGGCTTTTGGAGAGGCCAAAGTGATCTCGATCGACTATGCGGTGATGGAGAAAACCGCCCGCGCCGCCATGGTGCCGCTCACCTGCGGCTGGTCCGACGTCGGTTCCTGGCATGCGGTGTGGGAATTGTCGGTCAAGGACGCCGAGGGCAATGCCCTGCGCGGACCGGTCGTGGTGGAGGATTCGCGCAACTGCAATGTGGTGACCGACAAGATGCTGGTGGCGCTGGAGGGCGTCGACGATCTGGTGGTGGTGGCAACCCAGGACGCGGTTCTGGTGTCGCGTCAGAAGGACGCCGGCGGGCTCAAGCGTCTGGTGGCGAAACTGCGCCAGGTGGCCCCTGCGCTGACCGAGGAACATCTCAAGGTTCACCGCCCCTGGGGCAGCTATCAGTCGGTCGACAATGGCACCCGTCACCAGGTCAAGCATATCGAGGTCAAGCCCGGGGAGCGGCTGTCGCTGCAGAAGCATCATCACCGTGCCGAACACTGGATCGTCGTGCGAGGAGCGGCCCAGGTCACCATCAACGACACGGTGCGTACGGTGCACGAGAACGAGTCGGTCTATATCCCGATGGGGGCGGTCCACCGCCTGGAAAATCTCGGCCGGATCGTGCTGGAGCTGATCGAGGTGCAGACCGGAAGCTATCTCGGGGAGGACGACATCGTCCGCCTTGAGGATGACTACCAGCGCCCCTGATGCCGGGAGAGGGCGGACGGCCGAGTTCCCGGCTGCGGGAAACATGGCCGTTGCGTCGGAACCGCTTCCTGCAAGACCGGTTTCTGTAAGAAGCGCAGGCCAGTGCGGGTGTCGCCGCATGGATGTGCGCCATGCGCGATCGCGTTCGATGGCTCAAGGATTCGTCGTAAGCGAGCTGGCTGCAATCGGTGCATGAATTTCCCGATGGCTGAACGGCGAACCGAGGTCATCGGCAAAGATGCCGACTCCTGAGTATGGGAAATCGGCATTTGTCCGAGGCCCACCTGAATAGAAATACCGTTGCTATGCAGTTGAAGTCAATAGATAGGTTGGCAAGTTGAGCGCTGGCCCGGCATTGGCGAGTTTTTATCGAGTGTGCACAAGGTTGCGCCGTGTTCAGACGCAACGGCGAGATGAAGGGCATTGCCAGCGCGAAGCCCGAGTGTATGGTGATCTGAAAATTTCGCCGCTGTCCTGGCTGGATCTGCCCGGTTCGGACTTTGATTGACAGGGCGGAGGACAGTTCGGTGATCGTCCAGTCGCTGATGAGAAGTTGTTACGGAATCTTCCCGCTCAGCCAGCGCTGAGCGTTAGGTGTCATAGTCTCGTTGCAGATGGCGGCAACGATCAGCGATGTGTCGAGGTAGAGAATCAGTAGCGATCCGTGTCTCTCATTGATCGCACCAGGTCTGCGGCGTCTTCGGTTTGGCGCGGCATGGAGTCGGTCAGAGACCGCAGCATATTGACGTCGACCGGTTTGCGCGGCTTTTTGGCTGAGACCAGACGGGCTACAGTCTTGCCGCGTTGGATGATGTCAATTACCTCTCCCGGCTGAACCCGATCGACAAGGTCACTCAAGCGAACCGCTGCGTCAGCGGCGAGATCGATTGTACCCATGGAAGATCTCCTGATCATGACGGTGCCAGTGTAACCGCCTCAGCAGGAAAATTTCAGTGCTGCTGAGCTGCCCGAAGGCTGCTGAATGGGAAATTTTGCTTCCAAAACTGAAAATCTGGGGTGAGGAAAGCAGGAACCGGGCCAAACGCCCGCGCAATTTCGGGCGGCAACGTGGGTAGACTGGGGTGCTGACCGTTGCCCGGAGATAACTCCATTCTCCATTCTCCATTCCACCCCGTCTGCCGCGGATCCCCAAAATCGGGTGGCGCGGGAGGCGGCGGACGGCCTCTATGCCGGGTGCGAGAAATCGGCTGCGGATTTCGGGAATTCGGGCCTGGCAGCGCGAGCCATGGCGGGGCGCGCCATCCCCCGGTTGCCGCGTCGGTCCCTCGGTGCGCAGGGCGTCGATCGGGGATGGGCGGAACTCAGTAGCGGTCCCTGTCTCTGAATGACGGCACCAGGTGTGGGGCGTCACCGTTAAGGCGAGGCAAGGTCGGGGGCAGCGATCGCCGCCGCTCGTCCGGTTGGCGCTGCGTCTGGGCGGGTACCAGCCGGGCGACAGGGACACCGCGCCGAAGGATGTCGATGACCTCTCCGGTCTCAATCCGGTCGACCAGTTCACGGAGGCGGGTGCAAGCCAGAGCGGCAGAGCCACCGCGCCCTTCCTCGACTCTACTCGGGCTCTGAATGATGGTGTACAAGGGCGTTGACTTCTGCCTTCTGTTGTGGCGGCTCCGCATGATGTGATCGCGGTCTCGGTCTGGCCATCACCTTCTGGCGGAAATCCGGTAATGAATTCGGTCGCTCCGCATTGACGCCCACGGTTCGCCTGGCCGAACAATTCCCTGATGAAGGGGGGAGCGATTCGGTTGCTTGGGCAGAGCCGTCTGATTTTCCCGGACTTCACCGGCAACGGCCTCTACAACATCCTGGAGAATCCGCATACAGGCATGCTGTTCATCGATTGCCCGCGTCTGCGCGGCACCTGGGTCAACGGCATCTCTCCATTTATTTTCTATTTTATGGAAGCGGACGATGGCATCAGAAAA
Organism: Alphaproteobacteria bacterium; assembly: GCA_009781045.1. GTDB lineage: Bacteria > Pseudomonadota > Alphaproteobacteria > Rhizobiales > Xanthobacteraceae > Bradyrhizobium. The sequence continues at coordinate 40,888 of WQYW01000015.1, forward strand.
ATCTGACTATTGATGCCTTTCGTAATTGCGGTAATCGCAACCCCGTATTGCGATGGCGCGATGTGTGAAGCGATCGCCTCTCACGGTCCTTTGCAGGGCACAATACGACAGGCGGTCGTACAGGTTTCTCTAAGCGTGCCGTGAATGCCGGTTTGACAATCACCAGCCGGCGTGTGGGCAAGTATGGCGGCGGAAAATCTGACGTGTGCCGAGGCGAGTATGGCCGGGAGATTCTTGCCTCAGTGCAATCTTAGTAGCCGTGAATTTGTCAATGATTTCAGTCGTCAGGCGGTGACGCGCAGGGTTTGCTTTGCCGGACAGTTCCCGGCTCTGTCAGGGGCGTCGATGGATCAGTAGCGGTCCCTGTCTCTGAAGGACGGCACCAGATGTGGGGCGTTTTCGCTCTGGCGTGGCAAGGTCGTGGTCGGCGATCGCCGCAGTTCGTCCGGTTGGCGCAGCGCCTGGGCGGGCACCAGCCGGGCGACAGGGACACCGCGCCGAAGGATGTCGATGATCTCTCCGGTCTCAATCCGGTCGACCAGTTCACGGAGGCGGGTGCCTGCGTCGTCGAGATTGATGGTACTCATGTCAAGACTCCTGACTGTCCGGATCGCTGTCGCGGGCTCCTGTTTCGCGTCTCTACCTCCAAAGAGGTTTCAGAAAAATCGCTGATCTTCAGGGCCTTAAGGACTCTGGTGAAATTTCAGCTTTTCTTTACCGTTTTCCCGCGAAAAACGGCGCTCTTGTCTCAAAGATCGAATGGCCCTGCCGAGCGCACAGCAAGCCTGCACCGGCGCGCCATTTCGACAGGCGCGGGCCCCGACGGGCAGGCCGGTTCGGAATGCCACCTTCATCGGGCGGCAATCCGACTGGAACAATCGCGGGTTGTGAGTGGACGCCACAACCTGTTCCGCGCACCGGTTCGCGGCAGATGGCTTTTGGGGCGGGCTGGTGTGTCGGGGGGGGACGGGATCGAGCGAGGTGCCATCGAGTGCAGCAGCAAGGGGCGTGGCCGACGGCTTCTGCAATGGGAAAGGGCGCGAAGCGGTGCGCCTCCTCGACGTGCCGTTTCGACGGTGGGGGGCTGTCAGCTTTGATGGGGTGGGCGAGTACAGTCCTCACTCTCGAGGCCTGCCAATCGCTCTTCGGCTATTGCAATCCGCGACGCCAGCGCTTTTTCGGCAAGACTGGAGCGGCGCCAGTCCCCGACCATGGTGTCGAGAATCCTTCGCGCCGCCTCCTCTGGCGGTTTGGCGGCAAAGCTGTCGGCGCGGGCGAGTAGCGCGCGGCGGGCCGCCTGCATGGGCTGGTTGTTATTGTCGAGTACGAGCCACAGCGTTGCTCCCTCCAATGCGGTGATGGTATCGCGGGCGAAATCCTGCGCGAGGTCGGCGTCCATGCCCGGAGCGAGTGCCTTTTCGAGAAAGGAGCAGAGGTCGAGGAAAAACTGTGTGACGGCCTGATGCGGCGCAGCGGAGGCTGCGTCGAAACCATAGGCGAGCTGCAGCCCGATGCAGCGGCGATTGGCTGTGAGCAGCTGCACCAGGCGCTCCAGTGCGGTCGCGTAAGTCCTTCGCCAGTCACTGCCTGGTGGGATGCCATCAAGCGCCTCCCGAAGGGTCAGGGCAAGTACCTCCGGGACCAGATCCTCTTTGGTCGCGAAGTGGCTGTAGAGGCTGCCCTTGAGCAGGCCGACGCGGTCGGCGACCTCCTTCATCGAGGTTCGTGCATAGCCTTTGTCGCGCATGAGATCGCGGGCGGCGGCGACAATCCCGGATCGTGAGGTCTTGGTCACGGCACATCCACAGGACGACAAACGAACGGTCGTTTGGTTTTATCGGATTGGCGGTGTTTTGCCAAGGGGAGGTCTTTCTGGATGGAGGATTTCGCAGGGGAGAGGGAGCGCGCCGAGCGCTGTGGCATCATCGCTCTCGACAAGCGCCCTGGTTGGCGACCCTGTTCCGGGACATGCCGGGGAGATTGCGATGCGGCGGCGCTTTCCTGGCGCCTTTGACTGGAACGAGCACAGCCTGGCGGCGATGATGGCTCCCTTCATCTCGCAGTCCCTGGCGCGATTTCTGGAGGCGCCGCCCTTTTTCTTCGTCGCCACCGCCAATGCTGCCGGGCATTGCGGCGTCCCGAATTTGATGCTTCCAGCAATCCGCTCTCACGTATTGCGGGTGATCGACCAGAGCCACCGGATGTTCCCGGATTTCAGCGGCAGCGGTCTTTTCAACCGTCCCGGCAACATCCGGTCAACCCGCCTGTTGGCATGCTGTTTTTTGATTTTGCGCGTCAGCGTCGCGCCCGGGTCAGCGGCATCATCACAATCGTGGCGGCCGACGACGCGGTCAGGGGTGCTGTTGAGCAGGCGTTTTGTGACTGTGAGAAACGCATCCCGCGTATGGAGAGGGGCGAGAGCTGAAAGGCGTGCTCGCACAGAAGAACCGCCTTCGTCAAAAGCGCCCGCGCGCGACAAGGGGGCAGTTGTGCGGGCTTTGGTCATCCCGCGTTGGAGCCCTCCTGGGGCGGGTCTTTCGCCGTATCCCTCTGAATTTACGAGTGGTTTATCGAGTGTAGAAAGGTCGGTGTAACTTTCTGAATTAAATCGTGCAGTTAAGGATTTCTGCTTTTTTGCTGTGGATTGATGTTGCGTGCTAGAGGGGTGCTGGTGAAGGACCTGCAGCGTCGGTGCCGCCCGGCTTTGAGACCAAAGAGTGCGGGAGACCGATCCGCGCTGGCTTCAGGTTTTTTTCGCATTCTGCTGTCATCGGATGCTTCCAGGTGCGCCTTGGCGATGCTGCCGCAAGGCGATGGAAACATGCGCCAGGGAGGGGTGCGCGCGGTGGCGGCGGAAGAGTTCTGATATTCAAAAGGCAATTCTGAGGTTTTTGAGATGAGTTCGAGAGGGTCTGAAGCGCCGGTGAAAGAGCTTCGTGTCGGTGTCATCGGCGCCGGCGTGATGGGCAGCAATCATGCCCGGGTTCTGACCGGACTGCCGGGCGTCAATGTGGTCGGCGTGGTCGATTCGGCGGCCGAGCAGCGAGCCAGGATCACCAAGCTGACGGGGTGCCGGGCCTTTGCCACGCTGGAGGAGCTGGTCTCCGAGGGCGTTGACGCCGTCACCGTCGCCGCCCCCACCCATCTCCATCACGACATCGCACTGGGCTGTATCGCGGCCAAGGTTAATGTGCTGGTTGAGAAGCCGATCGCCTCCACGGTTGAGCAGGGCCATGAAATCGTCCATGCCGCGAAAGCCGCCGGCGTGACTTTGATGGTGGGCCATGTCGAGCGCTTCAATCCGGCGGTGGCGGCGGTCAAGGAAGCCATAAAGGGCGAGGACATTCTGTCGATTGCGATTACACGGGTCGGACCGTTTCCGCCGCGGATGTCGAATGTCGGTGTGGTGATTGATCTCGCCGTCCATGACATCGACCTGATCCGCTGGTTTACCGAATCCGACATCGTCGAAATCCAGCCGCAGCTGTCGAACGCGGTCGCTGAGCGTGAGGACATCGCGCTGTTGCAGTTCCGGACCGCTTCCGGCGTGCTCGCCCATATCAACACCAACTGGCTGACGCCGTTCAAGGCACGCAATGTCACGGTGGCCACGCGGGGCAAATATGTCATGGGCGATCTTCTGACCCGCCAGGTCACGGAATGTTTCGGGTTCCAGCGCGACGGCAGCTATTCGATGCGCCATCTCCCGGTCGGCCATGACGAGCCGCTGCGCGCCGAACTGATGTCTTTTCTCAACACCGTGCGCCATGGCGGGAGAGCGGCAGTGACCGGCGAGGAGGGGGTTGCCAGCCTCGAAATCGCCACGCGCTGCCTGGAAGCCCGCACCCAGCCGGCCGAGAAAAGGCACAGGAAGTAGAAGTGGTGCCGTTGAAGTGCAGTGCCGCTGTGTGCGGCGCTGCCAGGAACCCTGACTTTGGAACCGTGACCCCGGATTTCGTTTTAAGGTGATGCCATGACTGAGCCAGCTCCCATTCCCTTCATTGATGTCGGCGCGCAGCGGCGTCGCCTGGGTTCGAAAATCGATGAGGCGGTGGGGCGGGTGCTGGCGCATACGCAGTTCGTCAGTGGTCCGGAAGTCACCGCCTTCGAGGCCGATCTCGCCGCCTTCACCGGTGCCCGCCATGTCATCGGCTGTGCCAGCGGCACCGATGCACTTCTGATGGTGCTGATGGCGCGTGGCGTTGGTCCGGGCGATGCTGTGCTCTGTCCGACTTTCACTTTCTGTGCCACCGGCGAAGTGGTGGCGCTGGTCGGGGCCACGCCGGTTTTCGTCGATGTCGATGCCGCGACCTTCAACATCGATGTGGCTTCCCTCAAACGCGGCATTGCCACCGCACGAAAGGCCGGCCTCAAGCCGGTGGCCGTGATTTCGGTCGATCTGTTCGGTCAGAGCGCCGATCATGACGCGGTCCGCGCGCTGGCGCGTGAGGAAGCTCTGTTTGTGCTCGATGACGCCGCCCAGGGCTTCGGTGCCAGCTACAAAGGCCGCCGCCTCGGCACACTGGCCGATGCCACCGCAACCAGCTTTTTCCCCGCCAAGCCGCTTGGCTGTTTCGGCGACGGCGGTGCCATTCTCACCGATGATGACGAACTGGCGCAGATTCTGCGCTCCATCCGGGTCCACGGCCAGGGCAGCGACAAATATGACAATGTGCGGATCGGCCTCACCGGGCGGCTCGATACCATCCAGGCTGCCATTCTGATCGAGAAGCTGAAAATCTTCGAAGACGAGATCGCAGCGCGCAACCAGGCGGCGGAGCGTTATTCGCAAGGTTTGCGCGATGTGGTCACGGTGCCGGTGGTGGCCGCGGACTGCGTCTCGGTATGGGCGCAATACACCATCCGTCTGCCCGGAGGCACCAATCGCGACGCTTTCGCGGCCAGCCTGAAGGCGCAAGGGGTGCCGAGCGCGGTCTATTACGGCAAGTCGCTGCATCAGCAGACCGCCTACCGGCATTACCCGGTGGCTGCAGGCGGGCTCGCGGTCGCCGAGAGCCTGTCGCAGGATGTCATCAGCCTGCCGATGCATGCCTATCTTGATGCCGGCACGCAGGAGCGCATCATCGTCGCGGTGCGTGCAGCACTGTAAACTGCAGGATTTACAGATCCCGCCGGCGGGTGCCTTTGGGGGGGCGGGCGCGGGACAGAAGAATGGCGAAAACAGCCGATGCTCAAGCGGATCTTCACGGTTGGCGGCCTGACGCTCCTGTCACGGGCGACGGGATTTATCCGCGACATGATGCTGGCGGCGGTTCTGGGAGCAGGACCGGTGGCGGACGCCTTCTTCGTCGCCTTCCGGCTGCCCAACCATTTCCGCGCCATCTTCGCCGAGGGGGCGTTCTCGGCGGCCTGGGTGCCGGCTTATGCCCATGTTCATGGGGAGGGGGGAGCGACGGCGGCCGACCGCTTCGCCGACCGCATCTTCACACTGCTTCTGGCTTCCCAGCTGGTGCTCCTGATCCTGGCCTGGCTGTTCATGCCCCAGGCCATGACTGTGCTCGCTCCCGGCTTCAAGGGCGATGCGGCGCAGCGTGAGCTGGCGATCGAGCTGACGCGGATCACCTTTCCCTATCTGCTGCTGCTGGCGCTGGTCACGCTCTATGGCGGTATGCTCAACGTCATGCAGCGTTTCGCCTCGACCGCGGCGGCCTCAATCCTGCTCAATGTCGTGATGATGGTGACATTGGCGCTGGCCTTCTGGTTCCCCAGCGCTGCCCATGCCGCAGCCTGGGGCGTGCTGATCTCCGGTGTGGCGCAATATGTGCTGCTGCTGTGGGATCTGTGGCGTTATGGCCGCCTGCCGCGTCTTGCCTCCCTGCGGCTCGACAGGGACACAAAAAGCTTCTTTGCCGCGCTCGGCCCGGCGACGCTGGGGTCGATGGGAACCCAGGTGGCGCTGTTTGCCGACACCATCATTGCCACGTTTCTTTCCGCCGGTGCCCTGTCGGCGCTTTACTATGCCGATCGTCTCAACCAGCTGCCGATCGGGGTGATCGGCATTGCCATCGGCACGGTGCTGCTGCCGGAAATGGCGCGGCGACTGGCGGCCAATGACGTCGAGGGCGCGATGGCGGCGCAGCGGCGCGCCTTCAACGTCACGCTGCTGTGTTCGGTGCCCTTCGTGGCAGCGTTTCTGATTGTGCCCGACGTGATCATGCGGGCGATGTTTGCCCGTGGCGCCTTTTCCCGAGCGGATGCGGCTGCGGCCGGGGCAACGCTGGCGGCCTATGCCATCGGTCTCATTCCCTTTGTTCTGATCCGCAGCGCGGTTGCCACCTTCTTTGCCCGCAAGGACACAGCAACGCCGATGTGGGCCAGTCTGTCCGGGGTGACGGTCAATGTGGCCCTGAAAGTGGCGCTGATGGGTTGGCTGGCGCAGGTCGGTCTCGCCATCGGCACCGCGGTCGGGGCCTGGACCAATCTCCTTCTGGTCCTGACTTTTGCCGTGCGTCGCGGCTATCTCGAACTCGACCGGGCGCTGAGAAGCGCGATTGTCCGCTTCCTCGCCGCCGGCGTCATTCTGGGCGTGGCGCTGTGGCTCCTCAGCGCTCCTGCTGTGAGCGCCCTGTTTCCCCAGCGTGGCAGGGACGTGGTGATGCTGATCTGGCTCGGGGTCTGGGGAGCCCTGATCTATGGAGTCTCGATCTGGCTCTTGTTCGGCCGCAAATGGCTGCTGGCGCTGGCACGCGGCAAAGAAGACGAAGGCAGGGTCTCCAGGGGGGCTGACTGATGCAGGAAATCCCGCATCCCTGAACCATCCCGGCTGCAGTTTCGCCCTGTTTCAAATGGGTGTAACTGCCCAGGTCGGACAGGGGGCAGTATGGCAGCTGAGCCAGACCGATCACGCTTGCCGCCTCGGCGTCACGGAGGAAATGGCGCAGTGCTGGTTCGATCAGGCGCGCGATTACTGAAAGCGCGCCTCCCCCTTCCTGCGGCGAGGCTGCGGTCGGGGTTTTCAGCCCCCGACACGAAGTCTGTTGGCGGCTGTCCATGCGGGCCGTGGCCGTGGCCGGAGCCGTCTCAAGGGGCGAATTCTCAGGGATCAACTGGTGCCGAAGGCCTTGAAGGTGATGATGGTGTAGGTGTCCTGGATGCCTGGCAGGATCTGCACCTTCTCATTGACGAAATGACCGATGTCGGTGTCCTTTTCGACATAGAATTTCACCAGGAGATCGTAATCGCCAGCGGTGGAATAGATTTCGGAGGCGATCTCGGCTTCCGCGAGGGCATTGGCGACGGTGTAGGACTGGCCGAGCCGGCATTTGATCTGAACGAAGAAAGGAACCATGGCGACGTGCTCCGAAGGCTGAATCTCGCGACAGTCATAGGACAAAATCGCAGCGTTTTGGCAACAGGAGCTGGGACGGCGTCAGGGCTTGAGCCGGGGAAATCGGCCAAAAATGGAGATCACGGCTGTTTTTTTCCCTGACCTGTCCCTGATCGCCCGCCATTTCGCGGGGGGAGGCCATGCGCATTCCGGGGGCGGGTGGTGGGCAAAATGGCAGGAAAGACCCCGCGCGGGCAGCCTGGTCTCAATCAGGCGCGCACGTCCATTGCACCGCCCTGGGCGGCCGCGTTTTGAGGACCTGCGCTTCTGCAAAAACCGCCAACCGGATCAAACGCATCATGGACATCGGTTACGAGGTTTTCGACAGCGCTCGTGGGTTTGCCGTTGCGGGCCGTGCGATGCGCCCCCGACCGACAAGGCCAGCCCCGGTTTGACATCGGTATGTTACAACCATATCGGTGTAAGCAAAGTCGGGCTCCAGGTTTCACCAGGTTTCACCAGGTTTCACTCTTGGACCTCTTTGGTGGCGGGTCTGGCCTTTGGGCTTGTGCACCAGGAGCGGTATCGGGCGGTTGACGCCCGGGAAAGATCGATGTTGCGAACCGGCCATGACAATGTCTGATTTCCGGTCGACTGCTGTAACTTGTGCAGTCGGGTGCAGGTGGCGTGAGAGTGGATTTTGGTGCCGCTGTGCGGAACCTGAAAAGGGGGAGTGAAGTGACGGATGATCTGTTCGCGGTGTCGCCGCAGAAAAGGCAGATGAACGCGCGATTGCGGGCGGCCCCGGTGGTGGTGGTCGAAGGCGTGATGGGCGACCAGGTGATCACATCCGGGCCGCAACGGTCGTGGATCGAGGACACCACGCTGGATGTCTGGCGCTTCCAGGGCGGGGAGCTCAACACAAGGCCACTCTGCCTGACCCGGAAGCTTGATGATGCGGCGATGAAGCACCATGACCACGAAGGGCCGCGCTATTATGATCTGGTGCGGGTCCGGGCGCGGCTGGTGATGGAGCCCGACGCCGGCGGCCCGCGTGGCTGGCTGGAGGGCCCGCTGGAAGTGATCGGGGACGAGGAACTGGCCGGGCACGCAGCACGACTGCGGCTGCCCGTGATCCATCAGGATCCGCTTTTCGGACCCTGTACGCGGGACCGCCATAACCGGACGTTCACGGCCCAGGCGTCGTGGAATGGTTCCAGGATCGAGGTTGAGTTTCATGCCCGCACGCTTGAGGAGTTGCCGCCGCTTCTGGAGCAGGCGCGCAGGATGTGGCAGGATCAGGCCCGATGGCATCGCGATGTCGTGGATTGCGCAGCCGACGAGCTGGTGGAGCTGAAAAACGAGAGGCTCGACGAGGGCGAAGAACCCCTTGCGGTCGATGCCTTCAAACAGCGCATCCGCCTGCAGTCGATCCGCATCTGGCGCGGAGGCTGGTTCGACCTCTGTTTCAGCGACGACGGCCTGTTCTGGGGAGATGCCGTCGTCGTCGCCGGCACGGTCGAGGATGGAGTGAAGGATGCATGTCTGGAGCGCCAAGGTCCCGACCTTCTGTGAGACGGCAAGCCTCCGCACTCGTCGGCGCAGCAAATCGCCGGATCCAGCAAGCGGTTGACGGGGGGGTGCTGAAGAATCGTCGTTGAGCGGGACCTGCGGTGTCAGGGGAAGCTTGTGCAGGGATGACGATCCGAACACGGCTTGCGCGGGGGGAGGCTGGCGTGAAGCCTCAGGTGCGGTTCTGGCACATCGTGAAGGCAGGGGTGTCGAGAGGAAGCACAGGTTGAGGTGAGAGGCCGCGCCCATCTTCGGGTGAGGCAGTCCGGCCGCTGGCGCCGGAATTGGGGGGCCTTCACTCCGCTTCGACAGGGAAAGAGGCACGACCCGCTCTGTGGCGCCTTGCGCTCCTCGCAAACTGGTTTCGCGGTGGCAAGCGAGGTGTCATGATCCATAGCGATCGCCAGCGTGGTGTTTCCCGCCCGGAGCTTGGGATGCTTCGCACCGCGCTTGTCGCAGCAAGGGAGCGGCATTGTGGGAAAGACCGGCTTCGCGAGGTCGAAATCGATGCGTTGTCGCGCCGGATTGCCGGACTTGAGGCGGAACACGCAACGTGTCTGCCGTTGGACAGGTGGATCCCATCATAACCTCCGGCTGGGGACTGCCGCCTTCAGGCGGCAGAGGAATGCCGGTCCGCGTCTGTGCGCGGAGTGCGGCGGTTGACTTATGTATCCGTTGGACTTATCGTTCGGTATGGCGGCAGGACGCTATGCTGAAAACGCTGGGGCGGTGTTTTCGCGGCAAGCATCACATTAGTGTGGTGCCCGAAATATCGACGCCCTGTTTTGACGCCTCCGGCGGACGGCAGGCTCAAAATTCTGCTTGCGGAGATTGCCGTGAGAGCACGGGATGACGATCCGCGCTGTTGAGGTACTGCC